>JAFQLL010000065.1 GCA_017414645.1 Clostridia bacterium | reverse complement strand
AATTGAAGTAATTAAGAAAATCCGTACGTGGTCTAATATGCCGATTATCGTGATTAGCGCAAGAAGTGAGGACACAGATAAAATAGAGGCATTAGACTGTGGCGCAGACGATTATCTGACGAAACCATTTTCTGTTGAAGAACTTCTTGCAAGACTAAGAGTTACGCAAAGAAGATTAAGCTATCAAAACCAAGCGGCAGCATCAGAATCAATTTTTACAAACGGAAAGCTTAAAGTTGATTATGCTGCAGGCTGTGCATACCTTGATGAGGAGGAAATGCACCTTACTCCCACAGAATATAAGCTGCTTTGCGTGTTGTCAAAAAATGTAGGAAAGGTGCTTACGCATAAATTTATTGCAGAGAAAATCCGAGGCAGTGCGTGGGAAACAGATATAGGTTCTCTTCGTGTATTTATGACAACACTTAGAAAAAAGATTGAAAAACTTCCGGACTCTCCGCAGTATATTCAGACACATATAGGTGTCGGATACAGAATGATGAAGGTTGAATAGGTGTTTATTTAACAAAGAAACGGACATTTGAACTATTATACTTTTACATACTATTGACTACCTTATTGCAATACTCCTTTCCTTGTGTTAAAATATTACCGAGGTGACAAAATGAGTACTGCAATTTTTATTTTAGGTCAAATTTTTGGCATAATTACTGTAATATTAGGGTTTTTGTCCTACCAGACAAAGAACGCAAAAAGCCTTCTTGTTTTTCAGATAGCAACCTGCGCTGTGTTCTGCGCGCATTATCTTTGTTTAAATGCATGGCCTGCGTTTTTTCTTAACGCAGTTGGCACAGTAAGAAACATTACATACTACAAAAAAGAAAAGCTCGGTATCTGGGCAAACATTCTGCCTTGGGTTTTTGCCGCTGTTATGGCGATTTTAGGCATATTGTCATGGAATGGCTGGTACAGCATTTTTATTGTAGCAGGGCTTGTAATAAACACCCTCTGCCTTAATTTAAAGGAAGCACAAAGCATCCGTTGGAGCATTCTTGTAACTTCACCCATGGTTTTCACCTACGATGCTTTTGTAATGGCAATAGGCGGAATGATTTACGAGGCCGTTGCAATAGCTTCTGCAATTATAGGTATTGTAAGGCATAAAAACTGTAATGAGGTAACCAAATAAAAATTTACGAATTTGAATTTAACTGCGACTAAAAAACGACTTGTCAAGCAAGTCGTTTTTTTGATATAAATTTTACTTCTTACCAGATTTTAATTCTATTGTCGCCCTTTGTAAGAGTTTCAAATGCACCCAAAACAGGATTTTCGCCTCTTTCTGTATTACAATAGTCAGTATTAATTGCAATGAGCGTGCCGTCGGGTGCTTCGTAGAGCTGTTCTGTCATGTAGGTTATGGGCAAATTCTCCGTGCACATTATTTCACTCGCTTCACTCCTTGGGTCAACAGGGCAATAAATTTCGGCATAAAAGCCATCATCCTCACGGACAATTTCAACCTTCATTTTTTCAGCAGAAACAGTTTTGTTAATTTCCTCCGAATACGCCACAGCTCCGCCCAGATAGCAGTTATTGTTAATATAACAGGGAAGCTTTTCAAAGCAGTAGCTTTCAATGTCCATATTGGTGGTTTCGGCAATGTTTTTTATAACCCTTTTCTGGAAGCCTTCAAAATCCGACGGACAGCCATCGTACTGATTTGTACCTGTAGTGCAGAAAATGTTCTGATAAAAACGGTCATCATTGCCGTATATACGTGACGTGCCTATTATTTCGGTTGAATGTGGCAGATGATAGGGAGTAGCTCTGTATGGAACCGGAGCTGTGGATATTTTTCCGCAGAAAATGTTATGTATATATGCTCCGCCCTGAGCATGGTTTAAAAGCGAATCCTTCGAAGCGAAAATATTGTTATCTATAAGGTGAGGGCCATGAGTTACCTCTACCCAGAAATCAAGCTCGTTATCAAAAAAGGCATTAGCACTTACTCTCACGCCTTGGGCCTGCCAGTCGAGCCACAAGCCACGGACGCTGTTATGCAGCAAGTTGTGGTGAATAGAAGTATCGATTGCTGCGTGCAGCTTAATTGCTGCAATTTCGTAGCCGATAAAATCGTGGCGTGTGCCTATATTGTATATTTCGTTGCCGTAAATTTCCGAGAAAGCTCCGCCTAAGTTGCCTACAATACCGTTTTGACCACAGTCATAAATTTTGTTGTTACGCACAATATGTGAGCCGACTCTTTCCTTATCCCAGCCCTCATGGCGTGCCATAAAAACAGTTTCGAGCTGAGTTCTGTAGCCTGGCTTTCTTCTGTAGCGAGTGCTCAGATTATGCCCTGTTGATATTTCCTTGCCAAGGCTTATTGCGCTGCAGCGTGAATCGTGAAGTATGTTGTTTTCAATAATCCAGCCCTTGCTCCAGCGAGTCCAGAGCATGCCTGTCTGTCGGGCGGTGGGCGGTGCCCACTCTGTTGCGGCATGTGCCATTTCAAAGCCCTTTACGGTTATGTAGTTAATGCCCGGTATATCGGGATAGAAGCATCCCGGGCGTACATTTATTTCAACAAGCTCGCCTGTGGGTGAACAGCCAAAGTTTGCATAAATTTCGGTTGTTGTGTCTGTGACTAAGGCGCACCATGTCATTTCTTCCGTAAGAAGGGATATGTCTGCTTTTTCACTCATTGCCTTGCCGTTTAAGTAAACCTGCCCTGTGTGAACCATAGGGTCAATAGGGAATATGCACCAGTCACCGCTGACAGTTTGTGTGTAGGGGTTATAATCTCCGAAGAGGGAATTGTCAATCCTTGCAAGGTAAATGTCGTCTTTAAAAAGAACCCATTCGGTTATAATTTCCGACCCCTTTATTACAACCCTTTCGCCCTCTGCAGCAGTATACACAATTCTGTGAAGGTCACTTCTGCCACTGTTGGCAGGCGAAACCCTTTCACGATAGGTGCCCTCGTGCACAATTACCGTGTCTGTCTCTTCGGCTATTTTTGCAGCCTTGGAGATAGTCAGAAACGGGCTCTCCAAGCTACCATTGTTTGTATCTGAGCCAAGCTTTGATACGTGAATTTCTCTTTTCATTTTTTACCTCCATATACAATGTAAATACTTGATTTAAATTACACATTGATGTACAATAAATATAGCACGAATATGCACGCTTGACAAGACGTGATGTTTTTATCAGGTTTTTAACAACACACATGCAGAGAAAGAACAACATAGAAAGGTAACAACATGAAAATTTATGAATTTGAATTTAACTGTGATAAGGAAACTGCAATAGAAGAAATATTGCGTTATACAGAAAAACCGGTACTCCTTTTTGAACAGGATGTTATTTATGCCAGAAGGATAGGCAGCCTTGTAAGCTTACATCATGGAATTTCCTACCGCAATTCCTTCAGACCAATTTTGAAACTGCACTTTAAAGAGGTTGAGCCCGGTAAAACAATTGCCAAGGGCATATTCAGGTGGAATTGGCTTGTAACGCTTTTTTCCGTTGTGTGGGTTTCGATAGTTGTGAGAATGTTTTTTATTCTTAAGGACGAACCGGGATGGACCGGGCTCTTTCCGATATTTTTTATTTTGTTTTTTGTAGCTTTGGCAGGCTTTTCAACATTTTCAGGACGAAAAAACAGAAGGGATATAATTGACCACATAAAATGGGCGCAGGGTGTTATAAACAATAAATAAGCCAAAACATAAAACTGACTATTTACTTTAGTCAGTTTTTGTGTTATTATTGTAAAGATGTTTTTAAGGAGGTAATGAAAATGGACGAAAATAAAAACAATGAATTGCTCGAAGAGGGCGTTGAAGAAGCTGTAGAAGCAGCAGAAGAGGTTTTAGAAGAAGCAGTTGAGGCTGTTGAAGATGCAGTAGACGAAGCTGTTGAAGAAATAGCTGAAGGGCAGGAAGTTGAAGACAGCACAGAGGCTGAAAAGTATATTGATACAATGCTTCTCATTGACGAGGTTACAGAGCTCAAGATTGAGAACGAAAAGCTGAGCAGAACAAACAAAGCTCTCAAGGGTGTACTTAAGGCGATTGTAGCTATCGTAATTATTGCGGCTCTTGCATTTGGCGGCATGAAAGCATACAAAACCTTCTACAACCCCTACAACCACATGGGCTATTACAACATTTCAGGCATGACACTTGAAAGCGTTGCCGAAATGAATAACATGAGCGTTGAACAGGCAAGAAGAATGCTCCAGCTTCCCGACGATGTTAAGGGCGACACTTATTACGACGTTGTTCAGTTCCTTGTTCCTGTATCCTACATGACAGAAATGTACGGTATGAGCGTTGAAGAAATGAAGGAAGCCTTCTCCCTTGGTGAAGAAATTACAGCAGAATCCACATGGGGCGAAGCACTTGACACAATGCCTCTTAAGATTTACCTTGGCAGCGAAGAGGCTGTAAGTGAGTTCGTTGCAGAATACAACCTTGGCGACGATGTAACAGCCGACACTCTCTGGGGTGAGGTAAGAAAAACAGTTAACAAGATCGACTACGAAAGATATCTTGCAGAATCTGCAACAGATGTAACAGAGGCTGAATAAGACCAAAAACAGACAGATGGAAATCTGTCTGTTTTTTTCTTGTATTTTCGCTTATTAATGGTATAATTGAAATATAAGGTTAGGAGTGAGAAAATGAAAAAACTATTTTGCATACTGCTTTCGCTTACCATTTTACCAATAACGGCAATAAGCGGAGGTGCGGAAATGAAAAAAGAAAACATAAACATAAGAGAGGTTTCGGTACACGACCCCTCCATAATCAAAACTGCAGAGGGTAAGTATTACGCCTTCGGCAGCCACATTACTACCGTAAAGAGCAATGATTTGATAAATTGGGAGCATACTGCCCGCGGCTATAAAAGAGAGGGCAATGTTCATTTCGGCAACCTTTCCGAAAATTTGAAGGGCTCCTTCAAGTGGGCGGGTGAGGACGATAGCGACTGTAAGGGTGGCTTTGCAGTATGGGCGCCCGATGTTTACTATAACCCCAAGTATTTGTGGCCCGACGGCTCACGAGGCGCTTACATGATGTATTACAGCGCATCCTCCACCTATAAGCGCAGCTGTATAGGCTTAGCTGTGTCCAAGGAAATTGACGGCGTTTATGAATATGTTGATACCGTTATTTATTCAGGCTTTACAAAAATAAACGCTAAGGACGAAAACAGCACACATAACAAAAAGTATACCAACACCCACCTCGACGAGCTTATTGAAAAGGGAAGAGTTTGCTCCTATAAGGACGATTGGGGCATTGAGGATTATAACAACATAACCTATCCCAACGCAATTGACCCCTGTGTGTATGAAGACGAAAAAGGCAGGCTTTACCTTACCTACGGCTCATGGTCGGGCGGCATTTTTGCCCTTCCCATAAATGAGCTTGACGGCAGCCTTCTTTACCCGGGGTTTGACAAAAAAACTGCCGATGGCCGCATGGTTGATAGATACTTCGGCACCCATATTGCAGGGGGTAAGGGCTGGTCCGGTGAAGGCCCCTTTATTTACTACGACAAGGAAGCAGGCTATTTCTATCTGCAGACAAGCTACGAATGGCTTGGCACAGACGGCGGTTACCACATAAGAATGTTCAGAAGCGAAAACCCCTTAGGTCCTTTTACCGATATGATGGGTAACAGCGCAGTTTACGGCGATGTTCACCACGAGCACGGCTATAAGCTTTTCGGCAACTATAAATTCGAAAGCACAGCGGCATACACCTCGGGCGGTCACTCCTCAGCCCTTGTTGATAGTGATGGCGAGCGCTATGTTTTTTACCACACACGCTTTAAAGGAACAGACTTTTTCCAGATGCGTGTGCATCAGATGTTCATCAATGAGGACGGCTGGCCTGTTGCGGCTCCCATGCGCTATCTG
The DNA here is from genome assembly GCA_017414645.1 of Clostridia bacterium. GTDB lineage: Bacteria > Bacillota > Clostridia > UMGS1883 > UMGS1883 > RGIG1927. Next base: position 32,977 of record JAFQLL010000065.1, on the reverse strand, counting down.
GGCAGCAAAATAAATGACGAAGGCTACACCGATGCTGACATTGTAGGCTTGTACGAATACATAAACCATGGTCACTACATTGGCGAAGGCTCAAAGGTGCGAGAAGGGCAAACGGTGTTCCTTACAAGCGATGGTAAAATTAAAGGTGCTGTAAGTGGCAGGTGGAGAGCAGATGGCAAATATGCCACAATGTATATTGATGGCGTAACCTACAAAGGTGTCTTCTTTAAACAGCTTTCTGAAAGCGGTGAAGAGGTAATGACCTTCACTCTTGCAGGCGGTGAAAACGATGCTATCTGGGCTGTTAAGAAAAACACTAAAGAATACGACATTAAGTCGGACAAGAGAGAAATTTCTCCGGAAGAAGCCTCTGTTGCAGGCTTTGAAAAAGGTAAAGACCCAAAGCCTCTTGAAGGCGAAAAGCCTTTAATTGAAAATGGCTCAATTAAGCTTGGCAACAATAAGGGGCTTATGTTTGAAAACATAGATATAAAAGAAAACATGACTTTAAGCTTTTTCGTAAAGCCGAACACAATATCGCCCTATACGCCCATAATTGCAATTTCAAAAGGCTTTACCGGCGATACGGAAAGCTGGTTTTCTCTTACAAGCTTTACAGGCAAAAACACCGTTGCCTGGTCACGTAATGCCCAAAAGGAGCAGTGGCTCGACGCTATTTGGGACAAGCCCTTAAAAGAAGGCAAGTGGCAGCAGGTGGCAATTGTGTTTGATACAAACTATTTTGGCGGTACGGAAGACTGTGTTACAGTAAAGCTTTATGTTGACGGCTACGCTGTTCAGACAGGCTCTGTAAGCAAGCTTTGCTTTGGTGAGGGCAGCAAGCTTTACTTAGGCATAAACCCCTGGGACAAATGCTTTGACGGGTATATTGACAACCTGCGCATTTATGACAGAGCCCTTTCACAGGTTGACGTTTTTTCGCTCTATAATTCCTACGGAAATTTGACAACTCGCTCCTAATGGTGTAAAATGGCATTATAAATCAGGAGGCGATAACCAATGTACGATTATCTCATTGTAGGCGCAGGCTTGTTCGGAGCTGTTTTTGCACACGAGGCAAAAAAAGCAGGCAAGAGCGTTCTTGTTATAGATAAACGAAGCCATATAGGCGGTAACATTTACACAAAAGAGGTTGAAGGGATTCAGGTGCATGAGTACGGCGCACATATTTTCCACACAAGCAACAAAGAAGTGTGGGACTATGTTAATTCCTTTTGTGAATTTAACCGCTACACAAACGAGCCTGTGGCAAATTATAAGGGCGAAATGTATAATCTGCCCTTTAACATGAATACCTTTTCAAAAATGTGGGGTGTGAAAACCCCGGGCGAAGCTAAAGCAAAAATTGAAGAACAAATCAAACAGGCGGGCATCGGTGAACCGAATAACCTTGAAGAGCAGGCAATAAGCATGGTTGGCACCGACATTTATGAAAAGCTTGTAAAGGGCTACACAGCAAAGCAGTGGGGGAAGGACTGTAAAGACCTGCCCAGCTTTATCATAAAAAGGCTCCCTGTGCGCTTTGTGTACGACAACAACTACTTTAACGATAAATATCAGGGCATTCCTGTTGGCGGCTACACACAGATTGTTGAAAAAATGCTGGAGGGTGTTGAGGTAAGGCTCAACGAAAACTTCTTTGACAAGAAGGACGAGTATCTTTCCTTAGCCGATAAAGTTGTATTCACAGGCATGATTGACGAGTTTTATGACTATTGCTACGGTCAGCTTGAATACCGTTCATTAAGGTTTGAAACAGAAATTCTGGACTGTGAAAACTACCAGGGCAATGCTGTTGTAAACTACACCGAAAAGGAAATTCCCTACACAAGAATAATTGAACACAAGCATTTTGAATTCATGTGTCAGAACGGAACCGAAAACAAAAAAACAGTAATCACAAGAGAATACCCTGCAACCTGGCAAAGAGGCGACGAGCCCTATTACCCCATGAACGACGACAAAAACAACGCTCTTTATCAAAAATATCTTGAAAAGGCAAAGAGCGAAAGAAAGGTTATTTTCGGCGGAAGATTAGGCATGTATAAATATTTTGACATGCACAACGTAATTGCAGCTGCACTTGAGTGCGTAAAAGAAGAACTAAACTGAGAAAAGGAGCGGATATTTCCGCTCCTTTTAGACTATTAATAAACCTATTTTTGGCGCGTGTCGGCTTTATCGACACGCTATTTAAATATAACGGCATATAAAGCTTCCTACAATGCTTCCTGTTAAATCGCCCAGAAGGGCGCAGGGCACGCAGTAACGAAGGCCCCTTGCCCGTGTGGCGGCAAAATACACACTTAAGGTGTAAAAGGTTGTTTCGGTGCTTCCCATTATAACCGATGCAACTCTGCCAATGTAGCTGTCGGGTGTATGTACATCTAATATATCACGGAAAATTGCCATTGAGCCACTGCCCGACACACTGCGCATTAAAGAAAGGGGCAATATTTCTTTCGGGATTCCCACAAGCTTGCATAACGGTGCAAAAAAAGAAGAAAATGCCCCTAAAACCCCCGATGCCGACAAAAGCTCAATTGCCACCACAAGGGCAATAAGCGAGGGGGCAATGCTCACCATACAGGAAAGCCCCTTGGCACCACCCTTTGTAAAGGCAGAAAAGATATTAACCTTCTTAAATAGTGCCCAGGATAAAACAAGCACAATGAAAACAGGAAGAAAAAGAGATGCAATATTATTCATAAAAGAACCTTTCACAAAGCTTTGCACTAAATGTGCCTATCACAAAGGCGCAAAGGGTGGTAATTATTGTGGGAAGCATTATGTCAGAGGGCGAAAGTGAGCCATACTGACTTCTTAAGGCAATTACCGAGGAGGGAATAAGCTGAATGGAAGCTGTGTTTATTACAATGAACATGCACATTGCCTTGCTTGCAACCTCGGGATTCGGGTTTAAAGAATCGAGCTCTTTCATTGCCTCTAAGCCAAGGGGCGTTGCGGCATTTCCCATGCCTAAAATGTTTGCCGACATATTCATGCTTATTTTCTCCATAGCAGGGGAGTGTTGCACCTTTTTTGAAAACAGAAGAGAGGTAACCGGCGAGAGAAGCTTCGCTATAATTTTTGTGATGCCTGTCATTTCTGCAATCTCCATAAGCCCCGTGTAAAAGCACATAATAGGGCAAAGGGTAAGTATAAGAGAAAATGCCTTTTCAATGCCGTTATTTAATGTGGTTACGGCGGCATCACCACCCTGAGTAAATGCAATAACACACACTCCTGCAAGCATCATAAATGACCAGATATAGGTTAAAATAGGGCCCCACCTCCAAATTATGAATAAATTGAAAACAAGCTGTTACATAATGGCAAAAAATGCATTAATTGCTCGGAATTCGGTTGACTTTTAATTTGTCGAATGTTATATTAATTGCAGGAAAAAACAAATTTAGGAGTTGAAATTTATGGCTAAAAAGAACGATGCAAAAGCTACAGGCGTTACAAGAAAGGTAGACCAGCTCGGCAGAGTTGTTATCCCTAAGGAGCTCAGAACAGTTCTTGACATTGAAGACAACAAGGATTTACTTGAGATATATGTTGAAGGCGACAAAATTATTCTTAAAAAGTTTGCTGCCGGCTGTGCTTTCTGCGGTAAGGAGGGCGTGCTTGCAACCTTTAAGGATAAAGCGATATGCTCCGACTGCGTAGCTGAAATTAAAAATACTGTTATGTTTTAAAAAAAAGTCCCCAACGGGACTTTTTTTGTGCTGCCATACACTTTAACACTTGAAAAAAGCATAATATGGTATTATAATAGTCAGTAGTTTATTAAAGGCAGGTTATTAGCTTGAAATATCATAGAGTGTATGCCGAGGTTGATCTTGATGCTATAAGACACAACCTGACGAAAATAAAAGAGCATATAGGAAAAAAGCTTTTGGTGGTTATTAAGGCAAATGCATATGGTCACGGTGCGATTAAGGTTGCCCATGCAGCAGCTTCCATTGCCGACTATTTTGCCGTTGCAACCATTGAGGAGGCCATTGCTTTAAGAGAAGAGGGTATTACAAAACCCATTCTTATACTTGGCTATGTATCGCCTGAATATTTCAGCGAATTGGTAAAGTACGACATTGAGCAAACTATTTTCGACTATGATAGTGCGCTCCTTCTTGCAAAGCATGGAGGCAAAGCTCACATTGCAGTTGACACAGGCATGGGAAGAATCGGCTTTACACCTACAAAGGAAAGCGTGGAAACCATAAAGCGTATTGCTGCGCTGGACGGGATAAAAATAGAAGGCTTGTTTACTCATTTTGCCACAGCAGACGAAAAGGATAAAAGCTTTTCAAATGAGCAGTTCAGGCTGTTTTCCGACTTTGCCAGGGCTCTTGAGGCGGAAGGGGTTCACATCCCAATAAAGCACGTTGCAAACAGTGCCGCAATAATCGACTTGCCCCACATGGGGCTTGACATGGTGCGCTGCGGCATCATTACATATGGCTTGAAGCCCTCCTCTGATGTGGGCGATATCTGTATTAAGCCTGCTTTAAAGCTTAAGAGTCACGTTGTTTACGTAAAAACTGTTCCTGCAGGCACCTCGGTAAGCTACGGCAGAACTCATGTTACCGAGAGTGAAAGGGTTATTGCAACAATCCCTGTGGGCTATGCCGACGGCTACCCCAGAGCGCTTTCCAATCGTGGCAGAGTAACAATAAACGGCTGTTATGCACCCATTGTTGGCAGGGTTTGTATGGACCAGTTCATGGTCGATGTAACAAACATTCCTAATGTAAAGGTGGGCGATACGGTAGGTCTTATTGACGAAATGGTTCCCTGTGAGGAAATTGCCGCGCTTTAAGCCACCATAAATTACGAACCGGTTTTTAAAATAAGCGACCGTGTGCCGAGAATTTACATTAACGAATAATTTAAAGGTAGAGTGTAAGCTCTACCTTTTTTGTTGAAAAATTTTTGGTTAAATGATATAATAAAGCAAATATTAATGTGTGAACGGAAATTTTTCTTAAAAAGGAGCATAAAATGAAAAAAACAGCACAAATGGCAATGCTTGACATTGCGGATATAACTCTGCTTGAAAGAGACATTGAAAAAATGTTTGATATTGCTGCTGTCTTAACAGAGCTTGAGGGTGAATGTGAAAGAGAATGCAAAAGTGCCACCCTGCGTGAAGACGAGCCTGTAATAAGTAATGTGAAAATTACAGATGGCTATATTACTGTGCCGAAGGTGGTGGGCGAATGAAAATTTACGAAGCAGCAGCTTTAATTAAGAATAAAAGCATTTCACCATCGGAGCTTGCCTGCGAGATTATGGGCAGAATAAATGAACGGGAGGGAGATATTAAAGCCTATATAACCCTCTCAGAAAACCTGAGCATACCAAAGGAAGCTGTGGAAGGCTCGCCTCTTTGGGGCATTCCCATTGCCGTTAAGGACAATATCTGCACAAAGGGCGTGCGCACAACTGCAGGCAGCAGAATGCTCGAAAATTTTGTGCCCGACTACGATGCAACTGTGGTTGAACGCCTTAAAAAATGTGGTGCGGTCATAACGGGTAAAACAAATATGGACGAATTCGGTATGGGCTCCGACAGCTTATGCAGCGCTTTTCATGTAACTAAAAACCCCCATAACACCCTGTATGTGCCCGGAGGCTCCTCAGGCGGCAGTGCAGCAGCGGTAAAGGCAGGCATGGCACTTGCTTCTTTAGGTACCGACACAGGCGGCAGCATACGTCAGCCTGCGGCATTCTGCGGCATTTATGCCTTGAAACCCACATATTCACTAATTTCAAGGCATGGGCTGATAGCCTTTGCCTCAAGCCTTGACTGCATAGGACCCATGGCAAATTGCGTTAAGGACCTTGCAATTGTAACCGATGCCATTGCCGGGGGCGATAGTAAGGACGCAACGAGCAGCACACGTGAAAAAGAAAATTATTATGCTAATATAAAGCCGCAGGTTAAAAATATTAAAATAGGCTTACCTAAAGAATTTTTCGAAAATGCCGACGATAGTGTGAAAAAGGCTGTTTACACCATGGCGCAAAAGCTTGAAGAAATGGGCGCAATAGTCAATGAATGCAGCTGTAAAAGTGTTAAATATGCAACTGCAGCTTATTATGTAATATCCTCTGCGGAAGCATCAAGTAACCTTGCGCGCTACGACGGTGTGCGCTTTGGTTACAAGAGTAAAGAATACAAAAGCTTCGAGGAGTTGTGTGTAAAAAGCCGAAGCGAAGCCTTGGGCAATGAAGTAAAAAAACGCATAATTTTCGGCACGCGGGTTTTATCGGGCGAAAACTATAATTTCTACTACAATAAGGCAAATCTTGCACGTAGTCTTATCAGAAACGAGCTTGAATCGCTTCTGGGAGAATTCCACGTACTCTTAACACCTGTTTGCCCTGCTGTTGTGCCCAAAATAAACGAAAAGAAGGACAGTGGAAAGGTGTGCGAAAAGGATAGGTGCACTGCCGCTGTAAGCCTTGCCGATTTGCCTGCAATAAGTATTCCCTGCGGAAAAGACGAAAACGGCATGCCAATAGGCGCACAGCTTATAGGAAACCGATTTTGTGAGCAACTGCTTTTTAACATAGCAGCTGCCTGTGAGGAAGGAGGGCTTTGCGATGTATGAAGCCTGTATAGGTCTTGAGGTGCATATTGAGCTCGACACTTTTTCCAAGGCCTTTTGCTCATGTCCGGTCAAATACAAATCTGAAATCAACAGCTGTGTGTGCCCCGTGTGCATGGGGCTTCCCGGGGCAATGCCCGTGCTAAACAAAAAAGCGGTTGAATATGCAATAAGGCTTGGTTTAGCATTAAACTGCAGCATCAATCGCACATCTTATCATGCACGTAAAAATTATTTTTACCCCGACCTTCCTAAAGGCTATCAGATAAGCCAGGGGGAAAACAGCATATGTATAAATGGCTTCATCGAAATAGAGGGCAGGAAAATACGAATTAACCGTATTCACATTGAAGAGGATGCAGGAAAGCTCATCCATGAGAAAGATAGAACCCTTATCGACTTTAATCGCGCAGGGGTGCCGCTTCTCGAAATTGTAACCGAGCCCGACCTTAAAAGCAGTGAAGAGGCTAAAATCTTTCTTGAAACCATTCGAAACACTGCCATATCCCTTGGGATTTCACAGTGCAGAATGGAGCGCGGCCAGATGCGCTGTGACGTTAACGTTTCTGTGCGCAAGAAGGGCGAACAGGCTCTTAATGAGCGCTGCGAAATGAAAAACATAAATTCCTTTTCTGCAGCCTTAAGAAGCATTGAAAGGGAAACCGAAAGGCAAATTGAAATTATTGAAAACGGTGGCAGCATAAGGCGTGAAACACGCAAGTGGGACGATGCTAACCAAAAAAGTGTGCTTTTAAGAAGCAAAGAAGAGGTGGGCGATTATCGCTATTTTACTGAGCCCGACCTGCCGCCTGTAGTTATAGCGGACGAATGGCTTCAGAAAATTAAGCAGGAAATGCCCGAGCCCTATTTAAGTAAGGTTAGACGGTATGAGGAGGACTATGACCTGAGTAAATACGATGCAACAACCGTTGCTTCGGATGTTAAGCTGAGCTCTCTTCTTGACGAAGCGGTAGGCTGCGGTGCCGATGCAAAGATGGTGACAAACCTTCTTTTGTCCTTTGTTATGCGCATAGTTAACGAAAAAGAAATGGAAACAAGCAATATTCCCTTTAACGGAGAAAGCCTTGCTGAGCTTTCCGCACTTATAAGCAAAAATGAAATTTCCTACACTGCGGCAGGCGTGGTTATTGAACAAATGTTTGAAAGCAAGCTGTCGCCTTCCGAAATAGTTTTATTGAAAGGTCTTGGACAGATAAGCGACAAAGCCTTTCTTGAGGAAACTGCACGTAAGGTTATTTCGGAAAACGAAAAAAGCGTGTCGGATTATAAAAAGGGCAAAACCAATGCTTTAGGCTATCTTGTGGGCCAATGCATGAGAAAAACAGGCGGCAAGGCAAACCCTGCCCTTGTAAAAGCAATACTTGAAAAACTTTTGGAGGTGGAAACATGATAAAGGTTATGTTCGTGTGCCACGGCAACATTTGCAGAAGCACCATGGCGGAGTTTCTTTTCCGTGACACGGTTGAAAAAATGGGGCTTGGGGATAAGTTTTACATAGCATCTTCTGCTACAAGTCGTGAAGAAATCGGCAATGGTGTTCACTACGGAACAAAAAAAGTGCTCGACCGCTTTGGAATTGACTGCTCAAAAAAGAGGGCTGTTCAGCTTACAAAAGCCGACGGCGAAAAGTACGACTATTTTATCGGCATGGACGATGCAAACGTAAGAAACATGGCAAAAATTCTCGGAAATAATGATAAGGTATATAAATTTCTGGAATTTGCCCATTCACAGGAAAGCATTGCTGACCCGTGGTACACCGGCAATTTTGAAGAAACCTATCGTGACATTGTAAAAGGCATAGATGGCTTTATAAAGTATCTGAAAGGGGAGAAGCTTATATGAAAAACGAAAGCTACACACTGGATGCTGTTGATTACGCAATACTTAACTGTCTTAAGGAAAATGCACGAATGACCTCCTCGGAGATCGGCAAAAAAATTAATCTGTCTGTTTCGGCAGTTATCGAAAGAATTAAAAAGCTGGAAAAAAACCAGATTATACAAGGCTATACCGTAAGCCTTAATCAGGCAAAAATGGGTAATTCTCTTACAGCTGTTATGGAGGTAAGCTTAGAGCACCCAAAGTATTACGATGCCTTCGCCGACATGATACAGAATAACCCTAACGTGCAATCCTGCTATTACAGAACAGGCGAGTTCGACTTTATTTTAACAATTTATACCGACTCCGCAGACAGCTTAGAAAAAATTCATCGCAGCATCATGAACATGGCAGGAATTCAGGCAACGAAAACGCACTTTGTGCTTAAGGTTGTTAAAAACGATTTTAATGTTATCCCCATGAAAGAAGCTGATTGATTTTCTTTTAAAGCCTGCAGTGGCAGGCTTCGGAGCAATAGTATATAAAAATTCCAAAATTTTTATAAGATTTTTGTTGATATTTTATAAAAAAGATGTTATCATTATGTTATCAAATTTATGCCTTAAAGGCATGGGAGGAGAAAAATATGAACAAATTACTCAAAAGTGCAGTGTCTCTTGTAATTGCTCTTGCAATGGTTATGTCCGTTGTGGGTTCTTTTGCAGTTACTGTTGGCGCAGCAGAAGACAAGGGTGCCATTATGCCTACATATGAAGGCACAATCAAAGCACTCGAAGCAGCTAACGACTATTATCAGTCTACAGTTAAGCACAACCAGGTAGAATATGGTATTCCCAACTACTTCTGGGCTAAGGCTGCTTACCTTACAGGTAACATGGAAGCTTACTATGCTACAGGTATTGAAGCATATCGTACATATGCTACAAACTGGGCTAATTCCTGTGGTTGGACAAGTGCACCCAGCACAAACAAGAACGAGTGGAAGTGGGGCTATGACCAGTCCTTCAACAGTAAGCACGTTCTCTTTGGTGACTTCCAGATCTGCTTCCAGTCCTACATCGATCTTTACAACATTGAAAAGAACGAATCCAAGGGCGCATATTCAGACCCCAAGAAGATCGCAAGAGCTATCGAAGTTATGAGCGAAGAAGTTTCAAGAAGCAATGACGACTTCTGGTGGTGGGCAGACTCTCTTTACATGGTAATGCCCGTTATGACAAAGCTCTACCAGGTAACTCAGGACGAAAAGTACCTCGATGGTCTTTACCGTTTCTGGAGATATGCTAAGGAACTTATGTACGACGGCCCCGGCGGTATTCCTACAGATGCTAATGGCTACACAACAAGTGCAAGACTTAGCAACGGTGCTCGTTACTCCGATCCTAACAACTATTCATACCTCTTCTTCCGTGATGCAGGTTATGTATATCCCTTAAAGCCCAACCCCGGTCATGAAGGCGAAAAGAACTTCTGGGCACGTGGCGACGGCTGGGTATTTGCAGGTCTTGCAAAGGTATTGCAGGATATGCCTGATGACTACGAACACTACGATGAATTCCTTAAGACATACCTCGAAATGGCTCCTGCTATCCGTGACTGCATGAGAGTTGACGAAAACGGTTATGGCTTCTGGACACAGAGTATGCTTCAGGGCTATCCCACTTCTGCTTCTAACCCCAACGGTTACGAAACAAGTGGTACAGCATTCTTTACATATGCTTTTGCTTGGGGTATCAACGCAGGTATCCTTCCCAAGGACGAATACCTTGAAACTGCAGTTCGCGCTTGGAACTATCTTGAAAATGTAGCTCTTCAGCCCGACGGCATGGTTGGTTACGTTCAGTACATCGGCTCCAACGCTACAAAGGCTATGGGCCCCAGAGATAACCAGAACTTCGGTACAGGTGCATTCTTACTTGCAGCTGCTGAAATGAGCAGACTTGTAGGTCACACACAGAAGGGCGATAACTATCCTTACCTTCAGAAGAAGATGCAGACATACCTTGCACTTCGTGTAAACACACCTCACTACTACAAGGATGGTAAGATCGGTCACATCGATGAAAACGATCATAGTGTAGAAGTATATCTCAAGCTCGACGACAACGGCAACAGAACAAGCATGATGCCCGCTCGTCTTGTTGTTGAATCCTTCGGCGGCAGTGTTGTATGGAATGAAGCTAACAGAACAGTTACAGCTACACTCGGCGACAGAAATGTTGTATTTACAGTAGGCAGCAACGTTATCAAGGTTAACGGCGTTGATACACTTGCTCCCACAGCTACAGAAATCGTAGGCGGCAGAACATTCGTTCCTCTCCGTGCTCTTGCTGAATCTCTCGGTAAGAAGGTTTACTGGAACCAGGGTAATGCTCCCGAAAACGGTCTTATCGTTGTAGGTCACAAGGCTAACCCCTTCTACGCAGAAAGCGATGCAGGTCTTGTTGAAATGCTCAGAACAATGCTCGGCAAGCCCGAAACATACCCCACAAGACCCAAGCAGCCCGAAAAGGATTTCGTGCTTAAGGTTCCCACACTTTCCGACGCTAACAGAATTCAGGCTGAAAAGATCGAAGCAAGTGAAGAACCCGAAGGCGATCACGGTGCATACAACGCGTCCGATGGACGTACAGACGAAAACAGCCGTTACGTTGGTAACAGCCAGGGCTGTAACATCACATTCACATACAAGGAACCCGTTGACGTTGGTCAGGTAGCTCTTGTATTCTGGAAGACAGCTCAGAGAACAACAAACTTCAAGCTCGAATACACAGCTGACGGCACAAGCTGGAAGCAGGTTTATAACGGTGCTACAGGCATGGGCAAGGCTAAGGAAGTATTCGACATCAATACAAAGGTTAAGGCATTCAAGATTTACGGTTATGGTAACAGCGAAGGCTCCAACTGGTTCAGCCTTATCGAATTCGAAGTTTATAAGCCCGGCGTAAAGGCAGGCACAGCAGTTTCTACAACAATCGTAGATTCTACAACACCTTCCTCCAACACAGCTGAAAAGGCTACAGGTACAAAGGTTAATGTAAGTGCTAACAACGTTACATTCTCTCAGCAGCCCGAAGCACAGAACCCCGGCAGAAACGCATTCGACGGCAACACTGCTACAGTATGGGCTTCTCAGAACTCTGCTAACGCAGTTATCAACCTCGGTAAGAAGATTCCTGTTAGCGAAGTAGGCGTTCAGTTCATGCTCTATGGCGATGACAGAACAATTCCCTTCTCCGTTGCAGTAAGCGAAAATAACACAGCTTGGACAACAGTATTCACAGGCTCTTCCAAGCCTTCAAGCGGCGACATGATTTATGTTCCCGTTGGTAAGGATGCTCAGTACGTGAAGGTTCAGGTTGAAGGTAACACAGTTTCCGGTTGGTCTTCCGTAGCTGAAATCGCTGTTTACACAGGCGATGCTAAGGCAGTTGCAACAACTGCTACAACAACTGCTACAGCAGGCGTTAACGGCACAGTTGTAAACAGTGCTGTTGGTACAAAGGTTGCTCTTACAGCAGCAATGCTCAAGGCTTCCCAGACACCCGAAGCTGAAAACCATGCAGGCAACCTTGTTGACGGCAACAAGATGACAGTATGGGCTTCTCAGAACCAGGCTGACGTAGTTATCGACCTCGGCGCAAAGAAGAATCTTTCTTCCGTAGGCGTAGCTATGAAGATGTACGACGACCAGAGAACAATTCCTTACGATATCGAAATCTCTACAGACGGCTCTTCCTACACAAAGGTATGGAGCGGTAACAGCGAACCTCAGACAGATACAACAAAGTATGTATCCTTCTCCGCTGAAGCAAGATACGTAAGAATTACAGCTTATGGTAACACAGTTTCCGGCTGGAACAGCATCGGTGAAGTTGAAGTATATTCAAAGTAATATTCTTTAAAGTCAAACACCCCCGAACTTCGGGGGTGTTTTTGTGTTTGACGTGGTGTTTTTCGTGCCAAAAAATTGACAGAAATACAAAAAATATGCTACTATATTACCGAGGTGAAAACAGTGAAAAAGTATGGTAATTTCATTTATAAACTTATTTCGGTTGCTTTAATACTGACTTTTCCGTTATATGGCGAAATTGTACCCGAAAAATTAAGGGAAGCTTATCTTGTGGTGCTGTTCATTAATTTTGCGGTTGCTATACTTGTTTTTAATCCTCGTCGTGGCGCAAAGCCCTATCTTGTTTGCAGTAAATGCGGCAACATTTTCCCTTATCCCGAAAACAGGTTTGGCGGCGGCCCCGGACGAAGCATTGCTTCAAGGGAATTCTGTCCCTCCTGCGACAAGGAACGAATTTGTTATATACGGTATTATCGTGAAAATGCAAAATAATAACTAAAATTACAAAATTAACATTAAATCTTAAAAATTTATTAACAATTTTCTGATAAAATAGCCACATTGCTTAGGCTGAATGTGTTTTTAACCTATTGAGGAGGCATATTAATGAATATCAAAAGCAAAATAAATGCGCCAAACTGCATAACCGCAGTAAGAATTGTCGGTGCCTTTGTAATGATGTTTACAAAAATCTTTACAAAAGAGTTTTACATTATCTACACATTGTGCGGCGTTACAGACGTGCTTGATGGTTTTGTAGCACGAATTACAAAGAAAACCACCGAATTCGGCGCTAAATTAGACTCTGTTGCAGACCTTTTATTTTACGGAACAATGCTTGTAAAGCTGCTGCCTGAAATGCTTAAGGCAATGCCCAACGCAATGCCTGTTATGATTGCAAGCCTTTTAATGCTCCGTATCTGCTCTTATCTCATAGCGGCATTCCGCTACAAAAAGTTTGCATCACTTCATACATACATGAATAAAGCAAGTGGCTTTTGCTGCTTCATAATGCCTTACATGATAAACTTTATTCCTCAGAATGTGGTTTACTCAATTGTGTACGGCGTGGCTGTTGCAGCAGGCTTGGAAGAGCTTCTTATCCATTCCTCGGCGCAAAATTACACCCGAGGTAACCGCACGGTCATAACGGCTGTTAAGGATGGAAACAACGATGAGTGATTTTTACATGAAGGTGTATTCCGTTGTTTGTTGTATTCCAAAGGGTAAGGTAGCAACCTACGGGCAGATAGCTAAAATGCTCGGTAGTAGCACCTACAGCCGAAGTGTGGGGAATGCGCTCCATCATAACCCCGACATGGAAAAAATACCCTGCCACAGGGTTGTAAAGGCAAACGGTGCCTTAGCCGACAACTATGCCTTCGGTGGCATAGAAGGGCAGAAAAGCCGCCTTGTAAATGAAGGCGTTGAGGTTACAGGCAATAAGGTTGACTTAAAAAAGTATTTGTGGTAGCATTAATAAAAATGAAAATTTAACTGCCACCGGGTAGTTAAGGTGAGGGGAGTCCTGTCAAATATGGTTTTAATCGGCAAATTTTCTGCCACAGCTTCCCTCACCTTTAAGCATCCGTTAGTACATCGTTAGGTCTTTGAAGATGTACTGCGGATGCTTTTTTAGGAGGTAAAATATGCGTTTAAAAAATCCTTTCCGAGATTTAACAAAATTTGAAATGAGCCTGTGGTTTATGTCCATGTTTGTTGTTATACTGTCCTTTGTTTTTTCGAAGGGTGGCGACTATCTTACCCTTATTGCATCGCTCATTGGTGTAACGGCGCTCATTTTTGTGGCAAAGGGCTACGTGCTCGGACAGGTGCTTACAGTTGTGTTTGCCCTCTTCTACGGCATTATATCCTTTTTCTTCCGCTACTATGGCGAAATGCTTACCTACATGTGCATGACGGCACCCATAGCCATAATGGCAGTTATAAGCTGGATAAAACATCCCTTTGAAGACAGTAAAGAGGTTGAGGTAAGAAAAATGAAACCTAAAGAGGTTTTGTTTATGTTTCTTATGGCAATTGCAGTAACAATAGTTTTCTATTTTATATTGGGTGCATTCAATACAGCAAATTTGTTTTTCAGCACAATTTCCGTTACAACAAGCTTTCTTGCATGTTACCTTACATACATGCGAAACCCCTTTTATGCACTTGCATACGCCGCAAACGACATTGTGCTCATAATTTTGTGGGTACTTGCAAGTCTTGAGGATATTTCGTATCTTCCCATGGTTTTCTGCTTTGTAATGTTCTTTATTAACGATATGTATGGCTTTTATAACTGGCGCAGAATGGAAAAACGACAGGGAGGTAATTAGAATGAATATTTTTGTTAAAAGCTTTAACGAGCTGTCTCTTGATGAGTTATACGATATTTTGAAAATACGAGTAAACGTTTTTGTTGTGGAACAGAACTGCCCCTACAGCGAGCTTGATGATATCGACAAAAACGCCTTTCATGTTTATGTTAAGGATGAAGATGGCATACAAGGCTATCTCAGGGTTTATAAAAAAGATGATGTACGCATAGGCAGAGTGCTCAGCTTAAAGAGAAGACAGGGAATAGGCACACTTCTTTTAAAGGAAGGAATAAAAGTAGCAAAGGAAAAGCTTTCTGCCGAAAAAATTGTTATCGAAGCACAGACCTACGCACGAGAAATGTACGAAAAGCTGGGCTTTTACCAGACCTCGGAGCCTTTCTTGGAGGACGGCATAGAGCATATAAAAATGGAACTTGATATTTAAATAACGGACCGTCGAGAACACCGGTCCCTACAAAAGAGACTGTTTTCAGTCTCTTTTTTCTTTGTTTACAAATTTTTAATAAACAGGTATTGACTTTTTTGGCAACAGATGGTATCCTATCGTTAGCACTCAGGCAAGGTGAGTGCTAACAACCTAAGAAGAGAGGTGAAACTCTATGGATTTAGGAAAAAGAAAACAAATGATTCTTCAGGCAATCGTTGAAGACTACATTGCAACGGCAGAGCCTGTAGGCTCACGAAACATTGCAAAAAACCACGACCTTGGCTTAAGCGCCGCAACAATACGAAACGAAATGGCAGACTTAGAGGAAATGGGCTATCTCGACAAGCCCCATACCTCAGCAGGCAGAGTGCCCAGTCAGCTTGGCTACCGCTTCTATGTGGACTCGTTAATGCATCGCTACAGCGCAACCGTAGAGGAGATTGAAAACCTCAACAGTGCACTGCACCAGCGCTACGTTAACTTAAACAGCGTTGTTTCAGTTGTTTCCGACATAATTTCAAAAATAACAAAGTGTCCTACTGTCATGACACTTCCCGCCGTTGCATCCGCAAAGGTTGTAAACGTAAAAATGCTCATGATTGAAGAAAACCTGGCATTGATTGTTGTTGTGCTTGACGGCGGCAGTGTAAGGAATAAAAAGGTAAAGGTATCGGGCAAGATAACCTACAGGGAAATCGATGCCATATCCGACTTTTTAAATTCACAGCTTGCAGGCTTAGGCGCCAAGGACATTGACGAATCGAGAATAATGCTCATATACGGAGCCATGGGTCAGTATAAAGACTTTTTAAAGGTTGTGTTAGACTTTGTGCTCGAATGCTTGCAGAACAACATCACCGAGGTGTATGTTGGCGGTGCGTCCAACATTTTAAACCACCCCGAATTCTGTGACATCGACCGTGCGAGAGACTTTTTAAGGTTTATCGACAATCGTGAAAATGCCAACAAGGTGCTTGCTCTTACAACAGGCGGCGACAGTGACGTTAAAATCATTATCGGCGACGAAGCAGGCCTTGAAGAAATGCGTGACACAAGTATTGTGCTTGCAAACTACCATGCAGGCGGAATTTTAAGCGGTAAAATAGGCGTTATAGGCCCCACCAGAATGGACTATGCACGAATAGTTTCATCGCTGGAAACCATAAACGCTCAGCTTGAAACAATTCTTACTGCAGTTTTCTATAACGAAGAATAGAGGTGAAACAATGTCAAAGAAGAAAAACGAAGAAGAAATTCTTCAGACAGAAGAAAATGCTCCCGAAGAAGCAGAAGTAGTTGAAGAGACAGAAGAAAATTCTTCTCAAAAAGAGCTGGAAGAGCTTAATGACAAATATTTAAGGCTTGTAGCTGAATATGATAACTACAGAAAGCGTACAGCAAAGGAAAAGGAAGCTATTTACCCCGAAGCAAAGGTAAGTGTAATTTCATCCTTCCTGCCTGTGCTTGACAACTTAGAGCGAGCACTTCAGAGCGTGGGCGACGACCCCGTATACGAAGGCATTAAAATGATTTCAAAGCAGTTTGTGGAAACACTTAAGGCTGCAGGCGTTGAAGAAATTCCTGCACTGGGCGAAAAGTTCAACCCTAATTTCCACAATGCGGTAATGCATGTTGACGACGAAAATTTCGGCGAAAACGAAATTGTTGAAGAGTTCCAGAAGGGCTACAAAATGGGCGAGCGCATTATCCGTTACAGTATGGTTAAGGTTGCTAACTAAAACATATTTACAGATTTTTTAATTTCGAAAGGAAGTAGAATAAAATGGCAAAAATTATTGGTATTGACTTAGGTACAACAAACTCCTGCGTTGCAGTTATGGAAGGCGGCGAACCTGTAGTAATCGCTAACGCAGAAGGCGGCAGAACAACACCCAGTGTTGTTGCTTTCACAAAGGACGGCGAAAGACTTGTTGGTACAAGTGCAAAGAGACAGGCCGTTACAAACCCCGACAAGACAGTTATCTCCATTAAGAGAGAAATGGGTACAAACTACAAGGTAAATATCGACGATAAGGGCTACACACCTCCGGAAATTTCCGCTATGATTCTCCAGAAGCTTAAGGCAGATGCTGAAAGCTACCTTGGTGAAAAGGTTAGCCAGGCAGTTATTACAGTTCCTGCATACTTCTCCGACTCTCAGCGTCAGGCAACAAAGGATGCAGGTCGCATTGCAGGCTTGGAGGTTCTTCGTATTATCAACGAGCCCACAGCTGCAGCCTTTGCTTACGGCATGGATAAGGAAGAAGACCAGAAGATTATGGTTTACGACCTTGGCGGCGGTACATTCGACGTTTCCATTCTTGAAATCGGCGACGGTGTATTCGAAGTATTGGCTACAAACGGCGACACACGCCTCGGTGGTGACGACTTCGACGAAAGAATTATGAACTACCTTGTAAGTGAATTCAAGAAGGAACAGGGCATTGACCTTTCTACTGATAAAATGGCAATGCAGAGACTTAAGGAAGCTGCTGAAAAGGCTAAAATTGAGCTTTCAGGTCTCACAACAAGCAACATCAACCTTCCCTTCATTACAGCAGATGCTACAGGTCCCAAGCACCTTGACGTTACTCTTACAAGAGCAAAGTTCAACGAGCTCACAGCAGATCTGGTTGAAAGAACACTTACACCCACCAGAAATGCTCTCCGTGATGCAGGCCTTACTGCTAACGATGTTGACAAGGTTCTCATGGTAGGTGGCTCCAGCCGTATTCCTGCTGTTAACGATGCAGTTGCAAAGCTTATCGGCAAGGAACCCCACAAGGGCATCAACCCCGATGAATGTGTAGCTATCGGTGCTGCTATTCAGGCTGGTGTTCTTGCAGGCGACGTTAAGGACATTGTTCTTCTCGACGTAACACCTCTTTCTCTCGGTATCGAAACACTTGGCGGTGTTTGCACACGTCTTATCGAAAGAAACACAACAATCCCCACAAAGAAGAGCCAAATCTTCTCTACAGCAGCCGACAACCAGCCTGCAGTTGACATTCACGTATTGCAGGGTGAAAGAGAATTTGCTGCACAGAACAAAACTCTCGGTAACTTCCAGCTCACAGGTATTGCTCCTGCACCCAGAGGCATTCCTCAGATCGAAGTTACATTCGATATCGATGCTAACGGTATTGTAAACGTTTCCGCTAAGGATTTAGGCACAGGCAAGGAACAGAAGATTACAATCACAGCCTCCGGTAACCTTAGCGAAGACGAAATCAATAAGGCTGTACAGGAAGCTGAACAGTTCGCTGAAGAAGACAAGAAGCGCAAGGAAGACATTGACACAAGAAACAATGCCGACCAGATGGTTTACCAGTGCGAAAAGGCACTCGGCGAAGTAGGCGACAAGATTACAGAAGAAGAAAAGAGCGGTATCCAGGCTGAAATCGACAAGGTTAAGGAAGCATTAAAGGGCACAGATACAGAACAGGTTAAAACAGCTGTTGACGCTCTTACAAAGAAGTTCTACGAAATTGCTCCCAAGATTTATCAGCAGCCCGGGGCTGATGGTGCGCCCAACATGGGTGGTGCAGCTCCCGGTCAGGACGGCGTATACGATGCTGAATTTACACAGGACGACCAGAACTAAAATATACTAAAGCGCGGAAGTCGGGCAAAATTTGTCCGACTTCATCGTGCGTAAGGCAGGGTGACTATTTTGGCAGATAAAAGAGACTATTATGAGGTGCTGGGTATTGACAAAAGTGCAAGTGCCGATGAAATTAAAAAGGCATACAGAAAGCTTGCAAAGCAATACCACCCCGATTTAAATAAAGATAATCCCGAAGCGGCTGAAAAGTTCAAGGAGGTGGGCGAGGCATATTCTGTTTTGTCCGACGAAGAGAAAAAGGCTCGCTACGACCAGTTTGGCCATGCAGGCGTTGACGGAGGAGCAGGTGGCGGCTACGGTGGCTTCGGCGGAGGCTTTGGCGGCTTCGACATGGGCGACTTAGGCGACATTTTCGGTTCCTTCTTCGGCGGAGGCTTTGGCGGCGGTTCCTCAAGCCGCAGAAATGCTCCCCAGAAGGGCAGAGACATTCGTGCACATATCGACCTTACCTTTGAAGAAGCAGCCTTCGGTTGCACAAAAGAGGTAAGGGTGTCGCGCCTTGAAAACTGCGAAGCGTGCTCAGGCAGTGGTGCCAAGGTTGGCACAAAGGCGGAAAACTGCTCCCGTTGTGGTGGCCGTGGTCAGGTAAGAAGCGTTCAGAACACACCCTTCGGCCAAATTCAGACAAACACCACCTGTCCCGAATGCCGGGGCAAGGGTACCGTTATAAAAGAGCGTTGCCCCGAATGTCAGGGTGCAGGCAAAAACCGTAAGAGCGATAAAATAACAATTAACATTCCTGCAGGCGTTAACGACTCTCAGTCTGTAAGAGTGCGCACCAAGGGCGATGCAGGTGAAAACGGCGGGCCTAACGGTGACTTGTACGTTACAATCAACATAAAGCGCCATCCCATTTTTGAAAGGGACGATTGCGACGTTTACGTTGAAATGCCAATTTCCTTTGTACAGGCAGCCTTGGGCTGTGAAATTGAAGTGCCCACCCTTGACGGCAAAAAAATGCACACCATCCCCGAGGGCACACAGAGCGGTACAAAGTTCCGCTTAAAGGGTGTTGGCATTCCGTACCCCGGAAATAGCAATGCACGTGGCGACCAGTATGTAACGGTTATTGTGGAAACACCCAAAAACCTTAACCCCAAGCAGCGCGAGGCTCTCATGAAATTTGCTGAAGAAACCAACGAAAAGAATTACAATCAGCAGAAAAAGTGGAGCAGTAAAATTAAAGACTATTTCAATAAATAACAGCAGAAAGGCTGTGTGACTTATGAATTGGCTTCAGATTTCTATCGAAACAACAAAATACGGTATCGACAGTGTATGTGCAGCTTTAACGGCAATAGGCATAGAAGGCTTCGAAATTGAAGATAAAGACGATTTCAACACTTTTCTTGACGAAAACAAGCAATACTGGGACTATGTAGACGAGGACCTTTACAACGAAAGGCAAGGCCCCACAAAGGTGAAAACCTACATAGAAGAGGATGCAAAGGCTTCCGAAATTCTTCTTTCAATTAACGAAGCGCTGAAAAAAATAAAGTGCGAAGAATACGGCAGCTTGTCTGTAAGCATTAAAAACCTTGCCCAGGAGGACTGGGAAAACAACTGGCGCCAGTATTTCAAGCCACTTTACGTAGGCGATAACATTATCATCAAGCCCCATTGGGAAGAAGTGGAGAACACGGAAGGCAAGCTGGTTTTTGAAATTGATCCCGGCATGACCTTTGGTTCGGGCCAGCACGAAACAACACGCATGTGTGTTGAAGCCTTGGAAAAGGCTGTTACAAAAGGCTGCACCGTTGCCGACTTAGGCTGCGGAAGCGGAATTTTGTCGGTAATTGCACTTCTTTTAGGTGCAAAGTATGCCTACGCTGTTGACATTGACCCTAACTGCGAAAAAATTGCATACGAAAATGCAGCACTCAACAACGTAACACGGGACGTGTACACCGTCGAATGCGGCAACGTGCTTTCTGACACAAAGCTCTGCGAAAGATTGGCAAGCGAAAAGTACGACATTGTTGTTGCAAACATTGTAGCCGATGTTATAATTCCTCTTTCCGAAAAGGTGCGAAGCTTCATGAAAGAGGGCGGCTACTTCATTACTTCGGGCATTATCGACTTCCGCATGGAAGAAGTGAAGCAGGCTCTGGAAGCAAACGGCTTTGAAATTCTCGAAATTAAGCACGATGGCGACTGGTTTGCCTTTGTATGCAGATAGGAGAAGGGTATGGCTAACTTTTTTGTGGACAAGGAAGCTTTTTCCTCTGACCCAATTGTGGTAAGCGGGGAAGAAGCCAATCATATGATAAAGGTCCTTCGCATGAAGGAGGGAGAAAAGCTTACTCTTTTTGACGGCGAAGGAAACTGTGCCGATGGCGAAATTGAAGCTATCAACGGAAAGGAAGTTTTCGTAAAGGCTGTCAGAAGATATCCTTCCGAAACTGAGCCCAAGCTTAAAATTACACTTTTTCAGGGCATTCCCAAAAACCCTAAAATGGATATGATTATTCAGAAGGCAACAGAATTAGGCGTTACACGCATTGTGCCTGTTAACACAAAGCGCATTGTGGCAAAAATCGACAAGGAAGCGAAAATAGAACGCCTTCAGCGCATTGCCTTTGAAGCGGCAAAGCAGTGCGGCAGGGCGTATGTGCCTGAGGTGTCTTCTCCAATAAGCTTTGATAAAGCCGTTGAAATGATGAAAGAAATGGATGCTGCCATAATTCCCTACGAATGTGAAAAGGACGGCCGCCTTTCCGAGGCTCTTCCCGAACACATTGAAACCCTTGGCATTATCATTGGCCCCGAGGGCGGCTTTGAGCCAAATGAGGTAGAAAAGGCAGAACAGGCAGGCATTAAAAGGGTAACTCTCGGAAAACGCATACTCCGCACCGAAACGGCAGGGCTTATAGCTTCTGCATTGTGCCTTTATATTGCAGGCGACATGAATTAAACAAAAAAAGTTGCACCCAGTGCAACTTTTTTGCTCTTTGAAATGTATTATATAGGGGAACAACGGTAAGAATTGGACTACATTTTGTGGTTGAAATCCTGTTTGTTATGTGTTATACTATAAAAGGTAATTCTTATGTTGTTAATTTTTTAATCCTGTAAGGAGGGTATTTAAATGACAAAAAAATTATTGGCGTTGCTTCTTGCTATGTGCATGGTTCTTTCTGTGTGCTCTGTAAGCGTTTTTGCTGAAGAGGGTACAGGCAGTGAAGAAGAACCCACAACAGAGGCGACAACACCTGAAACGGAACCTACTGAGGAAGAAACCGAAGAGGAAACCGAAGAAGAAACTGAAGAAGAAACTGAAGAAGAAACTACTGAGGAAGAAGAGGAAGAAAAGTCTGCTAACGTAAGCCTTTCCAACGCCTACTATCCCAACGGAACTGTAGTTGTAAAGGGTACAGTTACAGGCGACGTTTCTGTAGTTCGCGTTGAAATCATCTGCGAAGACGACAGAGTTGAATTCTCCGATATTATTTCTGCATCCAAGTTCAAGACAACAGGTATTTCCTTTGACCTTGAAGATGCATCTGTAGGTGCGGAATACGACGTTACTGTTTACGACGACGATACAAACGAAGAGCTTTATGCTGACAGCTTCCTTATCAAGAAGAGCAACACATCAACAAGCGTTGACGACGGCTCCAACAAGGTTACTGTATGGATTGAAGGCTTAACAGAGCGTTACATCGACGAAACAGTTGTAAATCTTGACAGCGTTAAGAAGCCCACTGTTTTAGAGGTTGTTGAATACGTTCTCGACGAAGCAGACCGTGAGTACAAGTCTTCCAAGACAAAGGTTACAGCTGTTGCTTCTACAGCTACAGGCTCTACATACACACTTAAGGACAACTCCACAAGCAGATATTATGAAGACTGTGAATGGGCTTACATCATGAACGGCGAACATGCTGACTACGACGGCGACTGGACAGACGAAGTTAAGGGCGGCGACGAAATTGTTGTTTTCTATGGTGTCCCCGGTGAAGTAGGTTACCCTGTAATTGACATTTCTCCCGATTATATCAGTGTTAAGGACGAAGTTACTATTACAGTAAAGAACAGACTTTTCGACGAAAACGGCGAACAGGTATCTGAAGACCCCGTTAAGGGCGCAAAGATTTACCTTCTTAAGCGTGGCTCCGACAGCAAGGGTACTGCAAAGACAACAAATGCTGACGGTGAATACGTATTCAAGTCTTCTACAGTAACAGCAAGCTGGATCACATCCTACCAGGGTGGCGAAGTTATGGTTGGCGGCTATCAGTCTTCCAGCAAGCCTCTCACAATGGTAACAGTTAAGGAAGAACTTATGACAGACCGTGAAGGTACTGTTCAGGCTTATGTAAGAATTGAAGGCGCTCATAAGACTCTTCTTCAGAGAACAAAGAGTGCTAAGATCGATGAATTCGACCTTTACAACTTCATGGTTGAAGTATTGGAAGACGAAGACATCGACTACGAAACAAACAACGACGAAACAAACTTCACATATTTTGAATCCAAGTCCACAACAGGCTACTCCAACGAAAACGGCGACATCGTTCGTGACAGTGGTTGGTACGTTGCTGTAAATGACGACATTTACACACCCGAGGATGACCTTGAAGAGGTTGAAATTTACCCCAACGACGAAATCCTCTTCTACTTTGGTGACGAGGACACAGTTCCGCTCGTTTACTGCAAGATCGACGGCGACCTTGAAACAGAAAAGAAGGTTTATGCATACTTCTATTCTGATGCCGATATGACAAATGCCATCGACGATTTGGACGTATACTTTGATGGTGATGAATACAACAACAAGCCCCTCAACACAAATGCTGACGGTAGAGTTACTCTTCCCACAGTTGAGTACAAGGGCACATACACTCTTTCCTGGGGTGAACAGGTTGCTGTAAAGGCTGACGAATGCCCCTCTGCTGTATTTGGCAGCGTTGAGCTTAAGTACACAGGTGCATCAAAGACTACAACAGGTACATCCACAGAAAAGAAGACAGAACCCGAGTACGACTTCGAATGCGAATACTGCGGCGAAGGCACAAACAAGGTTTACACAGTTGTTTACAAGAACAAGGAACGCGAAGTTTGTAAGGATTGTAAGGAAGAGCTTGAAGCAAAGATGGAAAAAGCAACAGAAGAAGATGAAACCTGGGAAACAAGACCTACAGAGCCTGAGGAAGAAAACACCTGGGAACCCGGTGAATATGAAACAGTTCCCAAGGAAGAAGAATCCTTCGTTCCCGGTCCTTCCAAGTACTATCCTGACACCAACATTGACACTTGGGCAGTAGCAAACGTAAATAAGGCGCACGACTATGGCCTTATGAGCGGTACAGCACAGGGCTGGTTCGAGCCTAAGAGAGAAATCACAAGAGCAGAATTTACAACAATCATCTGCAGAATTCTTGGTCTTAACACCGATGCATCTGCATATGAACAGAAGTTTACTGACGTTACACCCTCTGACTGGCACTATGGCTACGTAATGGCTGCATACAAGGCAGGCTATGTAAACGGTATGAGCGAAACAATCTTTGCTCCTTCCAACTACATTACACGTGAAGAAATTGCCGTTATGGTTTCCAGAATTCTTAATGTAACAGGCGAAGAAAACGATGCATTCTTGTTTGCAGATGGTGCTTCCATCTCTATGTGGGCAAGAATTTACGTTGCGGCTGTTAACAAGACAGGCATCATGACAGGTGACCAGTTCGGTCAGTTCTTACCCAAGAACAAGGTTGACCGCCAGACAGTTGCTACAATTGCTGTTCGTCTTTACGAATACCTTGGCAAAAACTAATAATTAACATTTAAAAGCAGGATGGGTTTCCATCCTGCTTTTTGTGTAGAAGCAAAAATGTTTTTCGTGACAAAAACAAAGAATTTGCGATAAATTAGTTGAAATCTCGGTTAATTAATAGTATAATAAAATCAAGGTATTATATTAATTTTTGGGAGGAAAAAACTATGAAAATTACAAGAAGAAGTATTGCTGTTGTTCTTTGCACTGTTATGCTGTTTTCTCTGGTACTTACAGGCTGCGCAGGCAAGGAAAAGCTTAAGCCCAGTGATATAACAGGTGCTCAGGTTCAGGAAGAATTCTGGAACACAGACCTGGATGCTTCGGCTGAATTTCTTAACGGTTATCGTGCACAGAGCCTTGAGGAGGTTGTAATGAACTGGCGTCAGGCTAAAATGCAGGGTAATGGTGCCATTTTGTATGCACTTTATTCTGATGAACTTAAGGAAATTTACCTTAACAGAATGAAGAGCGATTATGCTATCTGGAACTTCTACTTCGGCAGAGAAAATGAAAAGCCTCTTCAGGTTGAATGCAGTACTCCTCAGCCCATTGAAGATATCGACAACATGTATTTCTCCACAGTAACAACAATCGAAAGCGATGGTGTTACAAGAACATCCTACGACATTTACATTGAGCTTCAGAATGGCGGTTACTTTGTAACAAGCTACACTGCAGCTGAAACAATTATGCAGTAATTTAAAAGAGGGATAAACAATGAAAAAATTTATTTGTATTTTAGTAGCGCTTGCACTCTTTGTAATGCCTTTTACAGCATTGGCTCAGGAAGCTGAGCTTCAGATGAGTGCTGTAAAAGTAAAGGATGTTGTTGAGGTAGGCGACCAGTTTCTGGTTGACATTATGAAAACAGACGATGCAAAGTTTCTCACCTTCCGCGTTAACGGAACCTTCGACAGCTCTCTTGCAGAGCTTGTAGCACCGGTATATTCCAACGAAAATCTTGGTATTCTTACAAACAAGTTCGACAACGAAAAGGGCACATTCCTTTTTGAAGGCTACGACCAGACCATAAAAGGAACCGATGAGCCTGTTGTAGTTTCTCTTCTTTTCGAAGCAAAAAAGAGCGGCGAACTGAAAATAGAGCTTCTTGACGACTGCATGCTCGGTAAGCCTAAAGAAAACGCCTTCTACACACTCGATGTAGCAGGCACCACCGTTACAATAGCTGAAGATACTGACGGTGAGGAGGAAACTCTTTATAAAGACGCAGAGCCTGCAACTCCCTTCGACGACATGTTTGGTTACGACTGGGCAGAAAAAGCCGTAGGTGTTATGGCAAAGCTGAACATTACAGAAAACATTGCCGATAAGTCCTTCTATCCCGGAAAGGAAATTACCCGTGGTGAATTCATAACCATGCTCATGAGAATATGCAAGCAGAAGTCAACAAAAGAGGCTCAGGAATTCCCCGATGTTGACAAGGAAAGCTACCAGTATGAGCATATTATGGCAGCAAGGGTTCTGGGCATTGCCAAAGGTGATTTAAACGGCAACTTCCGTCCCGACGATACAATCTCCCGTCAGGATGTGTGCTGTCTTGTTTACAGAACAATGCTTAAAATGAACAAGGTAGACCCAACTATCGACATTGAAAAGTACATTGGCACATTCTCCGATAAGGAAACTGTAGCTCCCTATGCGCTTGAATGCATGGCAGGGCTGGTAAGAGCTAAAATTTTGCAGGGCGATGACAAAAACCTTCTTCGCCCCGAAGATACAATGACAAGAGCAG
The DNA here is from genome assembly GCA_017414645.1 of Clostridia bacterium. Lineage (GTDB taxonomy): Bacteria > Bacillota > Clostridia > UMGS1883 > UMGS1883 > RGIG1927. The sequence continues at coordinate 6,685 of JAFQLL010000065.1, read as the reverse complement.
AAGCCGCTGTTTTGCTTAATAAACTGGCTGAGTTCAACATTCTTGTTTCAAGAGGTTAAGAGGTAATTTTTATGGATGCTGTTTTTTGGATTTGTGCTATGGTGCTGTTTCTCATAATAGAGGCAGTTACACCTATGCTTATTTCTATCTGGTTCGCCCTTGGTTCTCTTGTGGCGGCGGTTCTTGCCTATGTGGGCGTAGACACAAACATCTGTGTGCTGACCTTTGCAGTAGTATCGGCAATTGCAGTTGTTTTGTTCCAGAAGCTCTTCGGCGGCAAATTCAAGCAGAAGCATGAAAGAACAAATGCCGACCGCTTGATAGGCGCAAGAGGCGTTGTAGATAGCCCGATTGATCCCGTAATGGGTAAGGGCACGGTAACTGTGCAGGGCAATTTGTGGTCTGCAAAGGCTACGGAAAGCATTCCTGCAGGCGAAAATGTAGAGGTTTGCGCCATTGAAGGCGTAAAATTACTTGTAAAGAAAGTTGAGGGATAAAATATGGCATTTGTTATAGCTTTAATAATTATCGCATTAGTAATTGTTGTTCTTAATATTAAAATTGTACCCCAGGCAAAGGCTGTTGTAATTGAACGCCTTGGTGCATATAAAGAAACCTGGTCTGTAGGCTTACACTTTAAAGTGCCTTTTATTGACCGTGTTGTAGCAACCGTTAACCTTAAGGAGAGAGTTGCCGACTTCCGCCCTCAGGCAGTTATCACAAAGGATAACGTAACAATGCAGATCGATACCGTTGTTTATTTCCAGATAACTGACCCCAAGCTTTATTGCTACGGTGTTGAACACCCCATGATGGCAATTGAAACACTCACCGCAACAACTCTCAGAAATATCATCGGTGAAATGGAGCTTGACGAAACACTTACCTCCCGTGACGTTGTAAACGCAAAAATGCGTACAATCCTCGACGAGGCTACCGACCCTTGGGGTATTAAAATCAATCGTGTTGAGCTTAAGAACATTATTCCTCCTGCCGAAATTCAGGATGCAATGGAAAAGCAGATGAAGGCAGAGCGTGAAAGACGTGAAGCAATCCTGCGTGCTGAAGGCGAAAAGAGAAGTGCCATCTTGGTTGCAGAAGGTGAAAAGGAAAGTGCAATCCTGCGTGCTGAGGCAGTAAGAGAATCCAAAATCCGCGAGGCAGAGGGTGAAGCTGAGGCCATTTTGCGTGTGCAGACAGCTATAGCTAAGGGTATTGAATTAATCAATCAGGCTAATCCTACTAAGGAAACCATTTCAATCAGAAGTCTTGAAGCATTGGAAAAGGTTGCAGACGGTCAGGCTACAAAGCTTATTATACCTTCTGAAATACAGAACCTTACAACCCTCGCAGCTTCTTTGAAAGAGGTTATGACAGATAAACAGAATTGAGTGAAAACACATGGCTAAATTTAAAGAACAACTTAAAGGATTATTAAAAAACAAAGCGTTTCTTGTGGGGGCAGCATCTTTTGTGCTGCCTGCACTTGCGCTTTATATCATTTTTATCATAAACGGTGTGCATCCCTTCGGTGATAAGCAGATTCTTGTAACCGACCTGTGGCACCAGTATTATCCTTTCCTTTGCGAGCTTCAACAGAGGCTCAAGGAAGGCCAGTCCATACTGTATTCAGAAAACATTGGTCTTGGTATAAATTTCTGGGCACTTATTGCATACTACTGTGCAAGCCCTTTGAACATTCTTATCACACTTGTTTCAAAGGAAGCTCTCCGTGACCTTCTTGCTGTGATGGTTGCTCTCAAGGTTGGCTTCTCGGGGCTTTTCTTTTCCTTGTACCTTAAGAAGGTGTTTTCAAGGTACGACAAGTCCACAGTTGCATTTTCCATGGTTTATGCTCTTTGCGGCTACGTGCTGGGCTACTACTGGAACATTATGTGGCACGACTGCGTTGCCCTTTTACCCCTTGTTATGTTGGGTGTGTATTCGCTCATAAAAGAAAATAAGTGGATTTTGTATGTGGTTTCTCTGGCGATTGCCGTAATAAGCAACTTCTACATTGGTTTTATGGTGTGCATTTTCACAGCAATTTACTTTTTCTTTGAATGCGCAAAAAGCTCCATGGGCTTAAAAGCGTTTGCAAAAAAGCTGCTTATGATGGCTCTTTGCTCAATTCTTGCTTTGGCACTCACAGCATTCATGACAATTCCTGCATACTTAGCTCTGCAGGATACTGTTTCAAGCGTGCCGAAAAATTCAGCCAATACAGAAAAAAGCCTTATTATCGACCTTGGAGACGCTATTGAAGACATAAAAGAGGATGCGGCAAACAATATTGGCCGTATGGCATCCTTTAACGAGCCTGTTCCCAAGGAAGGGCTGCCCAATCTTTTCAGTGGATTTATATCTGTAATTTTACTTGGTTTCTTCTTTATGTCGAAAAAAATAAAGCTCAGTGAAAAGCTTTCAACAGCTCTTATGCTGCTGGTGCTTCTTCTGAGCGTAACAATAAGCGATTTAGACATTATCTGGCACGGCTTCCATAAGCCGAACATGGTGCCCTATCGCTACGCATTCGTATTTTCCTTTGCAATGGTTATAACAGCATACAGAGCGTATGTTGCCGAGTTTACAGGGGAAGACAGACCTAAAAGAAAAACTGCAGCATATATTCTGCCAATTCTTTTTGCTGCAGCGGTAATCGTATGTGCCTTTGCCAAGGCTGAAATTGCCACAATATTAGGCTGCAGCGCTCTTGCAATTGTGTACTTTGTTATCATGGCAACCATCGACCAGCACAGAAATACTTCTGCACAAAGCATCTGGAACGAGGCCTTGTGCGGCGTTATTATCATCGAAATGCTCATAAATACTGCCATTGCAGTTCCTACCGTAAGAACAACAACCTATTCCACCTATTACTACAGAGGTGAAGAGGTTGAACGTCTTTTAGAGGATGTTGATGCCGACGAGTCTCTTTTAAGAGTAGAAACCAGCCAGGAATACATTCTTAATGACCCGGCTCTCTACGGCTATAAGGGTGTTTCAACCTTTACCTCCACAGCAAACTATCCTGTTACAAAGCTTATGGAAAAGCTTGCGCTTTGTGCACCTGCACGAGCGAACCGCTACTATTACGAAACAACCTCGCCCCTTGTTAACTCTTTCTTAGGCGTTGAGCATATCATTTTCAAAAACGACATGAAAAACCTCAACCCTTACCTTGAAAGCGTTGCAGAGGAATGGACAGCGGACGAAAAATATAAAAATGTTATTTATAAGAATACAGAGGTGCTGCCCCTTGGCTTTATGACAGATAAAGCATTAGTATCTTCTGCACTCCTTGGCGAAAACCCCTTCGACGTACAGAACGATTTGTTCCGTAAGGCAACAGGCCTTGAGGGTGACTTGTTTACAAGGGTTTCTCTTAAGTCTATAGCAGGCGAGTCCACAATAAAGGTTACGGGTGCCCATGAAGGCAAATACACCTTCACCGAGGACCCCGACAAAAAGCCTGTGCTTCACATGAACTACGTTGCTCCTGATGAAAACTCCCTTTACGCATACGTTGAATGTAAGCAGATTAAGAAAATTATTGTGTCTAACACAACCTACAAGGTAGGCAAGAGAGCCTACATTTTCCCTGCAGGCAGCTATCACGAGGGCGAAAAGTTCAAGTTTAAGTTCGAATTTGAAGATACCTTCAAGGACAAAGCCTCAGTCAAATTCCATGTGTATTCTATGAACGAAAAGCTTTTTGAAGAGGGTATGGAGCGTCTTCGTGACGAAAGCTTTGAAATTGAAGAGTATAAGTCAAGAAAAATTAAGGGCAGGATAAATGCGCTTGAAGACGGCTACTTCTATACATCCATTCCTTACGAGAAAGGCTGGAGGCTTTTTGTTGACGGAAAAGAAACCGAAATTAAACCTTTTGAAGGCGCAATGATAGGTGTAGAGCTTGCAAAGGGCGAGCACAGCATTGTTTTGCGCTACACCCCCTTTGGTTTTGGTGCAGGTGTTTTAATATCAATTGCAGCTCTTATTATGCTTATTGTAGCTATCATTATAACCGGAAGGAGACAGAAAAATGGACAAGATATCAATAGTGGTGCCCTGTTATAATGAGGAATTATCGCTGCCTTACTTTTACGACGAAATTATTCGTGTAGCAGATGAAATGAAAACAGATGCAGCCTTCGAATTCATATTTGTAAACGATGGCTCTGCCGACAAAACCGTTGAGGTGTTAAGAGAACTCAGAAAAAAGGACGACAGAGTGCGCTACATCTCTTTCTCCCGTAATTTCGGCAAGGAAGCAGCAATGTATGCAGGCTTTAAGGCTGTTACGGGTAATCTCACTGTTGTTATGGATGCCGACTTACAGCATCCGCCCAAATTTATTCCCGAAATGTATAAGGGAATAAAGGAGGAAGGCTATGACTGCGTTGCAACCCGCAGAGTTAAAAGGCTGGGCGAGCCTAAAATCCGCTCCTTCTTTGCAATGCGCTTTTACGACGTTATCAACAAGCTTTCCGATACGAACATTGTTCCCGGTGCGTGCGACTACCGCATGATGACCGGAAAAATGGTTGATGCTGTGCTCGACATGAGCGAGGTTAACCGTTTTTCAAAGGGTATTTTCAGCTGGGTGGGCTTTAACACAAAGTGGATTCCTTTTGAAAACGTAGCGCGTGTTGCAGGCGAAACAAAGTGGTCCTTCAAAAAGCTCTTTGCATATTCCTTAGACGGTATTACAGCCTTTTCTACTGCGCCCTTGCAGGCATCGTCCTTCATTGGCATTTTGTTCTGCATTATGGCATTCGTTTTCGGCCTTGTGATTTTTATAAAAACACTTGTTTACGGCGAGCCTGTTGCAGGTTTCCCCACACTTATGTGTGCAATGCTTCTCATCGGCGGCATTCAGCTGCTTATGATTGGCATTTTAGGGCAGTACATGGCGAAAATGTATGTTGAAACAAAGAAGAGGCCTATTTACATCGTTAAAGAAACCGAGGAAGACATATGAAAAACGTAGTTGACGAAAAGCTTTTTAAATTTATTCTTGTGGGCATACTTAACACTCTTGTGGGCTATGCAATTAATTTTACGGCACTTAATGTTTTTGGACTTAGCTTTATGCTTGCAGGTGCATTAAACTACATTCCCACAAGTGTAATGAGCTTTTTCCTCAACAAGTATTTCACCTTCAAAAGTAAAGGCAACCTTAAGAAAGAGGCCCTAAGGTTTGCGGTTAACATTGCAGTGTGCTGGCTTCTTGCTTACGGCATTGCAAAACCTGTTACAACATTTTTAATGGGGCTTGCACCCATAGAAGTGTTCGATTTTGTAAGGTTTATAACATTCGGGTATCTTAATGCTACAGAACAGATTATCGACAATGTTGCAACGATTGTCGGCATGGGTCTGTTTGTGGTTTTTAATTATACAGGACAGCGGTTTTTCGCATTTAAAGCCGAAGAATGAGGGATTTTTCTCTCATTCTTTTTTTGTTGTTCAATTGACAAGAGAGCGGTGAATTGATATAATTAATTTACAGAAAATGTAAAAGAGGGTTAGCTATGAAAAAAACAATTACCGAGGATTTTCAGAACACCGTATCAAAATATCATATATGGAACAAAAGCATACTCGACATTATGAGTAAGCTGCAAAACGCCTCGTCAAAAATTAATCGCGCAGCAGTAAAGGCTGTAACAAGCTGCGGCTGTATGGAAATTGACGGAAGAAAAAGCATTGTAACTTTCGAAAAGCAAGACAATTTATGTCAGCTTCGGGGCGATTTGTGTGACGAATGCAGGGCGAATCTTGAGCGCGAAATAGGCGAGGGCTTTTATTACATGGCATGTATGTGCAATGCACTTAATTTAAATATTGATAAAATTATTCAAAAAGAAACCGATAGGGTAAAAACTTTAGGAAAATATAACCTAATGTAGTTGACTTAGTCGAAATTGCCTCGTATAATAACAAATGATACGAGGCGATTGTTATGATAAATGAAATTATAAATGCAACTAATAAATTAATACGAAAAAAAGGTAGCTGCATAATTGCAATCGACGGCCGCTGCGGCTCAGGTAAAACAACCCTTGCAAAAATTTTAAGCAGCTGTTATGACTGCAACGTTATCCACATGGACGACTTTTTTCTCAGGCCTTGCCAGAGAACAGAAGACAGGCTTAAAGAACCGGGCGGCAATGTAGACCGCGAAAGGTTTTACAAAGAGGTTTTACAGCCTCTTTGTTCCAATGAAAGCTTTTCTTACCGACCCTTTAACTGTCATAAAATGGACTTTTCGGAACAGGTTAATGTAACAAGAAAAAGCGTTACAATTATAGAAGGCTCATATTCTTGCCACCCCGAACTGTTTAAATACTACGACCTTCACGTTTTTGTGGATGTTGATAAGAAAAGCCAGCTTGAGCGCCTTATTAAAAGGGTAGGCGAGGATAGAGTAGCCGCGTTCGAGGAACGGTGGATTCCATTGGAGGAAACCTACTTTTCTCAAACTGAAATTAAATATAAATGTGAAATTTATTACAAAACATCGGTATAAACGCCGGTGTTTTTTTGCCTTATAGGAAATTGCGTATTTCCTATAAGGCAAAAAATAAATTTGATTTTATTGCCATGCGAGAATTTCCTCGCGAGGCTCGGAAAACGCATATGGCATTACAAAGTGTTTTCTCCTCTGTTTACCTTAATT
>JAFQLL010000064.1 GCA_017414645.1 Clostridia bacterium | reverse complement strand
CGAGCATGAGCGCATCCGGTGGATGATTGAGCGAATGCGCAGAGCTGTGCCGCGGTCTGTCATCAACGAGCGGATTAGCGAAGTTGATACAGGGCACCGCAAACGGAAGAGGGGGTTGAAGCATTGAAAAAGCTTTTTTATTACATAGGAAATTGCGCGCAGAATGTGCGCATATTTGCTTGTAAAATAAAAGTGCACCTTTTCATCCCCCAAGAATGGGGGAACGAGGGGGTTGAAGTGTTAAAACACTTTTTTATTTCCTTGACGAAGGGGTAAATATAATATATGATAAAAATACAGAGATAAATTAAAAGGGAGGGTGACGAAAATGAAAAAAATATCGGCTGTTTTTGTGATGCTTGTTTTTATGCTGTCATTGTTTGCAACAACCGTTTTCGCAGGTGAATGTGTTACCGAAACCGACCTTACAGAAGGTAATATTGGGGTATACAATTCCCATACCTATGCAATTTATTACACCACAGGCACTTGGAATGAAGCAAAGGCGTGGTGTGAAAATAACGGCGGTCACCTTGTAACCATTACAGACGAAAGAGAGCAAATGTTTATTGAAGAGCTTAATTCCGACTATACTAATTTGTGGATAGGTGCATACCGTGAAACTTATAACAATTGGAAATGGGTGACTGGCGAAAGCTGGGATTATACCAACTGGGCAGAGGGTGAGCCAAACGACAGCGACAATGTTGTGCCTGATGAAAACTGCGCAGCCCTGTGGCCTATGGAATGGAACGATTTGAACAACGAAAACATATATGAGCAATATGGCTTTATTTGTGAGTGGGACAGTGAGGATGTTGTGCCTCCCGAAGCCGAAAAACCGGAGGAGTATTATTTTCGCGTTAACCTTGACGACAGCATTGTTCTCAAAAAGGGAGATGTGTGGGAAGTTTTTATAGACACAAATTCTCCTTTGGAAGTGCCTTACGAGCTTATAAGCTGTGACGAAAAGGTGCTCACAATCGAAAACAGCTTTATTGTGGCGGTAGGCGTTGGCGAAGCTGAGCTTTTGATTTGCGATTATTATGGCTCTGTTACGTATTCTTACAGGGTTTATGTGCAAGGAAATACAGGCGACGAAATTGAGGACGATAACCAAAAAACAAACCATGGGGAATATAATTCTCACACCTATGCAATTTATAAGTGCTCTGTAACCTGGGAGGCTGCGAAAGCATGGTGCGAGAATAATGGCGGTCACCTTGTAACCATTACAGACGAAAGAGAGCAAATGTTTATTGAAGAGCTTAATTCCGACTATACTAATTTGTGGATAGGTGCATACCGTGAAACCTATAACAATTGGAAATGGGTAACGGGCGAAAGCTGGGATTATACCAACTGGGCAGAGGGCGAGCCAAACGACAGCGATAATGTTGTGCCTGATGAAAACAGCGTTACTCTGTGGCCCTTAACATGGAACGATTTAAACAGCAAAAACATATATGAGCAATATGGCTTTATCTGCGAGTGGGATTATGTTAATAACAGTATACCCACCGATGCACCCGAGGACAGTCTGCCTTCTGAGGGGGATAACGAGAACAAACCAGGCGATGGTACTGTTGTTGACCCCGGAGAGGTAGAAACAAAGCCTGCAAGGGAAATTGAAATGACAATAACAACCACCATAAAGGAGCCTCAGGAGCCTGAAGCGGAAGCAGAGGTTGTTATACATATCGAGCTTGAAGAGCTGACTGACGGGAATGTAGAGGATAGTAGGGTATTTATACGTGCTACGGCTACGGACGGAGCAGAAAGTGTTCAAAGCTTTGACGGAAGTGAAAGCCTGGAGGTTGGCGTGCCTGTGTCGAAGAAGCAGGTTAAGGTTTTCTGCTTTGAAAGCATGACCACATTGAAGCCGCTTTGTGAGGCGCAGATTATAGAAATTGAATATTGAAAAGCCTTTTAAGCGCAGAATGCAGAGTGCAAAGTGCAAAGTGCAGAGTTGATAAAACCCCGATTGGATTTTGTTCCAATCGGGGTTTTGTGTTGTTTACTTTTTAATTGTAACAAGTGGCTTTAAGGCTTCTACGTCCCAAATGTAAATTTCTTCGTCGGGAGAAAGCATCGGGACAGGTTCGGTTGTAAGAGGTGTTCTCTTAACCCTTGTTACCATGTCGCCGTCACGTACAACCTGAATGATTGTGCCTATGCTGCCTTCTTCGTATTGGAAGTAGTAGCTGCTATCCTCAATAGAAATGTGGGTTACATCACAAACGGAGGTGTCGTATTCTGTAAAGGGGATTGAATCGGAGGTAGTATAGATGTTGATTTCGGCTACGTTACAGTAGTCAGAAGGGTTCTGATACTTAATGTAGCGATATTCGCCCGTATTTAAAAATTCCGCATGGGAAACAAGGGTTTCAACGCCGTAGGGCGGGGTTTGGGTTATGACAAAAAGCTGTTCCCATTCTGTGCCGTCAACTGAGCCGTAAAAGGAGGTTGACAGCATTCTGCCTGCCCAGTTACTTCTGGGGTAGTAGCCGATGGCACCGATGGGGGTTTCTTCACCTAAATCGATAGTGAGATAGCCGCCTGAAATGCCGTCAAAAAAGGTGTTGAGGTCGCCGTCAAAAGCATATTTTGCCTGAGTCAGGGGGTCGTTATTCCATGTGGCAGAGCCTGTAATGGTAAGGGCAGTTGTGTCGATTTTTTCAATATGGGAAATGTCGGGAGCTTTTCTTATTTTAATGTAGCTCATCATGGGACCGCCTGCCCCGTCACTGTCAAGCTTAAGGTTTAATGTGGCTTCGCCGCCTGTAACTGCGGCAACCTTTTTAATAATGTTGGGGTTGGCTGCATTTGTTGAGGGGATAACACCACTTGCTAAAACCTGTCCGTTCATTGTTAAGCTGGACTTACGGTTAACGCTTGTTTGCCAGTGAGCGGGTGCATAGAAGGCAACCTCAAAGGCGTAGTCTCCATCCTCGGGGAGGGTGAACTTATAGGTAATGCCATTACCTTCCCTGTCGTCCTGGTCTTTAGCGTAGCGGTAGGTGATAATTTTGTCTTCCCCATCTGTAAGGTCATATTCATAGGGCCAGGTTTCTTTGCCTGTTAAAAGGTGGGGGTATTTGTCACTTGAAACGTATTCGTCCGCAATACCCCATGAGTAGCCTGTAACAGGGTCTTCGCCGTAGAACTGCTCTGTAACAGAGTTTAAGAGACCGTATTTGTCACCTTCGTTAATTGTGGCAGGGTCAATGTCGCCACAGTCAACAAAGTAGAGTAGGTCGGGGTCAACCTGACCTGCATTGAGGCTGAAATCGTCAACCATTGCTGTGCCTGTAAGAGAAAGGGCTATTTCGCCCTCGGAATAGGTGCGGATTTTGTAGGGCGACCAATTGTCGGTAAGGTCAATTACCTTACTGCTGTCGTTTGCTGTAACTGTTACATTTTCGCCCTTTGCAAGGAAGGTAATGTCGTAATAGCCTTCCTCTGCCTCAATCGTCTGGCTGATTGTGCCTATAGAAGCATAGTGGACGTTATCTTCTGTTATTATTTCGCAGCCCTCAGCATCCCAGCCTTCTGCATTTCCTGTGCCGAAGGAGGAGTTTACAATATAATTATCAAGGTTTTCGGGGATGATGAAGCGTACGTCAAATTCGATATCTGCTGTAGGGGTGCAGATAAGAGTGTTGCCGAAAACAAGCTCTGTAAGATTTTCGTCGCCTATATACACCTCAACCTTGCCCTCCTTGTATTCGGGGTAGAAGGTGAGGGTAACGTTTTCACCCGGGGTAACAGAGGTTTTGTCTATTTCAACCGTACCGTGAGAAGTGTGCATTACGCTCATTTTGTAGTTTTCGGTAAGTGCAGAATTTTCAGTAACAGCAGGATAGAACTCGAAAAGGTCGAAATTGGGTGTGTAGTTTACAAGCGTGTTGTAAGTAATGTTGCCTGTGGTGCCTGTGCCGTTCTGAACCAAGCGCCAGTTGTCGTTAAATACTGTAAGGGTGTTTTCGCCTTCCTCTAATTCTACAGCTAAAACTGTTGTGCGCCAGTTAGAGTCGGAATAGGTGTTTTTAAAGTAAAGTCTGGTTGCATCAAGGTCGTTCAGCTTAAAGGAAGCATAGCGGTCAACAAGCTGTGCGTTGTAGGTGTGGCCACCGAAAAGCTCACCTGAAGAGTGGTGGATAACCATTTTGTATTTGCCTGCATCGGGTGCGTTAACTGTTAAATTAAGCGCATCCTCTGTTCCGCCTTCAATGTTTGAAGCATAGCTTCCGTTACTTGCATAGGCGTTTTCACGTGTTTCGGCTTCCCCTGAAAGAGTGCCTGCTTCCGCTTCAACTGCAATGGGGGCTCCCTCTGCCTTTTTAACACGCATGTAGTCAAATGCGATGGGGTTTGATGCATCAATATCGATAATATTAATGCCCTTCTGCAAAAATACGGTTACATATTCTGTTGAGAAGCTGTCTGTTGCAGGAAGGGAAATGGTGGTTAAAACATTGTCTAAATCAAGTGCGGTGTTGTCAAGGTAAATGTTGGCTGTTGCATTATCCTCTGCGCTGTAGCGGAGGGCTACTGTGTAAAGAGAGTTGTCGGGTACAACAACTGTGAAGCGTACACCGCCACCGTTTTCAACACTTCTTTCGTGGAGCCCTGTTATGTAGCCTGCGCCCGAAAAACCGGGGATTGCAGCTTCTGTTGTGAGGGTGGTATCGGTGTTTCCATTAAGAAGATTGAAGTCACCCAGTTCTGCCTGGTAAACACTGTCAAACTCGGGAATGGTGCCGCCAACATAGGTAAATGCCACACTGTCAGCAGAAAATGCACCTTCGTTTTCAGTAGCGCCGCGGAACTTCATTGTGTGTTTGCCCTTTGTAAGGTAAACATAGTCGGTATACATGCCTGCCATTTCGTCGCGGAGGGTGTTTTCAAGAGCAACTTTTTTAAGTGAATCGTTATCAAAACGGATTGATGCCGTAAGGGTTTGGGGGTTGTTCGCTGAGGGGTCGGCAGGGTTTGTGCCGTGACCGTTTGCGTAGGTCAAATCCATGCGATAATAGCCTGTGTGGTCAACCTCAATGGGAAGGTTAAAGCCGTCGGACTCGCTCTGTATGCCGGAAAGGCGGTAGCCGCCTGAGTAGGCGTAGGTCCAGCGCACGTTGTTTGCATAAACCACTCCAACGTGTGTGCCCTTTTCTGCCTCGTAGAGCTTACGCTCTGTGCCGTAGTAAACAATGCTTTCCTCTTCCTGTGAGGGGGAAACGGTAACAAGGTAGGCAGCGTTTGCCTCCATAGAGGGAATGGAAACAGTAACGTTGTCGCCCTCTACAGGGTATGTACCTTTTATAATAACGGGAGGCTCCTGAGCTACCCCGTGGAAAGCTGTCCAGTAGGTTGCTTTAACCTCAATGTCCACAAACTGTGCACCATTGAAGGGCAGTGCCTCGGTAATGTTTTCTAAAACTATGCTTGCATCGCCTTCGTTGCCGCCAAAAATTACGCTTGCGCTCTTTTTGTTGTCGTCGATGGAAGCGAGACCGTAGAACTGTGTGCGGTCGGTATTTGTTTTAAGGGAAAGTGTTTCGCCACTCATATCACCGTACCATTTAAAGAGCCACCATGCACCGTTAGGCTCGTTGTTGTCGGCGGCAATGTCGTTAAGGTTGCCTGCATTGTGCCAGTAGGGAAGACAGCCCGAAACCTTGTTTTCTTCAAAAAGAGCAATCCAGTTTACTAATTTGCCGGGGTTTGAGCAATGGTCCTGAGGAGCATATTCATTAATAATAATTTCACGCTCGGTCATGCCGTATTTTGCTTCGATGCTTCTGTAGTTTGCCAAATGGGAAGCAAATGTGCCGAGGTCATCCGTCTGCAATTCGTGCCAGGTTATGTAGTCGGGCTCACAGTTATTTTCTGTGCAGAATTTAATCCATGCTTCGTATGCACCTGAAAGATAGTTTGCGGCACTGATACCGCCTATGAGTGCATCCGGGTCAAGCTTTTTAATGAGAGTATAGGCAGAAAGCCAGTTCTGGTTAAAGCGAGCCTGCACACTTGCGCTCGAGCCAATGTTGCCGTACCATATGCCGTCCGGCTCGTTGAAGGGAACATAAACAAATTTACCTTCGTAGTCGGGATTTGAATTTCTGAGCGCCACAATCTTGGGCACCATTTCTTCTATATGAGAAAGGTATTCCTCAAAGCTTGTCTGCTCGTAGGGCCAGAGGGCGTAAATGTCCTGCAGGTATATCTGCACCTGCTCGCCGCCTGCGGAAATGAAGGTGCCTGCAACGTCCAGCACGTCGCCTGTGGGGTGCTGTAAGCCGTCGGGAGCCTTTTGTACTGCTGTGGAGGGCTTCAAGGGGGTTAAGGTGTTAACGGAAGGAGTGCCGTCAGAGCCTAACCCATACAAAAAGCCGCTTGAGCCGTGGCGCATTGCCCCTGTTTTTTCGCTCATGTCAATTGTGAGGGTGGGAGTAAATGCCGCTTCCGTTATTAACGGAAAGGTAAGAATCGTTGCGAAAATTGCAACCGATAAAAGTAAGGAAAGTAGTTTTTTCATTTGTTTGCTCCTTTACGCGTATAATTGCATTAATTATATCATATATATGGGCATATTGGAATATGTGATTTTTGCCGAAAATATGTGATTTTGATGGAAAAAGCACAAATGTCCACCAGTGGTGGACAAAAACACAATTTTTTGTGTTTTTTTAGTGAAAAACTATTGACAATTATTTTTCATGTAATTATAATATGTATCAAACGCAAAGGGTATATGGCTTAAAGCGGTGTGCTCTTTTTAAAAACTGGAGGTTTTAGTAGTGAAAAATCAGTATTTAATCGACGTTCTTGAAAACGTTAAAAAGAGAAATGCAAACGAGCCTGAATTTTTACAGACAGTTACAGAAGTTCTCGAAAGTATTGAGCCCGTTATTGACCAGCGTCCTGACTTAGTTGCAGCAGGCGTTGTTGAAAGAATGGTTGAACCCGAAAGACAGATTATGTTCCGTGTTCCCTGGGTTGATGACAATGGCAAGGTTCAGGTTAACCGCGGTTACAGAGTACAGTTCAACTCTGCTATCGGTCCTTACAAGGGCGGTATCCGTTTTGCTCCCAATGTATACATAGGTACAATGAAGTTCCTCGGCTTTGAACAGACCTTTAAAAACTCTCTTACATCTCTCCCCATGGGCGGCGGTAAGGGCGGTGCTGACTTTGACCCCAACGGCAAATCCGATGGTGAAGTAATGAGATTCTGCCAGAGCTTTATGAGCGAGCTCTATCGTCACATTGGTCCTAATCTTGACGTTCCTGCAGGTGACTTAGGTGTTGGTGCAAGAGAAGTTGGCTACATGTTCGGTCAGTACAAGAGATTAAAGAACGAATTTACAGGCGTTCTTACAGGTAAGGGTCTTTCCTTCGGCGGTAGCCTTATCCGTCCCGAAGCTACAGGCTATGGTGCTGTTTACTACGCAGTTGAAATGCTTAAGCACTTTAACGACACAATCGAAGGCAAAACTGTTGTTGTATCCGGCTTCGGTAACGTTGCTTGGGGTACAGTTAAGAAGGCAACAGAGCTGGGCGCTAAGGTTGTTGTAATTTCCGGTCCCGATGGTTATGTTTACGACGAAGCAGGCGTAAGCACACCTGAAAAGATTGACTTTATGCTTGAAATGCGTGCAAGCGGCCGCAATAAGGTTCAGGACTATGCTGATAAGTTTGGCGTACCCTTCTATGCAGGTCAGAAGCCCTGGAACGTTAAGGCTGACATCCTCATGCCCTGTGCTACACAGAACGAGGTTGACGTTAAGGAAGCAGAACAGATTATTGCTAACAACGTTAAGTACTATGTTGAAGTTTCCAACATGCCCACAACAAACGAAGCTATTGCAATGCTTAAGGAAGCGGGCATCATCATTGCTCCTTCTAAGGCTGTTAACGCAGGCGGCGTATCTGTATCCGGTCTTGAAATGAGCCAGAACTCCATGCGTTACTCCTGGAGCGAAGAAGAGGTTGACGCTAAGCTCAAGACAATCATGAAGAACATTTTTGATAACTCCGTTAAGGCTGCTAACGAATACGGTCTTGGTGACGATTTGGTTGCAGGTGCTAACATTGCAGGCTTTATCAAGGTTGCAGAAGCTATGAAGGCGCAGGGAATTGTGTAAGCTCCGCTTACACAATTCCAACTAAGTTTGCCCTTATGGGCAAGTGAAGTTCACGATGTGAGTGAAGTTATCAAAGATAGTGAAGTTTCGGCTCCGCCGAAGTGGTAAACTTAACTTCACTTTTATGGAATAAAAACTTCACTGCGAAGCAACTTCACATTGGCGAAGACAATACTTCACCATGTAATAGTGAATAAGTAATAAGTATGGAAAGAACTCCCTTTGCGGAGTTCTTTTTTTGCCTTATAGGAAATTGCGTATTTCCTATAAGGCAAAAAATAAATTTGATTTTATTGCCATGCGAGAATTTCCTCGCGAGGCTCGGAAAACGCATATGGCATTACAAAGTGTTTTCTCCTCTGTTTACCTTAATT
>JAFQLL010000006.1 GCA_017414645.1 Clostridia bacterium | reverse complement strand
TTTTCCTGAGCTCTCTTTAATTCAGCTTCAACTTCTTCGTCTGTAACGGGCGCTACTACCTTTTCAACCTTAAGACCCTTGTAGTCGCCAAGCTTTACTTCGGGCTTAACTGTTACAAGAACAGAAAGAACGCAGCCGTTGCCTTCGCCAACGGAAACAATGTCAACCTCGGGCTGACTTACTGTATCAAGACCTAATTCCTTTACAGCTTCATCATATGCTGCAGGGAATGCAAAGTTTATTGCATCTTCGTAAAAAATCGCTTCACCGTACATCTTTTCGATGAACTTTCTGGGAGCTTTGCCCTTTCTGAAACCGGGGATGTTGATGTTCTTAACATTCTTCTTATAGCTGCGTTCAACTGCAGCCTGGAAAGCATCCTCTGCGATTTCTATTTCAAGATAAACCTGGCTGTTTTCTCTTGCCTCATTCTTTAATACCTTCATTAGTATTTCCTCCTAATAAAATATTGCTATCCAAATACTTATATCACACATTCATATTTATTTCAAGCCCTATTTTTAAAATTACAGCAATGTTTTTCTCAATTCTTCACTGCTTTGGGCGCTGAGATAGCAGGGTGCAATGTCGAAAACGGTTTTGGCACCGCTTACCCCTTCTTTATGCAGGCGATATGCCGCTCTTGCGTATGCCACAATCACGCTTGATGTAAATTCGGGGTTAGAATCAAGCTTTAAGCTGTATTCTATAATGTGGCTGTTTTCATTGTTGAGGCCTGTTTTTCCGCTTCTTATAACAAAGCCACCGTGAGGAATGCCGCTGTGGTCACGCATGAGCTCTTCTTCGGTTATGAAATGCACAGTTGTGTCATAATCGGCAAAATAGTTAGGCATTGTTTTAATTTCTGTTTCAATGCGAGCAAGGTCTGCCCCATCTTCTGCTACAACAAAGCACTCACGGATATGCTTTTCACGTGTTGTAAGCTCAGGGTTTTCGCCACTGCGCACCCTACTGAGCGCTTCATCTACGGGAATTGTGTACTGTTTTGCATTCTTAACGCCTTCAATGCGTCTTATAGCATCGCTATGGCCCTGGCTAACGCCCTTGCCCCAGAAGGTGTAGTCCTTACCTTCAGGCAGAACTGCCCCTGAAAGCATTCTCATAAGAGAGAACATGCCCGGGTCCCAACCAACAGAAATAATGCCAACCTTTCCGCTTTCCTTTGCATTTGCATCAACTGCGGAAAAATGTTCGGGAATACGCGCATGTGTGTCGAAGCTGTCAACAACGTTGAAAAGCTTTACTGTTTCAGGTGTTTGCACAGGCAGGTCTGTTGCGCTGCCGCCGCAAAGAATCATTACGTCGATTTTATCTTTCCAGCTTTCCATATCATCCACGTGGCAGACAGCAGCTGTTTTTGTGTATATAGAAACCGTTTCAGGGCTTCTTCTTGTGAAAACTGCCACGAGCTCCATGTCGGGGTTTTGCCTTATTGCACATTCAACCCCTCTGCCTAAGTTACCGTAGCCTAAAATACCAATTCTGATGCTCATAAAAATTACTCCTTTTGCCAACTTTGTGCCTTTTCAAGCACTTTTCTTATATTATACTCCCACAAATTGAGATTTCAAGATTTTTTTAACGCATGCAACAAAAAAAATAGAACAAAGTGTCTCCGACACTCTCTGACGATAGTTGCAATTAAAGTAAACAGAGGAGAAAACACTTTGTAATGCCTTTGTAGCGTTTTCCGAGTCTTGCGAGGAAATTCTCGCACGGCAATAATATAAAATTTATTTTTT
>JAFQLL010000063.1 GCA_017414645.1 Clostridia bacterium | reverse complement strand
ACACTTTATGATGATCCTTGCAACGTATTCGTAGCAGGCTTCATCGGATCTCCCCAGATGAACTTCTGTGATGCTAAGGTTGTTAAGGAAGGCGACGGCGTAGCTGTTGAATTCGGCGCAGGCAAGAAGATTGCACTTTCCAAGGAAAGAGCAGCTAAGGTTATTGAAGATGGTTATGTAGGTAAGGTTGTTACTCTCGGTATCCGTCCCGAAGACCTTTACGATGATGACGACTCTCTTGCTAAGTATGCAGGCAACATTGTTGAAGCTTACGTTGACGTAACAGAAATGATGGGTGCTGAAACATTCTTGTTCCTTACAATCGACGAAATCAACATGACAGCTCGCGTTAAGCCCACAACAAAGGCTAAGGTTGGCGACACAATCAAGATTGCTTTCGACCCCGAAAAGATTCACCTTTTCGACAAGGAAACAGAAAGAGTTATCACAAACTAATTTCAAATTTTACAGGTGTAGCCTTTGGCTACACCTGTTTTGTTTTAAAGGACTGAATTGCATGAAAAAAATTATCCCGTTTATTCTCATTTTTACATTTTTGCTATCGGGTTGTAACGCACAAAGCTTGAAAGGCATTGACCTTTACGGAACTTATGATGAAAATGATTTATTTATTGACGAAACAGTTTCACCCCTCAACGAGCATGAAGAAATAAAAATCCCTGTCATTAAAGGACTTAAAGACACTAAAGTGCAGGATAAAATAAATGGAGAGATTCACGACCGCGCCAATGCCCTTATTGAAAAGCACACTCATATAAATTATGCCAATTACTACACCCGTGCTAATTTTGCAAACGTTATTTCGATAGACTTTTCAGTAGGCTTTGAAGAGTTTCCCTATGCGGAGCATATTCACTTCAACTACAACCTTGTAAACGGTGAAGAATTAAAGCTTGAGGACTTGTTTATGCCCGATACAGACATTCTTTCTCTGGTGCGTAGCGCCTTTTACAAGGAGCTGGCGTTCTACGGTGAATATGACCATGCAAAAAAGCTTCACTCGCCGAATGAAAATGAAGTCTATAAAATTGTAAAAGGCTTTATGGAAGAAGAGAATAAGCAGTTTGCATTTTCTCCTTCAGGCATTTATCTTTATTACAAAGAAAACTTTGCCGAAATCAAGATGGTTGAGTACCCTGAGGACATTGCCATTTACTCAAAATATATGACAGATGACAGCATTTTCACAGGTGAATATGAAGGCTACAAAAATATTTTCACCTGTGCCGACACTCAATATGATATATTTGATGTTATAGAGTATGGCTACAAGGAAGATAACCTGTGGTACGATTTTGCCGTAGGGCAGACCTATATCCCCTACGACAATCCTCCCTCTGATGAAAGAAAAGAAAAGTTTGACGAATTTGTTGAACGGGCAATTGAAGAAGAGCGGGCAAAGCTATTGCCCTTTTTTGAAAAAGCAAAAGCCAATCCCGACAAATTTTACATTGTGCTCTCAAAGCCGTCTTTCAATATGACCATCGATTCTGAATACGATGGAGAAAAGTGGAATTATACCTACCACGATACAGCCGAAATAAATAGTCACATTCAGCTTTTTGAAATGCCCATGGAAATTTATGAAACAGTTTATAAAGACAAAATTATAGAAACTTACCGATATGCATACTTCGCAATGCGTGGCGGCGCATGGCTTGACACAGAAAACCTTGACGGAGCAACATTCCACGAAACAAATGATTCTCAAACCTATAACTACATGGAGGGCTGACATGAAAAAATTTATAGTTTTATTCCTATCTTTGCTTTTAATTACAGGTTGCAGCAAAGCAGAAATTTCTAAAGAGCCAATCTTCACCTTGGAAAACTACCCAAAGGTTGATGCATCCCTTGCCATTCATCCGCTTGTGGATGCAATTGCAGCGGATTTTCTGGCAATCCCCGAAACAGATTTAACCTTCGAATATACCCAAACACGCTCAAGCGAGGTTTATCACAATCTTATCGACGGCAAAGTAGATGTAATTTTTGCTGCCGAAATTTCCGATGAGGATGAACAATATGCAAAAGAACAAGGCGTTGAGTTAAATATTATTCCTGCAACAAGCTCCGCTTTTGTGTTTATTGTAAATTCCGAAAACCCTGTCAATGATTTGAGTATTAAAGAGGTTCAGCAGATATACACAGGGGAAATAACCGATTGGTCTCAGGTTGGCGGCAAAAACTCGCCCATTATTGCCTACCAGCGTCCAACAGGCTCCGGCAGCCAGACGGCTATGCTTTCTCTCGTTATGAAGGATAAAAAAATTGCCATTCCCCCTACAGAACAGGTGCAAGGTGAAATGGGCGAATTGATTAATGCCGTTGCCGAATATGACAACGCAGAAAATGCCATAGGCTATTCCTACTTTTATTATGTAAACACAATGTATAAGCGCGACACCATTAAAATGCTGGCAATCGACGGTGTGAAGCCCTCCATCGAAACAATAAAGTCGGGCGAATACCCAATCTACACAAACGGCTTTATTGTAATTCGCTCTGATGCAGACGAAAATACAAAAAAATGGGTTGAAGCAGTTTTGTCAGAGCGTGGCAGCAACATAATTGAAGAAGCAGGCTATGTGCCGGTAAATTAAGTGCAGAGTGCAAAACGCAGAATGCAGAACGAAAAAATCCCGAACAATGTTCGGGATTTTTTGTAGTTTTTAGTTGTTCTGTGCGTAACGAGCAGCCTCACAGCCTGCAAGGAGGAATGCACCTACACCAAAGTTCTGTGTTGTGTCATAGCTCATTGCTTCTGTTGCATTGGAGCCGATGTACTGAACATAGCCCACCTTGCCATCATCGTGAAGAGCAACCTCACTTAAATACTTCCAGCCTGAAAGAGCTGTGTCAAGATATGTGTCTTTGTCTAAGATACCGTTATTGATACCCCAGAAGAAACCGTATGTAAAGAATGCTGTACCGCTTGTTTCATAACCGTATTCATTATTGTTATTACCTGTAGGATAGTTCTGAAGCATCGACTGTGTCCAGAAGCCGTTTCCGTCCTTATCCTTTAACTGGCATGCCGCTACTGCAGGCGCCATTTCCTTATAGGTTGTAAGAAATTCGTCGTAGTGCTTGTAAGTTTCAGGCATATCGGCTAAAACCTTACAAAGCCCTGCAAATACCCAGCCGTTACCGCGTGCCCAGAAGTTCTTTTCATTTTCATGACCGGGATTGGGCTTTAAGGGGTAAACAAAGTTTGCATCGCGGAAGAAAAGATTTTTATAATCATCGGGGTTAGAATAGCCTGCGCCCTCTTTAAGGCATGCAGTTGTTGTGTAGCCGGAAGCATCTGTAGGAATGCCGCCTTTACCATCGTACATAAGCTCTTTTGCGTAGCGGAAGTACTTGTAAAGTGCGTCAAGATACTTTTCGTCGCCTGTCATCTTATATATTTTTGTAAATACGGGCATTACCATGTAAAGTGCGTCTGCCCACCACCAATAGTTGTCAACATCCTTTGCAATCTGATTGTTAACAACATACATTACTCTGTCAATTGTTGCGCCGTCAATGCCTGCATTGTAAAGGTCAATATATACCTGGAAGCAGATTTCCCAATCGCCGAAAATAACTGCGGCAGAGCCCTGTGTCTGATTGTATTCCCAGAACCATTCAGAGGGGTCGGCATCAGAGTCGTTGCCCTTCCAATTACAGAAATTTGCCCAGTCGATTGTGTACTGCAAAAGGTCCTTGTCGCCTAAAAGCTTATAAACCTCCATGTTACCTGTGTGGTACGCAGCTTTGTCCCAGAATGCAGGATGTGCGCCACCGTTCCAGTCAACAAAGTCGAAGTTTTTTTGCCAGTAGGTGTCTGCTCGTCTGATTTTTTCTACTACGGATTCATATGTAAGTGCCATAATTATCTCTCCTTTATAATGTTTTTAAATATTCAATCATATCTTCAAATGTGCCGCGCTTGCCCTCATAGGGTTTATCCTTACCGGGTTTTACAAAGCCTTCCACAAGGAATGTATCAATACCAAGGGCTGCCGCTGCATGCATGTCTTCATCTTCGCTGTTGCCTATCATAAGGCAGTCCTTAGGTTCAACGCCAATTGTTTCGCAAACCTTTTCGAAATACTTAGGATTTGGTTTTGTGAAGGAGCAATTTTCATAGCTTGTAACCAGGTCAAAGTCAGAGGGCGTAAGGTTCATCCAGCTCATGCGGGTAACCTGACCTATCATTGGGAAAAGCGGATTTGTCGCCAGAACAACCTTTTCGGCCTTTTCATGTGCTATTTCCACCGCCACCCTTGCCAAAGGATTTTCCTCTGCAAAGATTTTTGCCTGATTAAATTCGTTAGGGTAAAAATCGTTGGATGCATCGTAAAAGGGCTTATAGTCAAGACCTGTTTTTTCGCTGAAGCGGTCCCAGAAAACCTGCTCATTTGTTTTTGTGCCGTCGTTTTTGTACATGCATTTTGTGCCGTCCCACACAGCATCAATAAGAGCCTCGGGCTCAATACCAAAGGGGCAAAGCTTTTTTGCCAGAAGCTTAAAATAGCCCTTTGTAAACACATCTTCGTCCATGGGAAGAAGGGTTCCGTCCATATCGAATAAAATAGCTTTCATAAAATCACCATCCATATAGATTAATTTTATCATGCAAAAAGCAAAAAAGCAATCCTTAAAGGATTGCTTTTTGCTTAATTATAGTTTTATTCCTGACCTTGTGCGTAACGCGCTGCTTCACAGCAAGCAAGAAGGTAAGCACCTACACCAAAGTCCTGAGTTGTGTCGTAGGGTGTTGCCTGTGTTGCATTGGAACCGATGGGCTGAACGTAGCCAACCTTACCATTTGAATGAAGTGCAACGTTTTCAAGATATCCCCATGCACGGAGTGTGGGTTCAAGGAAGGTTTCTTCGTCAAGAAGACCATTATTGATACCCCAGAAGAGACCGTATGTGAAGAATGCTGTACCACTTGTTTCGTAACCCTCTGTGTTATTGTTGTTGCCCTTGGGGTAATCCTGAAGCATACTCTGTGTCCAGAAGCCGTAGCCGTTGTCATCTGTCTGCTGGCAAGCAATAATTGCAGGTGCCATTTCCATGTATGTATTATAAAATTCGTCGTAATGCTCATAGGTTTCCGGCATGTCGGAAAGAACCTTAGCCAGACCTGCAAATACCCAACCGTCGCCGCGTGCCCAGAAGTTCTTTTCATTAGCATGACCACTATTGGGGTTCAAGGGATATACATATCCTGCATCACGATAGAAGAGGTATGCATAGTTGTCGGGGTCGGCATAATATGCACCGCTCTTAAGAGAT
The DNA here is from genome assembly GCA_017414645.1 of Clostridia bacterium. Taxonomy (GTDB): domain Bacteria; phylum Bacillota; class Clostridia; order UMGS1883; family UMGS1883; genus RGIG1927. The sequence goes on along the minus strand of JAFQLL010000063.1, from coordinate 27,227 downwards.
GCGCTTGTTGTATAGCCCTCTGCACTTGTAGGAATACCGCCGGGGCCGTCATACATAAGCTCCTTGGCGTACTTGAACCACTTGTAAAGGGAATCAAGATACTTTTCGTCTTCTGTAAGCTTATAGAGCTTTGTCATAACAGGCATTACCATGTAAAGACCATCTGCCCACCACCAGAAGGCGTCTACATCTTCTCTGGAAACCTGATAGTCCATAACTTCCATTACTCTGTCAATGTTTGCATCTTCTACACCGAATTCGTACATATCAAGATAGCTCTGGAAGCAAATCTGCCAGTCACCGAAGAGCACTGCGTTGGAGTTATAGTCCTGGTTATAGCCCCATGTCCAAGTGGAGGGGTCTGCTGTAGAGGGGTTACCTACCCAATTGTTGGAATTTGCCCAATCTATAGAGTGCTGAAGGTATTCTTCGTCGCCTAAAAGCTTGTAAACCTCCATGTTACCTGTATGGTATGCAGCTCTTGCCCAGAAGGAGGGGTGAATACCGTTTGTCCATGTGTTGTAGGAATAGTTGCTCTGCCAGTAATCATTTGCGCTTCTGAGGGTTGTTACTGCACTGTCGTAAGTGGGTATCATAGCATAAACCTCTTCTGACATATAGCCGGAAACGGGAACGTCCTTAATCCATACAATATCGCAAACGGGTTCCATTTCTTCTGTCCAGAGGTATACTGCGCTGTTCTTATGCTTTGCCGCTTCATAGGGGATGCTCTTTGTAATTGTAACAGTTTCGCCTGTACGGCTTTCAATAAGCTTGCCTTCTGTTGTAGCAGAAGTCATTTCATCATTATCATTAAAGTCGGCAATTATAATTTTAACTGTTTTGTCAACTTTTTCGGTGTTTAATACCTTAGCTGTAGCAGTAAGTGTGTAGCTTGTCTGCTCAAAGTTGTCAGCCTTAATTTTTACTGTAAGTGTGGCATCAACCTCTTCCTTCATTACAAAGTAAAGCTCAATGTGCTGGTTAAGGCTTGTCATTGCAATGCTCTGACCAATTTCGGTAATGTCGCCATCAATACTTTCGAGTTCATAAAGGCTGCCCAGATAGCTTTCGTAGCTTTCATCCAACGTAAAGGACGCACCATAAGCTTTATTTATTCTCTTTTCTTCACTGAGCTCGCCATCCTTGTAAATGTAAAGCACCAAATCGCCGCCTACTGCGCCGTTATATTCGGGGAATACAACAACGTTAGCTTCCAAAGTAACGTTTGTGCCAAGGATTGTACCTGCAACAGCAAACTCTCCGATTTCGGCATAGAGCGAAGCATCAATGGCTTCCCACTGTACTGCGAAAACTGCACTGTAGTCACCCGAGTAAACATTCAGAACTCTTGGAAGGCTGGGTGCTTTACCAACGTAGGTTCTTACACTTACGTTGTCGCATCTTACATCTGTAGCCTTTTCGTAAACAACTGTGATTGTGTCCTCACCTGTTACCTCTTCAATTGTAAGAGTGGACTTTTCCTTGTTTACTACGTAAATTTCGTTGTTATAGCCTACGAGAGCATCTGCCACATTATAGGTGTAGCTGCTACCTGCAACACCATAAACAATAGAAGAAGAAATCAGGTTTTCTTCTGTGTCAATGCGGTTAACAGTAATAGGTGTGCCCTGCTGATAGATTATTAATTCAGGCACTTTACCTTCCACACCGGATTCACTTGCATTAATATATGCAACGTTACTGCCACATGTAAGAAGGAAGGAAAAGTCTTCTGCCGCATGTTCCTTTACAAAGTCTGTTACATCCCACTGCATATAGAAATCTCTCTGCTGACCGGAAGCATACTGTGTGTCGAGAAGTTCGCCAACCTCTGAAACGCCTACGTTTGTAATGCTACCGCCAATCTGTTCAGCGTAGTTATTCATTGTAATTGTGTTAACGTCCCAGTCGGTTGCATCGCCTGTCAGACCGTAGCAATAGAATTCATCGTTTGTGCCCCAGTTGTCGATAAGGGTTACATAAACACTGAGAACTGCCTTTTCGCAGTTTGCTACAGTTGTCATCTGACCTGAGGAAAGCTTGCCTGTACGCATGAATGCGTAGCGTGTATTTGCTGCGCCGTTAGTGGACGAAACAAGAATCTGCGCCTGCCCTTCACGGTTTGTAGAAGTATAGGCTGTAGATACTTCTACGTCCTCAGTGATTGCTATCTTTGTCTGAGGCATGGACTCATAGTCCACAGGCACGTCGGAGGGCTTCTTTGCATTATAAAGCTCTGCAATTTCGCTCTGGTTGAGTGCTCTGTCATAAAGACGGATTTCGTCCATCTTACCCTTGAATTCGGGGTTGCTTGCAGCCTGCGCAGAGTCAAACGCCCACTGAGTTTTACCAATCCAGAAGCCGTAGTTAGAGCTTGAGGAAGAAACTGTAGAATTAAAGGCACGTGTAAGTGTTGTAAGAGAATTGTCGTACTCATCTCTTTCAACACCATCGATATAAACGTGAGGTGTGTAATATTCGCCCTCTGCGCTCTTTTCGTAGGTTATAACAAGGTGTGCCCACTTATCTGCAAAGGGATTATCTTCAAGCGTTGCACTAATGAGCGAATTCGGGTCACTACTACTTGCAGCTATACCTCTGTCCTGGAAGCAGGTTTCACCTGTTGCAGGAACATAGCGGAAGTAGAAGGAGTCTCTCAAATCGTTACCAAAGTCAAAGAATCTCTGCAAGGAAGAAGAATAGCGATAGTTTGTGTCTGCATAAATCCATGCAGCATATGTAAATTCTTCTGCATTTTCGTTGATGCCGTCAGGCAAACGGATTGCAGGACCATTGAAGAAGCGGCTTCTCTGGTTTCTGCCTGTAAGGCCCGCATCTTCACCGATTAATGCGCCAGGGAAGTAAAGAACGCCATCAGTTACACTCATTTTTCTTTCAACAACGGTTGTAGTGCCGCCACCCCAACCACCGGAAGAAACCTCCTCATAGAGGTTATGTACTGTTGCGTTATTGCTATTGCCGGAGGAGTCGATAATTTCATCGGGATTCTCTGCATCTTCGTTAAAGGTGTAGTATGCCAGAAGACCTTCATTAAGTGTGGAAGTGTCTTTCTTTATAACAATAACCTTAACTTCTACGTAATTACCCTCTTCTGTATAGCCACCTGCCATGAAGCTGCCTTCATGAGCATACTTATCGGAAGAAAGAACGTCCCATGTAACTGCCATCTGTTTTTCAGCACCTGTGTTGTAGTAAACAGTTACAGTTTCGGGAAGGAGAGGATAATCGCCTGCGAGAGTTGTTACGTCGTCAACGTAATATTCTGTCATTTCGATCATACCTACAGGAGAGGTTGACTCGTAAATGTATTTTACCTGTCCTGCTGTAAGGGCACGGTCGTAAAGACGGATTTCATCCATCTGACCCTTGAAGTCGGGGTTGTCGGCTACTTCCTGGTTTGTTGCACCCCATACTGTACGACCGATAAAGAAGCCGTTGCTTGCATTTGTAAGCTCGCCAAGGTCGGAAAGAGCACGGGTGTAAACATCTGTTGAAGATAACTGGGGGATTTTTTCACCGTTAATGTAAACAGTGGATTCGTAATAGCCTGTCTCTTCGTTCTTTTCATAAACAAAAGTGAACAGACCCCAAACGTCTGTAAAGGGACGAGAGGAAACTGTTGTTTCCTGATATACGTTCAGGTCTCTGTCCTGGATACGCAAAAGTCCCGAAGAGGATGTGTATCTGGCAAAAATACTGTTACGGGGGTTGTTTGAACCACTACCGATATTACCAAAGTCGAAAAATCTGGTCATTTTATTTGCGGATGCATATTCGCCGTCTGCCTTAATCCATGCAGAGAAGGAGAATGAATCCACGCCGGAATTGATGTTATTGGGAAGCTTTAAAGCCGCACCAAGATAGCTTGTCCACCAGGATGAGGTGTTGCCGGGGAAGTTTGCCACACCGTCTTCTGTAACAGTAAGCACATTGGTAGCACCGGGGTTCCAACCACCGTCACCTTCAACAATAGTGTTTAAAACTGTCGCATCGTTGCCGTTACCGGAAACGTCAGAAATTACGGAGGGCTGTGTGCCGATATTGTCAAAGTTATAATATGCAATAAGACCTGTTGCAATGTCTGTATCTGAGTCCTTTTCAACTGTGACAGTTGTTTTGACCTCATAGCCTGATTCTGTAGCGCCGGTCACCTCAAAGGTGCCTTCTTGAGCGTAAAGGCTTGTGTCAAACTCATTCCAGGTAATGTATTCAATAAGTACATCACCATTCTCAAAGGTAAGTATTGCTCTGTCGGGAAGCAAAGGCTCCTGCCCCAAGGTGGTTGTGACAGAATTAACCTGATAGCCCGTGAGCACCATCTCGTCGGCGTAAACTGACGGAACAATGCTGAGCATCATAACTACCGCGAGAACAAAGCTTAAAACTTTTTTCATTCTCATGATTTTATCATCCTTTCCTTGTATATAATCCATCCGGATATTTACCTTATTTTATACTACCATATATTTATTTATTGTGCAACAATTTAATTGTTAATTTTATGTGTTTTTTAAGACAAAAATGCGGTAAATATGAGACATATTTACCGCATTTTTCAGAGCTCCTCAAAAAGCTCTCCCGCTTTTTCATAATGAGCCTTTTTCACTATTTTATTTTCTTTATTTACAAACACAACTCTTGGTTTAAAGCCATCGGCTTCCTCGTAATCCATCTGAGCATAGGCCATTATAATTATTCTGTCGCCAACGTCAACAAGCTTTGCCGCGGCACCGTTAAGGCAAATTACACCGCTTCCCTTTTCGCCTGCAATTGTATAGGTTTCCAATCGGTTGCCGTTTGTAATGTCAACAACCTGAACCTTTTCGTACTCAAGAATGCCCGCAGCCTCCAGCAGCTCGCTGTCCACGGTGATGCTGCCTATGTAATTAATTTCAGCCTGTGTCACCTTTGCACGGTGAATTTTGCCCTTAAGCATAGTAATTGTCATAACGACCACCTACCTATCAAATTGAATTTTGCTCTGCAAAATTCTTTCCTTAGTTCTGCACTCTGCACTTTGCATTCTGCATTGATTAATCGATAATGAAATTATCGATTAATCGAGTTTTGCCAATATAAACTGCCATTGCAAAAAGTGTTTCGCCACAAATAGTATCAACATCCTGCATGCTCATATCAACAGCTTGTACATAGTCAATTTTTGCAAGAGGCTCCTTTTCAATGTGTTTAATCATTTTATCAAGAATAACCTTTGTGCTCTTTTCACCCGCTAAAACCATTTCCCGACCAAGCTTTACCGCCTGAGAAAGGCAAAGTGCAGCTTTTCTTTCGTCAGGATTAAGGTACGTGTTACGGCTGCTCTTAGCCAAACCGTCTTCTTCACGAATTATGGGGCAGCCTACGATTTCAACACCGAAGTTCAAGTCTCTCACCATGCGCTTTATAATGGCAAGCTGCTGAGCATCCTTCTGGCCAAAAAATGCCTTATCAGGTGTGACAATGTTAAAGAGCTTGCCCACAACTGTACATACACCGCCAAAGTGGATTGGGCGTGTTTTACCACAAAGGTTTTTCGACAAAACGTCGGGGACAATTGTTGTTGTAGCATCGGGGAAGTACATTTCGTCAGCTTCGGGATGGAAAACACAATCTGCACCGCACTCTGTTAAAAGCTTCACGTCTCTCTCAAGATCTCTGGGGTATGCGTCGAAGTCCTCATTGGGAGCAAACTGAGTGGGGTTTACAAAAATGCTTACAACTGTTACATCACATTCTGCAACGCTCTTTTTTACCAAAGATGCGTGCCCCTCGTGAAGGTACCCCATTGTAGGCACCAGCCCTACTGTTTTTCCTGCCATTCTGGCGTTTTTCACATATTCGCGAACCTCTTTAACGGTAGTTAATATTTTCATTTTAAATACGCCTCGATTTCTTTTAAAACATCTTCGTCTATTGTATAGGTGTATTCCGCTGTAGGGAATACGCCGCTTTTCACTTCTTCGTCGTACTTTTTAAATGCGGCGGTCATTATTTCGCCCACCGATTCATACCTTTTCACAAACTTGGGAGTAAAGTCAGAATACATTCCCACCATGTCCTGATAAACAAGCACCTGTCCGTCGCAATTAGCGCTTGCCCCGATGCCTATTGTGGGAATTGTGAGCATTTTTGTGATAATGTCAGCCAAGGGTGCCGGAATGCCTTCAAGAACAATTGCAAAAGCACCAGCCTCTTCTACGGCTTTAGCATCTTCAATAATTTTTTTTGCGGTCTCCACGGTTTTTCCCTGCACCTTAAAGCCACCGAAAGCATTTATGGATTGAGGTGTAAGCCCTACATGACCGCAAACAGGAATACCTGCGTTCACAATAGCCTTTATCTGCTCCTGTACAGCCACGCCACCTTCCAGCTTAACGCAGCCTGCACCGCCCTCCTGGATGAACCTGCCTGCATTTTTAACAGCATCGTACACGCTTGCCTGATAGCTCATAAATGGCATGTCTGCCACAACCAATGCATTTTCGGCACCTCGCACAACCGCCTTTACATGGTGGAGCATGTCTTCCATTGTAACACGTGTTGAATCGGGGTAGCCAAGCATCACCATGCCTAAGGAGTCGCCCACAAGGATGGAATTAACTCCTGCCGCATCAACTAATTTTGCGGTTGAGTAATCGTAAGCGGTAAGCATTGATATTTTTTCGCCGTTTTTCTTCATCCGGGCAAATGTAGCCGTGGTATTTTTCACGTTAATTCCTCCTTTAATTATCAGTCTGTTATAAATTCTCTCACTCTGAACTCAACGCCGATATCCTCGGCAATTTGTCTGCATTTTTCAATATCGTCTTTATCCATAACGTCAACTACACTGAAAATGACACGGGGTACAAAACTTTTTGCTTTCTTTGCAAAGTCGAGCATGGCATAGAAGCCCTCTTCCCCGTACTGACACTGACATATTTCGTTATAACGCCTTGCATCGGGGGCATTTAAGCTTATTGACACAATGTCGATAAGACCTTCCATTTTCGCGGTTACATCTTTTCCTGCAATAAGGTTTGCATGGCCATTTGTGTTAAGGCGCACCTTTACGGGGCAATATTCTTTAATTTGCTTTACAACAGAAAGCATATCGTCGTAACGCTCGGTAGGCTCGCCGTAGCCGCAAAGAACAAGCTCCTTATAGCCTTCAACGCCCTTCGCCTTAATGTCGTCAACCATTTCTTCCACGGTTGGCTCCTTGTCAATCCACAAATCGTAGCCCATTCCGCCGTCTGTTGTTGTGCGCACACAAAAAGTACAGGCATTTGTACAGCGGTTTGTCAGGTTCAGATATAAACTATCCCCAATAGGGTATGCTATAATATTATTCATAATTTACCACTCTTTTCTTATCCACGCAATGTGGAACAGATAAAGTGCAGAGTTCAGAGTGCAAAGTGCAGAGTTAAGGTAGAATTCCGTATGCGGAATTCTTTCCATCGTTCTGCTCTCTAGCGTTCTGCATTCTGCATTCAAAATATTTTAATCAATCGTTTATTCCATAAAATTCCATGGCGTTTCTTTCGGTTATTTCAATAACCTCCTGAGTGTCCATACCCTTTAATTCTGCTATTTTTTCAGCAACAGCCTGAACGTATACAGAGCTGTTTCGCTTTCCGCGGTAAGGAACCGGCGCAAGGTATGGGCAGTCGGTTTCAATCATAATATGTTCAATGGGCACATATTTCACCACTTCTACGGTTTTTACGTTGTTTTTGAAGGTTACAACGCCGCCTATTGAAATTTTCATGCCTAAGTTAAGCATTTCGCGGGCAGTTTCTTTACTTTCGCTGAAGCAATGCATCATGCCGCATCTGTCTCCCATTTTTGCTTCCCTTAAAATCATTAAGCAGTCACGGGTAGAATCGCGGTTATGCACCTGGAAAGGCAGGTTTACTTCTTTTGCAAGCTCTATCTGCTCACGAAAAACCTTCCGCTGAATTTCCATGGTGTCCTTGCCGTAGTAGTAATCAAGTCCTATTTCACCTATGGCAACCACTTTTTCGTGTTGTGCCATTTTTTTAATAATGTCGTAGTCCCCTTCTTTAATAACTGTCGCTTCGTGGGGATGAAAGCCCACCGCAGCATACATAAAGGGATACTTTTCAGCCAATGCAATGCTTGCCTCACTTGAGGGAATATCGCAGCCTATATTTATAATGTGACCAACGTTATGTGTATGCATCGAGGACAGGAGTATGTCCCTGTCCTCGTTGAAACGTTCGTCATCGTAATGTGCATGAACGTCAAATAACATTATCTTACCTCGCTGCCCGGCGCAATGGGTGCAATGGGAGAAACAAGGCTCAATTCTTCATCGTTTGCTGCAGATAAAATCATGCCCTGGCTGAGTTCACCGCAAAGCTTTACAGGTGCTAAGTTTACAACTGCCACAACCTGCTTGCCTATTAATTCGTCGGGGTTATAATACTTTGCAATACCCGACACAATCTGGCGCTGCTCATAGCCAAAATCAAGCTGGAACTTAAGAAGCTTATTGGACTTTTTAACCTTTTCACAAGCGATAACTGTACCAACTCTTAAATCCATCTTACAGAAGTCATCAATAGAAATTTCTTCCTTAGCTTCGGGCTTTTCTACAGCCTTCTTTTCTTCTTCCTTAGGCTTCTGCTCACCCATAATCTTTTCAACTTCTACCATTATGTCTTCAAGCTTAATTCTTGCAAAAAGCATCTGGGGTGCATCTGTTACCTTGCCCATGGTGGGATAGAGGCCTGTCTTTTCACAGTCTTCAAAGCTACGGAGAGCGCAGTTAAGCTGCTCGCTGATAGCCTTTGCTGTACGGGGCATGAAGGGCTCAATAAGACTTGCGATTGTGATAATGGAGTCACAAAGATTGTACATTACTTCACTGAGTCTGCCATTATTTGCTTCGTCCTTTGCAAGAACCCAGGGCTCTGTTTCGTCAACGTACTTGTTGCAACGCTTTATAGCTGTAAAGATTTCGGTAATAGCATCTGCCACTCTGAGAGTGTCCATCTTTGATCTTACCTTGCCCACTGTAGCTGCCACTGTTTCCTTAAGGTCGTTATCCATGTCGCCTTCAACGCCTGTTTTCTTTACAGTGCCGCCGAAGTACTTGTTTGTCATGGAAATTGTTCTGTAAACAAGGTTACCAAGTGTATTAACAAGGTCCGAATTGAATCTTTCAACCATAAGCTCCCAGCTGATAACACCATCGTTTTCAAAGGGCATTTCGTGGAGAACAAAGTATCTTACTGCATCAACGCCAAAGAGCTTAACCAAATCGTCAACATAAATTACATTACCTTTACTCTTGCTCATTTTGCCGTCGCCCTGTAAAAGCCAGGGATGGCCAAACACCTGCTTGGGCAATTCTTCGCCCAAAGCCATAAGGAAAATGGGCCAGTAAATAGTATGGAAACGGATAATGTCCTTACCGATAAGGTGCAAATCTGCAGGCCAGAGCTTTTTATACTGTTCAGAAGAGTTACCTTCTGCATCATAGCCTATACCTGTAATGTAGTTTGTAAGGGCGTCGAGCCATACGTATACAACGTGTCTGTCGTCAAAATCAACAGGGATGCCCCACTTGAAGGAGGTTCTTGAAACACACAAATCCTGAAGACCGGGAATGAGGAAGTTATTCATCATTTCGTTCTTTCTGCTCACAGGCTGAATAAATTCAGGGTGTGTGTTGATGTGCTCAATAAGGCGGTCAGCATACTTGCTCATTTTGAAGAAGTAAGCTTCTTCCTTTGCAGGCTTTACCGCTCTGCCGCAGTCGGGACACTTTCCGTCCTTAAGCTGGCTTTCTGTCCAGAAGGATTCGCAGGGTGTGCAATACAATCCTTCATAAGCGCCCTTGTAAATGTCGCCCTGGTCATAAAGCTTTTTGAAAATTTTCTGGACCTGTCTTTCATGGTCCTTGTCTGTTGTACGGATGAACTTGTCGTAGGATGTGTCAACCATATCCCAGAGCTCTTTGATAACACCTGCAACATTGTCAACAAAGTCCTTGCAGGTTACATTTGCCTCTGCCGCTTTAAGCTCAATTTTCTGACCATGCTCGTCTGTTCCTGTCTGGAAGAACACGTCATAGCCGTCTTTTCTCTTAAATCTTGCGATAGAGTCTGCCAACATAATTTCGTAGCTGTTGCCGATATGAGGCTTGCCCGAAGTGTACGCTATGGCAGTTGTAATATAATATTTACCTTTACTCATTAGTATCAACTCTTTCTTTTACCAAGGTTTAACAGCACCGATTAATTCGTTAACGTCTTCGATACCGTGCTTTGTCATATATTCTTCAATGCCGTTTGCTGTCTTTATAGCTGCATAGGGGTCAACAAAATTCTGTGTGCCAACGCTTACCAGAGATGCGCCTGCCAGCATAAATTCAACAGCATCGTTGCCATCACAAATACCACCCATACCGATTATGGGAATGTTGACAGCGTTTGCAACCTGCCACACCATTCTTACTGCAACAGGCTTAACCGCAGGACCGCTCATGCCGCCTACATTGTTGTTTAAAATAGGTCTTCTTGAGTTAATGTCAATCTTCATGCCAAGAAGAGTGTTAATAAGGCTGAGCCCATCCGCACCTGCGCCTTCAGCAGCCTTTGCGATGGCTACAATGTCAGTTACATTGGGGCTGAGCTTAACAACCAAAGGTCTGTCGCACTGCTCTTTTACCTTACTTGTAATTTCACTTACCATGTTGCAGTCAGTACCGAAAGCAACACCACCGTGCTTTACATTGGGGCAGGAAATGTTCATTTCAACAATGTCAACATTGCTCTGACCTACAAGCTTACCCATTTCGATATAGTCTTCAATGGTGTTACCTGCAATGTTTGCAATAATCTTACACTTTGAAAACTTTTTCTTTAAAAAGGGCAAATCGTTTGTAAGGAAGTTTTCCAATCCGGGATTCTGCAGCCCTACGCTGTTTAAAATGCCACCGTAAACCTCTGCAATTCTGGGAGGCTTGTTGCCTTCACGGGGCTTTAAGGTTAAGCCCTTAACGCTTATGCCACCGATGGCGTCCAGATTATAATACTGAGAATATTCATAGCCGAAGCCGAATGTGCCACTGCCTGTTACAACGGGATTTTCAAATTCAACGCCGCAAAAATTTACTTTTGTGTTCATTCGAATTCCACCTCACTTGCATCGAATACGGGGCCCTTCTGGCAAACCTTGTCGTAGCCGGACTTTGTCTTGCATACACATACAAGACACGCACCGATACCGCAGCCCATTCTCTGTTCCATGCTTATTTCAGCCTTAATGCCCTTTTCCTGGGCAATCATCTTTACAGCCTTAAGCATGGGTGTGGGACCGCAGGCATAGATAATGTCGCAATCCTCCATTGCTTCCTTTGCTGCATTTATTGCAAAGCCATTGTAGCCGTAGGTGCCGTTATCTGTTGCGATAACTGTAGGTCCGCAGGAAGCGAAATCTTCCTCCATGCAAACCATTTCCTTATCACGGAAACCAAGGAACACCTTAGGATTTGTAAGGTTCTTTGCTAAATACAAGAGGGGGAAGGAGCCTAAGCCGCCACCTAAAACAACAGCCTTAGCATCCTTTTTAACAGTAAAGCCTGTGCCTAAGGGCCCGAGAAGGTCAATTATTTCGCCAACACTCTTCTTTGACAGAATTTCTGTGCCATCGCCCTTAATTTCAAACACAATACGTGTAATGTTGTCGTATGCATCGCAGATAGAAATAGGTCTTCTTAAAATGTGCTTATCGCTGCCGATATTTATGTGCACAAACTGACCGGGCTGTGCCTCCTTTGCTAAGGTTTCGTTTTCCAAAAGAAGCTCAACCTGATTTTTGGCAATTTCTCTTTTGCCTACTATTTTACAGAATTTTACTTGAGTATACATTTTTTGAGAGCCTCCTTCATGTTGAGAGCTTCTTCACGTGCTGCAAGACCAAACTGTTCATCCTTCCAGTCACCCTTCTTATAGGCACACATAATGCCACGGGAAGAGTTAACAATACCGCCAAGACCGTTCTTGTCAAATGCAAGAGCACAGTCTTCAGCCTTACCGCCCTGTGCGCCGTAGCCGGGAATAAGGAAAAATGTGTTGGGCATTACTTCGCGAAGTCTACTTATCTGTTCGGGGTATGTTGCACCTGTTACGGCACCAACACGGTTGTAGCCGTATTCACCGATAGAATCTGCACCTAACTCGCGAACAATAGCCGCTGTTTTTTCATAGATGGGTGTGCCGTCAATTACTAAGTCCTGCAACTCGCCCGAGGAGGGGTTAGAGGTTTTTACAAGAATGAAAATATCTTTATCATGATCATTACAATCCTTAACAAAGGGCTTTAAGCCGTCTGTGCCAAGGTAGGGGTTAACTGTAATACAGTCGGGTGTAAAGCTGCGGGCTTTTTTACCCATATAATCTGTCTGACCAATATATGCTGCGCTGTAAGCTTCTGCTGTTGCGCCGATATCGCCACGCTTAACGTCTAAAAGAACATACATGCCCTTTTCTTCTGCATACTGCATTGTTTTGTTAAGGCAGATAATGCCCTCTACGCCGTACATTTCATAGTATGCGCTCTGGGGCTTAACTGCAGGTACAATGTCGCAAAGATTGTCGATTAACACCTTGTTGAATTCAAAGAGCGCATCTGCAGCGCCCTTCATAAGGTTGTCGCCTGCCTTTTCCATACAAGGGATTTTGATAAAATCCGGAACGTAGTCAAGCTTGGGGTCCAAGCCTGCAACTGTGGGGTTCATGTCTTTTTCAATAATCTTTTTAATAAGCTTATCCATAATTCTCCGCCTTTCTTTTATCAGTTTTCGTACATTACTCTGCCTTCAACAATTGTGGCATGTGTCTTACCTGAAAGTGTGAAGCCGTCATAGGGAGAGTTTTTGCTCTTGGACTTGAATTCATTCACCTTAACTGTCCAGATTTCGTCGGGGTCAAAAATCGTGAGGTCGGCAATTGCACCGAGAGCAATTTCACCAAGACCAAGGTTAAGAATGTTTGAAGGATTATATGTCATCTTCTGAAGCATTTCGCCCAGGGTCATTTTACCTGTCTTTACAAGGTATGTTACGGAAAGTGCCAGGCTTGTTTCCAAGCCTACAATGCCGTTTAATGCATAGTCAAATTCCAGATTCTTTTCGTCAATGTGGTGAGGTGCATGGTCTGTAATGATAGCATCGATTGTACCATCAACGAGACCTTCGATAATAGCGTCTACGTCCTCCTGGCTGCGGAGCGGAGGGTTCATCTTTGCATTTGTATCGAAGCCCATTACAGCTTCGTCTGTAAGAGAGAAGTAATGAGGTGCAGTTTCACATGTAACCTGCACACCTCTCTTCTTTGCATCTCTTATAAGTGCCACAGAGCCCTTTGTACTTACGTGAGCAATGTGCACCCTTTTCTTTTCGTGCTCTGCAATCAAAATGTCACGTGCAACCATCGCCTCTTCAACAGCGGGCACAATGGGGCGAAGGCCAAGACGTGTGCAGGTTTCAGAGTCGTTCATGCTGCCAGAGTCAAGAAGGCTTAATTCTTCACAATGGCTTATTACGGGAAGGTCAAAGTGAGAAGCGTAAAGAAGAGCTCTTCTCATAACGGAGCCGTTGGATACGGGTCTGCCGTCATCTGAAACTGCAACAATACCTTCCTTTTTCATTTCGCCCATTTCGCTGAGCTCTTCACCCTTAAGACCCTTTGTAATTGCGCCAACAGGGAAAACACGGCAACTGCCTACCTTTTCGGCACGACTCTTTATAAAGCTTACAACAGCCTGGTTGTCACAAACGGGGTTTGTGTTGGGCATGCAGCAAACAGATGTAAAGCCGCCTGCAACAGCTGCTTCTGTACCTGTTTTAATATCTTCCTTGTATTCGTAGCCGGGCTCTCTGAGATGCACGTGCATATCAATTAAACCTGCGGAAACTACCATACCCTCTGCATCGATAACCTCGGCTTCGTTATCTTCAATTTTTTCTGCAATCTGTACAATAACACCATCTAAAACGAGGATGTCGCCATACATATCTATATCGTTTTTAAGATCAATAATATGACCGTTTTTTACAAGTAATTTCATATTAATAGCTCCTTTCATAAGGTGGGTGTCGGCGAGCACAAAACTCACTGAACCCCACAACATGGGACATGCCTGACCCACATTTAGACCACACTTTTTGCACATTTTAATCTTAGCGAAACAGGCGTGTCCCTGTTCCTTATAAAAATGTTGCAATTACCCAATCAAAGCAGTCTAAAACCTACTTATCTTACTCATTGCACAGAATGTCCAATACAGCCATTCTTACAGATACACCGTTTGTTACCTGCTCGTTAATAACGCTCTGGTCACCGTCTGCAACATAAGAAGAAATTTCAATACCGCGGTTTACGGGGCCGGGATGCATAATGAGTGCATCGGGCTTTGCAAATTTCAACTTGTCGGGAGTCATACCGAAAAATTCGCTGTATTCTCTTACTGTGGGGAAAAGCGCAGACTTCATTCTCTCTAACTGAATACGAAGGTTTATGATAACGTCTGCATCACAAATTGCTTCTTCAACGCTTTCGCACATTGTTACATTGCCCATTTTCTCAAATTCAATAGGCATAAGTGTGGGAGGCCCTGCCACAAACACCTCTGCGCCGAGCTTTGTTAAAGCGTAGGTGTCACTTCTGGCAACACGTGAATGTGCCACGTCGCCAATGATTGCAACCTTCAAGCCTTCAAACTTGCCCTTCTTTTCACGGATTGTGAACATGTCCAGAAGCGCCTGTGTGGGGTGTTCGTTCATTCCGTCACCTGCATTCACAACGCTTGCCTTAACATTCTTTGCCAGAAGATGAGGTGCACCGGATGCGCTGTGACGGATTACAATAACATCCGTACCCATGCTGTCAAGTGTTTTACCTGTGTCAATAAGGCTTTCGCCCTTCTGTATGGATGAGCCGGAAGCGGCAATGTTGGCACTTGATGCACCCATGTACTTGCTTGCAAGCTCAAAGGATGTGCGTGTTCTTGTAGAGTTTTCGTAGAAAAGGGTTATAAGGCTCTTGCCCTGCATGTTGGGAATTTTCTTGTTGTCTGATAAAACAACTTTCTTCATTTCAACAGCCTTATCGAGGATATAGAGAATGTCCTCCCTGGAAAGCTCCTGAATACCTAAAAGGTCTTTTCTGCCTGACAGCATATTTATTCCTCACTTTCTTACTTTCCACTTCTTGCTCTCAAAAGGCTAAGCACCTTTTCAAAGTCCTCAGGAAGCGGAGCAGTGTAATATACTTTTTCATTTGTAATGGGATGGATAAAACCAATTTTCCCTGCGTGAAGGAGCTGACCTATAAGGTTGAACTCCTCCTTTTTAACACCATAGGTCTTGTCCCCTACAATGGGGTGACCTATGTGCTTCATATGCACTCTTATCTGATGAGTGCGGCCTGTTCTTAATTTACAGCGGACAAGTGTGTAGATTCCAAAGCGTTCCTCCACAAAAAAGTCCGTCACAGCCTCGCGGCTGTTTTTATAGGTAACCGTCATTTTTTTACGGTCGTTTTCACTTCTGGCAATAGGAGCATCAACTGTGCCGCTATCTTCCTTTATGTTTCCGTGAACTAATGCGTAATATTCACGGGATAAGCTTCTGTCTCCTAACTGGTCCGATAAAAACTGATGTGCATCGTTAGTTTTTGCAACAACCAGAAGCCCTGTTGTGTCCTTATCGATGCGATGCACTATGCCCGGGCGCATTTTACCGTTTATGCCCGAAAGCTTACCCTCACAGTGGAAAAGCACTGCGTTCACCAATGTGCCTGAGCTGTTTCCCGGTGCCGGGTGAACTACCATTCCCCGAGGCTTATTTATAACCAAAAGTTCATCGTCCTCATAAACAATGTCGAGGGGAATATCCTCGGGAATAGCGTCAATTTCCTCAGCCTCGGGCAGGGAAAATTCAATTACGTCCCCTGCCTTGAGCTTATAGGATGCACTTTTCGGTGCATTGTTTACAAGAATTTTGCCTTCTTCAAAAAGCTTTTTAATGTAGGAGCGTGAAACGCCCTCCACACATTCGGCTATATATTTGTCGCACCGCGCACTTTCGGTTGCGGTCAGCGTAATCATTTCTTCCATTTCCGCAACCACCTTTTTTAATCCTTTATGTTTATAAAGGCATACAGAATAAGTAACCCTGCACCCACGCATATAGCGCAGTCGGCAAAGTTAAAAATGTAAAATTCAACAAAATCCAGATCAATAAAGTCACGTACATAGCTGAAAGCTATACGGTCAATAAGGTTGCCCACAGCACCCGATGCAATAAGGCTTGTGGCAGCAATAAAGAGGGTGTTTTCGGGGCGGTTTTTAACGTAGTACCAGATTCCCAGCGCAAAAACAACCAGCGTTACAATAATGAGAAATATTCTCTGACCGCCGAAAAGCCCCATACTTGCGCCGTCGTTTTTAACGTAGGTAAAATTAACAAGACCCTTTATTACAGGAAAGCCTCTGCCCTCCACACCTTTTGTTACTTTTACAATCCACTCTTTACTCAACTGGTCAACTGCAGTAAGAATAACCGCAAGTATTCCGAAAATTAAGTATTTCGCCCAGATTTTCAATTTCAAAGCAATCTCTCCATAATACATCGTCACAGAAGAATACCTCCTCTGTGACGACAAGTTTTTATTCTAAATTAGCAGCACATCTTGCACAGATTGTGGGATGAGCGGCAACTGTGCCGACAGACTTGGATACTGTCCAGCATCTTTCGCACTTTTCACCCTCTGCTGCAGCAATAGTAATATTATCTTCGCCCTCAGAGACACTTACAGAAGATACTATAAAGATTTCAGCAAGAGATTCTTCAATGCTCTTGAGGAATTCAAAGTCTGCCTTTGCTGTGATAGCAACACTTGCTTCGAGGCTCTTACCGATCTTCTTTTCTGCTCTTGCTTCTTCAAGAGCCTTTAATACTCTTTCACGCACTTCAAGAATCTTTGCCCACTTTTCTTCGATAGCACTATTTGCATATTCAGCGTTAACCTTGGGCATGTCGTTCATAAGAACGGAGAATTCTTCAGCGCTCTTTACATGAGGCATATAGCTCCAGATTTCTTCTGAAGTATAGCAAAGGAAGGGTGCAATGAGCTTTACCAAGCTATCGAGCACAATGTACATAGCACTCTGCGCACTTCTTCTTGACTTGCTGTCTGCCTTATGTGTGTAAAGACGATCTTTAATAATATCAAGATAAACATTACTCATATCAACAACGCAGAAGTTGTGGATATTGTGGTAAATCATATGGAATTCGTAGCTTTCGTAAGCACTGCTAACCTTTTCAACAAGCTTATTGAGTGAGTTGAGCGCCCACTTATCAATCTCTTCCATCTCACTGTAGGGAACCATATCACAGTCGGGATTGAAGTCAGATATATTACCTAAAATGTAACGTGCGGTGTTTCTGATCTTTCTGTAAGCTTCGCTGATCTGTCTTAAAATGTCTTTAGATATTCTCATATCCGTCTTATAGTCAGCAGAAACAACCCAGAGTCTGAGGATATCAGCGCCAAACTCTCCTATAATGTCGGAGGGAGCAATACCGTTGCCCTTGCTCTTACTCATCTTTTCGCCTGTCTGGTCAACAATCATACCGTGTGTGATAACAGTCTTGTAGGGTGCACAGCCGCGTGCTGCAACACTTGTTAAAAGAGAAGACTGGAACCAGCCGCGGTACTGGTCGTTACCTTCAAGGTAAACGTCAGCAGGGAATGTAAGAGACTTTTTAACATCGAGAACACCGCTGTGGCTTGAGCCAGAGTCAAACCAAACGTCCATAATGTCTTTTTCTTTTGTAAACTTGCTGCAGCCGCATTCACACTTGGTTCCTGCAGGAAGAATGTCGGCAGGGTCGTCTGTAACCCATGCAACGGAGCCCTTTTCGCCGAATAGACGAGCAACAGCATCGATGGACTCGTCTGTAATAAGAGGCTTCTTACAATCTTCGCAGTAGAAAATCGGAATGGGAACGCCCCATGTTCTCTGACGGGAAATACACCAGTCGTTACGGTCCATAACCATTGACTTAATTCTATCTTCGCCCCAGCCGGGAATCCACTTAACACCTTCAATTGCCTTTACAGCTTCTTCCTTAATGTCTTCAACGGAAGCAAACCACTGCTCTGTAGCACGGAATACGATGGGCTCATGGCATCTCCAGCAGTGAGGATACTGGTGGATGATGGGTGTGAGTGCAAAGAGTGCGTTATCGCTCTTTAATCTTTCAATAATCTTATCGTTACTCTTTTCGTAGAAAAGACCGTTGAATTCGCCTGCGAGCTCGTTTAAGTAGCCCTTAGCATCAACAGGAACAATAATGGGAATTTCTTTATACTTCTGGCACACGATATAGTCTTCTACACCATGGCCGGGAGCTGTATGAACACAGCCTGTACCTGCATCGAGTGTTACGTGGTCGCCTACAATGATAAGGCTTTCACGGTCGATGAAGGGATGGTAGCACTTAACATATTCAAGCTCACTACCCTTTACAGTTGCTACAGTTTCGTATTCTGTAACGCTGCCTGCAGCCATTGCGCTTTCTACAAGCTCTGTTGCAACAACGTAAATTTCCTCCCCTGCCTTAACAAGAGAATATTCAAAGTCGGGGTTTAAGGAAATTGCCACGTTTGCAGGAAGTGTCCAGGTTGTTGTTGTCCAGATAACAAAGTATACCTTGGAAGGATCAACACCAAGCTTACTAAGTGTGCCGTTGTCTTCCTTAACGTTGAACTTAACGTAGATGGAGTTAGCCTTGTCCTCAGCGTATTCGATTTCTGCTTCAGCCAGCGCTGTTTCGCACTCGGGGCACCAGTAAATGGGCTTAAGTGCACGGTACATGTAGCCCTTCTTAGCCATTTCGCCGAAGATGCGTATCTGCTTTTCTTCGAACTTGGGGTCAAGTGTTACGTAAATATCGTCCCAGTCGCCGATAGCACCGAGGCGCTGAATCTGCTTTTTCTGGTTTTCTACGTAACCCAGAGCGAAGTCACGGCAGATTTCGCGGAACTTAACAGGGCCTGCCTGGTCGCGGTTAACGCCAAGCTTCTTTATAGCCTGCCTTTCAATGGGAAGACCGTGTGTGTCCCAGCCGTGAATATAAGGAGCCTTGAAGCCGCTCATATTCTTATAACGTGTGATTATGTCCTTAAGAGTTTTGTTAAGGGCATGACCCATGTGCATGTCGCCGTTTGCATAAGGAGGACCATCGTGAAGAATGAATAAGGGCTTGCCCTCATTGTGATCCATCAGCTTACCGTAAAGGTCCTCTGTAAGCCATTTATTAAGAATTTCGGGTTCGCGCTGAGGGAGAGATGCCCTCATGGGGAACTCAGTTTTCGGAAGATTCAGTGTCTGACTGTAATCCATCTTTACCACTCCTTGTTTTAAGAATTTCTGCAACAAGCTGTTTTTGTGCATCAAGTATTGAATCGATCTGTGCACTGTAAGCGTACAAATCGTTTGCAAGCTTTTCACGTTCCATAAGAGTCTGGTTAGCCATAACCCTTGCACCCTCACGGATCAATTCGGCTTCGTTTTCAGCCTTCTGTATAATGCCCTCCGCTTTCTGTGTTGCGCCCTTGTTAAGGTCGTCGGCGGCCTTCTGAGCTACGATAAGAGTATCGCGCATGGTGTCTTCCATGCTTTTGTATTTGTTTACAAGATCCTCTAAAACCTCAAGACGATCACGGAGGCGTATGTTTTCCTTGTATAACGCTTCATAATCTGCCGATATGACAGAAAAAGCCTCGTCCACATCAGCTGTAACATACTTGCCCATTTTCTTTGTAAATTCAATCTTCTGAATTTCAAGTGGTGTAAGCATTTTTATCCCTGCCTTACATATATTTTTTTATTGTTATAAAAATTCGCCCTTTTTTGCTTTTACCGCTTATTTCGCTAAGCTTTGCCTTTCCATGATGTCGTACGGTTAAAATGTCACCTTGGTGAATTTCCTTATCACACTTTGTGCATAAAAGCTGATTGAGGAAAAACCTTTGGGATTCTATGTATTCCTGCGCCTTACTTCGTGAGGTTTTAAGCATGACAGACACAACGCTGTCTGCTCTTAAGGAATTAACAGTGCCGGTGATATCTTCAAACTGCAATTCAACCTTCAAGTCGGAAATTTCACACACACTGCACTCAGTGTACACACCGCCCACCTCTTTGAGGCTTTCTGCTATGTATGTCGATATATCCTCTTCACAGAAGATTATCCATTCTTTGTCACCTTTTACAATGTCACCAACACAGCTTCTTTCAATGCCGAGACTCATTACACTTCCTAAAAGGTCGGGGTGCTTTAAATTTTCAATGCCCTTGCCCGTAACCTTTATTGCTTTTATGGGGAACACTTCATTTTCATATTCAGAAAAGCACAGCATCACCCGGCCTGCTTCCTCATAGCCGCCGAAGGCATTGTAAGGAACAGAATCGATATGCTTTTTTCTTTCCGCCACAATTGCGGCTTCGCGCTCTGACAAAAAAGAGGTAAACATTGCAATTCCCTTTTTTTCTGCTGCGTTAGCCTTGTCAAAGACCTTTGCCAGCACATCTCTTTCCTCAAGTGCATTTGCGAGGAATTTTTCGCGGTTATTCATTAAATATCAAGAGAGAAGTCAGCGGAGTCAAGAAGCTCTGCCGCTACGTCGCCTGTAATTTCAATGCCATAAGGTGTAACAAGGAAAATGTCGTTACTTACCTTCTGCATGCTTCCGTCAACGGCATAGGTTGCTCCGTAGATAACATCAACAACTCTTGCCGCGTCGTTACGGTCAAGACGTGCAATTGAGAAAACAACAGGCACTCTGTCCTTAAGGTTATTGATAATGGGCTTAACCCCTGCCGAGGAGTCAAGCTTAACGATAACAATTTTGCTTGCATTGCCGTGGTTTATGTTTACAACCTTCGCCTTTTTAAAGCCGCCGAGAGGAGCTTCCTCTTTAGGTGCCCTCACAGGAGCTTTCTCCTCAACTTCCATTTCTTCGTCTTCGTCAACATCTAAAACGATAAACTTTTTAATAGTATCAATAATTGCCATAATACAAGCCATACCTTTCTGCCCGCCCAAATTATTATTGGGTCATGGTCGTGGAGGGCACCGACCCTTATAATCGTTTACCGAAAATGAGAGAGCCTACACGTACCATTGTTGCGCCTTCCTCAACGGCAACTGTAAAATCAGAGCTCATTCCCATGGAAAGGATGTTCATATCCTCATGGTCTTTTCTGTAAAAATCAAACAGCTCTTTTGCCCTTTTGAAGACCCAACGCACAGTATCGGGGTTGTCCGTTTTCGGTGCCATCGTCATAAAACCGCGAACCCTTACGGACCCAAGCTCCCCTATCTTAATTATTATATCTTTTATTTCGTCTGTTGTCAAACCATATTTGGTGATTTCCCCCGATATATTTACCTCTAAAAGCACATCCTGAACAATGTTCTTCTTTTTTGCAATACGGTCAATTTCCTGTGCCAGCTCGAAAGAATCCACCGAGTGGATTAAAGCGGCTTTTCCCACCACATATTTAACTTTATTTTTCTGTAAATGGCCTATAAGGTGCCACTCGCAATCGGGGAAAAAATCGAACTTTTCCATCATTTCCTGTACACGGTTTTCGCCGAAAGTGCGACAGTTCGCAGAGTATGCCTCTTCTATAACATCAATGCCATAAGTTTTTGTTACGGCAATGAGCTCCACGTTATCATTCCGGTTGCTTCTTTTCTTTGCTTTTTCTATTTCCTCGCGCACATATTCTATGCGTTCTTTTACGGTAGTCATAATTAATCCCTGCCCATATAAAGCTCAAGTATTTTATCGGCAGACTGCTCCTTTTCGCAGTCTGTCACGTCAATTTCTTCGTCACAGTTTGCATAGGCCTCGCATCTTGACTCTAAAAGCGCACGCGCCTCGTCCATGGTTTTTCCGTTTAAAAGAGGGCGCGACTCGGTGTTTGTGCCAATGTTTTTAAAAACGCGCTCAATGTCTGCCTTAAGGCAAAAAATCACAGCACCGTTTTCTCTGAGGGTATCAATATTTTCACGCCTTAAAACCGCACCGCCACCCGTAGAAATAACAGCGCCCTTATAGCCTGCGAGGCTTTTTATAACCTCGCTTTCCACATCGCGGAAACAGCTCTCACCGTATTTTGAAAAAATGTCGGGAATGCTCATGCCCATTTTTTCTTCAATAAGGCTGTCGGTGTCAATAAACTGAGCACCCGTAAGAGAGCACAGCCTTTTGCCTATGCTTGTTTTGCCTGTGCCCATAAAGCCTGTTAAAACAATGGATTTTTCAAGCTCCGTCATGCGATATAAATAATCGACCACCGTTTCGTCAACCTTTGTGTTTGTAAAAAGCTCAAAGGCGATAACTGCCTGGTTTATGAGCATGCCTATACCGCCTACGGTTTTAAGACCTGCCTCGGAGGCTTTTTTCAGAAAAGCCGTCTCGCGTGGGCAATACACAATATCACACACTACAGTCTCCTTTTTGAGACTTTCAAAATCCACATCCGCAGGCATTTCATTGGTATTCATGCCAACGCTTGTGGTATTGACAACAATATCTGCATCTACAAAGCCATTGCATGCGTGTGCCACAGAGGGATAATATTTGTTAATCCTCTCTGCCAGCTTTTCTGCCTTTTCATAGGTGCGGTTTATGATGCCTATCATTCTTGCGCCTGCATCAGCCATTGCCATGCAAACGCCTTGCGCTGCACCGCCTGCCCCCAGAACAATCACAAATTTGTCTTTAACGCTTACACCCTTATGTAAAAGCGAGCGTATAAAACCCGGACCATCGGTATTATATCCCTTAATTACGCCATCGTTATTCACTAAGGTGTTACATGCACCCATCTTCTTTGCAAAGGGGTCCAGCTCGTCACAAAGGTCATGAGCCGTTACCTTATGAGGTATTGTCACATTAAAACCTCGTATATTTAGTGCGCGCATGCCATCAAGGGCTTTAGCCACCTCACCCCGCCTTACTCTGTAGGCAGAATATGTGTAATCAAGGCCCATTTTTTCTGCCATTGTATTGTGAAGCTGGGGAGAAATGGAGTGACTTATTGGGTTACCGATAACCCCCAGCTGAATGGTTTTTCCTGTTATGTTCATTTGTTTTCACTTCTTTTGATTTTCTTTAAGAAAGGCTTTTCAAGGAGCCTTTTAAATTTTATGAAGGGGTTTTCCGTAGAAATGTCGATGGGCTTTAAAAGTATTGTGTAACAGCCCGCTCTGTTACCGCCCCATACGTCGGTAAAAATCTGGTCACCTATGCCTACGGTTTTAATTGCTTCAACACCCATAATTTCTGCTGCTTTCAGATAACCATAGGCACGGGGCTTCAACGCATCATGCACAAAATATTCAATGCCGATTTTGTCGCAGAAGGGCTTTACACGCTCATAGGTGTTGTTGGAAACAACGCATATTTTAATGTTCCCTTTCCGCATATCCGCAAGAAATTCTTCAACTTCTTTAGTGGGATGGGGGTCATTATGAGGCACTAAGGTATTGTCCACATCAAGCACCACAGCCTCCATACCCATTTTACTGAGCATGGAGGCAGTGATACAGCTTATATTTTCCAGATAAAGGTCAGGATAAAAATTCTTCATCATAATCTTTCAACTACAGCATCGCCCATTTCCTTGCAGCCGACAAATTCCATACCGCCTGCAATATCACCTGTGCGGATACCGTCACTGAGAACCTTTGCAACTGCGTTTTCAATGCAGTCAGCTTCCTTCTGCATGTCAAATGAATAGCGGAGCATCATAGCGCCGGAAAGAATTGTTGCAAGAGGGTTAGCCTTATTTTCGCCTGCAATGTCGGGAGCGGAGCCATGCACGGGCTCGTACATGCCAAAGGTTCCCTCGCCTAAAGATGCAGAGGGAAGCATGCCGATGGAGCCTGTAATCTGGCTTGCTTCGTCGGATAAAATGTCGCCAAAAATGTTGCTTGTTGCAATAACGTCAAACTGACGGGGGTTACGAACAAGCTGCATGGAAGCGTTGTCAACGTAAAGATAGTCAACCATTACCTCGGGATAACGAGGAGCAACAGTCTTTGTAACCTCGCGCCACAAACGGGAGGATTCAAGTACATTAGCCTTGTCAACAACTGTTACGTGCTTGTTGCGCTTCATAGCAATTTCAAAGGCATGGATAAGAAGACGTTCAACTTCATTCTTGGAGTAGCTTTCTGTGTCGTATGCCCAATCGCCAGCTTCGTTTCTGCCGCTTTCACCAAAATAAATACCGCCTGTAAGTTCACGAACAATCATAATGTCGATACCGTCGCCTATAATTTCGCTCTTTAAGGGAGAAGCTTCGCTTAATTCCTTATACATTACTGCAGGGCGGAGGTTTGCATAAAGGTTAAGACCGCCGCGAAGACCCAAAAGTGCCTGTTCGGGACGAATACCGGGGATATTTTCCCACTTAGGACCGCCTACTGCACCTAAAAGCACGCTGTCACTCGCCTTTGCCTTTTCGAGAGTTTCTTCTGTAAGAGGCTTGCCGTATTCATCAATAGAGCAACCACCTGCAAGAAGATATTCATACTTGAACTCGTGACCGAACTTTTCGGCAACCTTGTCAAGAACCTTTATTGTTTCACGTACAACCTCGGGACCGATACCGTCACCGGGAATAACTGCTATATTCTTAATCATGTTAACATCATCCTCTTTATGTCAATTTTAATTTTAGCCTGAATGAAATGCACAATGTGCATGATGAATGATATGGAGCTTTGCTCCATGATATGAACCCACGGTTCATTCAGGTAGAAAAACCAAAGGTTTTTCATTTTATATTATTAAAAGATTTGCAAGGCAAATCCACCATAATGCACGCAGTGCATTTCATGGCATCGCCATTTCATGTGCCAAAAGCACATTTCATGCCGTAGGCATTTCATTCATTTTACAGCTTCTGCTGTGCGTAGCCAACAAGACCGCCACAGTTTATAATTTCCTGAATAAATTCGGGGAAGGGTGTTGTTGTGTATTCCTTGCCCTTTGTTTCGTTACGGATAATGCCCTTGGACAAATCGGCAGAAATTACATCTCCGGCTTCAGCATCGTTAACACATTCCTCGCTTTCAAGAATGGGAAGACCGATATTAATGGAGTTACGATAGAAGATGCGGGCAAAGCTCTTTGCAATGATAAGGTCAATACCGCTTGCTTTAATTGCAATGGGTGCGTGCTCACGGGATGAACCGCAGCCAAAATTCCAACCGCCTATCATGATATCGCCTGCTGTTACTTTTGTTACAAAGCTCTTGTCGATATCCTCCATGCAGTGTGCTGCAAGCTCCTTAGGTGCACTTGTGTTCAGATATCTTGCAGGAATGATAACGTCTGTATCAACGTTATCGCCATATTTAAAAACATTACCTTTTACGTTCATTATTAAGTCCTCCTATCAGTTCTTAGGCGCTGTGATATAACCTGTGAGAGCACTTTCTGCTGCAACACGGGGCGAAGCAAGATAAACCTCGGAATCAACATGACCCATTCTGCCAACAAAGTTACGGTTTGTTGTTGCAATTGCTCTTTCGCCGTCAGCTAAAATACCCATATGACCGCCAAGACAGGGGCCACAGGTAGGAGGCGATACAATACAGCCTGCATCCATGAAAATGTTAAGAAGACCTTCATTCAAGGCTTCCTTATAAATCTTCGGAGTTGCAGGGATAATGATAACACGGAGGTTTTCCTTAACCTTTTTACCCTTTAATACTTCAGCAGCAATTCGAAGGTCAGTAATTCTGCCGTTTGTACAGCTGCCTATTACAACCTGGTCAAGCTTTACCTTAAGGCTTTCTGCTTCCTCTGCTGTTTTACCGTTAGAAGGAAGATGAGGGAATGCTACCATGTAGGGCACTTCGCTAAGCTCAATGTCCATAACATATTCGTAAGGGGCATCGGAATCGGGTTCATAGGTTGTGTATTCCTTAACGCCTGCTTCTTCCATATATGCAATGGTCTTTTCATCGGCAACAAAAATGCCGTTCTTGCCGCCTGCTTCAATTGCCATGTTTGCAATTGTAAACCTATCGTCCATTGTAAGAGCACCTACACCATCACCGAAAAATTCCATAGATTTGTAAAGTGCACCGTCAACGCCGATTTTCGCAATGATATACAAGATAAGGTCCTTACCGGAAACGCCCTTTTTAAAGTTACCCTTAAGGTTAAAGCCAATAGCAGAGGGCACCTTCATCCATGCCTTTGCCTTGCTCATGCCGATAGCCATGTCGGTTGAACCAACACCTGTAGAAAATGCGTTAAGAGCACCATATGTACATGTGTGGCTGTCGGCACCGATGACAGCATCGCCCGCTTTAACAATGCCTAATTCAGGTAAAAGTGCATGCTCTACGCCTGCACAGCCGCCTTCAAAAAACTTTTTGATACCGTGTTTTTCACTGAACTCTCTCACCTGCTTACAGTTCTGAGCACTCTTTATGTCCTTTGTGGGAGTAAAGTGGTCGAGAACAAAGCATACCTTGTCAGGATCGGAAATTGTGAGATTACCCTTTTCGAAAACATTTACCGCAACGGGACCCGTTACGTCGTTTGCCATGGCGAGGTCAAGGTTAATTAAAACCAAATCGCCCGCTTTTACAGAATCAAGCCCTGCTTTATGAGCCAATATTTTCTGTGTCATTGTCTGTGCCATATATGTGGACCTCCTAATATTTTTCTACTTATTATAAATAATAGTATATTTATGCCATTATAAACCCAATTTCCCCATCCGTCAAGGAGTTTTACCCTCATAAAAGGTTAAAATAAAATATTTTTTCAAAATTTTTAAAAAAACTCTTGCATTTTCTGTTTTTCTTTGCTACAATAGGCAATGCATTAATTGATAATCGGTCTTTGTGCCCCGCACAGGACTTAATTTATGACTTTTGGCTAAGGAGGTTTATTGGTATGGCAAAGTGTGATGTATGCGGTAAGGGTGTTACATTCGGCATCCAGGTGAGCCACTCTCATCGTCGTTCTAACAGAACATGGAAGGCTAACGTAAGAACAGTTAAGGCCCTTGTAAACGGTACTCCCAAGACTCTCCATGTATGCAGCCGTTGCCTTCGCAGCGGAAAGATCGTT
>JAFQLL010000062.1 GCA_017414645.1 Clostridia bacterium | reverse complement strand
CAAGGCAGCATACCTTGAGGTTGTGGATGCTAAGGTAGTTGAAACAAGCGGTGCACTTAATGTAACAAAGAACGGCACAGCTCTTAAAAACAACGAAAGCTTTGTTGTAACAGAAAATGACAGCATAAGATTCTATTCCGCAGACGAAAACGTTGTGGCATTTACAGACGGCGAAAAGGTTTACAAGGTTGAAACAGCTGTAAACTGCGCCGAAGGCTACTACACTCCGGCAACACTTGGTGTAAAAACCCTTAACGGTGCACAGGTAAGAATAGGCGAGGGCGTTGACGAAGAAGGCAAGATAACAGGCACGGAAAGCGGTCTTCGTTTTATTACCCAAATAGATAAGGCAGACTCCCTTGCAACAGTTGACGGTGCAGAAATGGGCGTGAAAATTACAGCAGAGGGAAGCGATGCTGTTGTTGACATTCCTGCAAAATTGTGGCAGTCGGGCGATGTGTTTACATCTGCAATAACAAACCTTGCGGAAAGTAACTACAACCGTAAATTTACAGCCACACCCTATGTTACTGTTGACAGCCAGACCTTCTATGGCGAAGGTGTTACACGAAGTATTTATCAGGTAGCGGCAGGCTTACTTGTAAAGGATAGCACAGATAATACAGAGTATGATGAGAATGTAATGGCTTCGAAGATTCTTTACAATGTGCTTAATGCATACGTAAATCAGACAGGCATACGTCTTTCTGTTTCAAGCGAAGGTCTTACGGCATACACAGGCACGGGTACAAGTGCATACTCGGGCGATTGCTTCTTTGAGGTGATAGGTGCCGAAACAATTGCAGAAAATGTTTACACAATTACAATTAAGCCTGTTGGTGAGAAGACAATAATCGCACCCTACTGGCAGGAATACATAAGAATCAATAACAACAATTCAAAGATTAAGAGCTTTACGTCCCTTACGGAAAATGAAGACGGTAGTGTAACCATAACATTTGATTACGCATCATATCTTAATCAGTAAACAAAAAAATGCTCCCTTCTCGGGAGCATTTTTTTGTTTATATCACATGAAAGTGTTATTTCTTCTGTGGAAGGATACCGACAATACAATGCCTATGGCAATCATACTGGTTATCATATTCGAACCGCCGTAGCTGAAGAAGGGCAGCGGAATACCTGTTATGGGCAGAAGATTTATGCACATGCCAATGTTTTCAACGGTGTGGAAAAGAAGCATTGCTCCTGCACCAACGCAGAGTATTTCACCAAAGGAATCACGCGCACGGCGCGCATTTATAAAAATGCGGCAAAGAATGAAAAAGAGAAGTGCAATTACCAATGCAGCGCCCATAAAGCCCAATTCTTCGCATATAACCGAAAAGATAAAGTCCGTCTGCTTTTCGGGCAGATAGTCCATCTGTGTCTGAATGCCTGCCTTATAGCCGGTGCCGAAAAGCTGACCTGAGCCTACAGCTATTTTTGACTGGATAATGTGATAGCCTGAACCTAATGGGTCAGATTCGGGGTTAAGAAAGGAGAATATTCGCTCCTTCTGGTAAGGCTTAAGAAAGAACAGCCACGCCATAAGAGAGCCTGCTACGGCAACTATAGAGGCTGTTGCAATATATTTATAGCTTATGCCTGCAAAAAACACCATAAGGATAAACATAAACATGAAAACCATTGCAGTACCCATATCGGGCTGAAGTAAGATAAGCCCGACGGGAACGATAAGGTGAAGCAGTAAAAGAAGAATGTTTGTAATGGAATTTATATCTTCTCGTATTTTTGAAACATGTGCTGCAAAGGAAACCAAAAAGCACACCTTTGCAATTTCGGCAGGCTGAATGTTGACAAAGCCAAGGTTGATCCAGCCCTGGGTACCTGTGTCTTCACGACCAACACCCAGAATAAGAACTAATATCAGAAGCGCAAGCCCCACGCCCATGGCAAGAAACCTTAGCTGTTTTAAAATGGAATAGTCCACAAAGGTGAGTACAAGGGCAACGCTAAGACCTATCACAAACGCTAAAGATTGTACAAGCACAAACTTGGTACTGCCCATAGTTGTTGTGGCAGAATTTATCATAAAAATGCCGAATATTACAGATATTAATACCGCGAAAAGAAGCTTTGTGTCGGCTCCGTCGCGGGAGAAAAACTTTTTAACCATAATTGCCTCCCGGAATTTATACTACTGTATATTAATATTATAACAAAAATGAAAGTAAATCAATAGTAAAGGCGAAAAAAGGGTTGCAATGGTAATGTGTTTTAGTGTATAATATATCAAATGTTAAAAATTTGAAAGGCAGTTGAAATATAATGTACACAAACGTATTCGATGAGCTTCGTGACCGTGGTCTTATTGCACAGACGACTCACGAAGAAGAAATCAGAGAACTTTTAGAAAAAGAAAAGGTAACCTTTTATATAGGCTTTGACCCCACAGCCGACAGCCTTCATGTAGGTCACTTTTTACAGATGGTTGTTATGCGCCACATGCAGAACTACGGTCATCGTCCCATTGCGCTTGTTGGCGGTGGTACAGGTATGGTAGGCGACCCCAGTGGCAGAACAGATATGCGTAAGATGATGACAGTTGACATCATTGAGCATAACTGCG
Organism: Clostridia bacterium; assembly: GCA_017414645.1. Classification (GTDB taxonomy): domain Bacteria; phylum Bacillota; class Clostridia; order UMGS1883; family UMGS1883; genus RGIG1927. The sequence goes on along the minus strand of JAFQLL010000062.1, from coordinate 41,714 downwards.
AATGCTTCAAGAAGCAGCTTTCCTCTGTTATCGATTTTTCTGAGGGCAAGGCACTTATGGTTAACAATGCAGACTGGCTTTTGAAGCTTAACTACGTTGATTTCCTTCGTGATATCGGTACATGCTTCTCTGTTAACAAGATGCTTACAGCTGAATGCTTCAAGCAAAGACTTGAAAAGGGTCTTTCCTTCCTTGAATTCAACTACATGCTTATGCAGAGCTATGACTTTTTAATGCTTAGCCGTGAATACGACTGTAAGATGGAGCTTGGCGGCGACGACCAGTGGAGCAACATTTTAGGCGGTATAGATCTTTGCAGAAGAAAGGACCAGAAGCAGGTTTACGGCATGACCTTCACACTTCTTACAAACAGCGAAGGTAAGAAGATGGGTAAGACAGCCTCCGGTGCTGTATGGCTCGACCCTGAAAAGTACTCTCCCTACGATTTCTACCAGTACTGGAGAAACGTTGACGATGCCGATGTTGTAAGATTCATGAAGATGCTTACATTCGTTCCTATGGACGAAATTAAGGAATTTGAAAAGCTTGAAGGCAGCCAGTTAAATGCTGTTAAGAGTCGTCTTGCCTACGAGGTTACAAAGCTTGTACATGGCGAAGACGAAGCTAATAAGGCAAAGAGCGCTGCAGAAGCTGTATTTGGTGGTCAGGGCAGTGATGAAAACATGCCCACCTTTGAAGTAGCTAAGGCTGATGGCAGCGAAACAGTTATGGATGTTCTTGTACAGGCAGGCTTCATTCCCTCTAAGGGCGAAGGCAGAAGACTTGTTCAGCAGGGTGGTCTTTCCATAAACGGCGAAAAAATGACAGACTTTGCTCTTGCTCTCACAGAAGACCTTTTTGCAGACGGCAAGGTGGTTGTAAAGAAGGGTAAGAAGGCATTCTTAAAGATTGTAGTTAAATGATGTTTTTTGGTAAAAAGCAACGCAAAAAGTTGGAGGCTGACCATGAAAGCTTCTTTAAATACCACGATGGGCTGACAGGGCTTAAAAATCGTGAGTTTGCCTTTAAGGAATACGAAAGGCTTAAGCACTCAAAGGAGCACTTTGTGGTTAGTGTAAGGCTTTCGGGCTGTGAAGGCATGCCATATTATAAGGCATGTGGGTGTATCAAAAGAGCAGGCAACTTGATTTCCCGCATTTGTGAGGTAGAAGCGGCGCGCATTGAAAACGGCGATTTTGTTATGTTTTGTAAGGATGGAGCTGCTGTTACAGAAAAGCTTAATTTCTTTTTGAAAAGGCTTTCAGAAGAGGATGAGGCGTTATGTGCTGTATGCGACAAGCTCGACAAAAACGAAAGCTTTGAATTATTAGCAAGGCGTATACAACGGCACCTGGCAGCGGAAGAAATTGAAAATATGATGCAAAAGCGGTAAATTACCAAAAAATACTTGATATTGGTACAGATATAGTGTATAATATTAAAAAAATATGGATTTTTTAATCCGATAAGAAAGGATTTGTTAAAATGATTTCAGCAGGCGATTTCAGAAATGGCGTAACATTTGAATATGATAACAGCGTGTTCCAGGTTGTAGAATTTTTGCACGTAAAGCCCGGTAAGGGTGCAGCTTTCGTTCGTACAAAGCTTAAGAACGTTATCAATGGTGGTGTAGTTGAAAGAACATTCAACCCCACAGATAAGGTTCAGGAAGCAAGAATCGAAAGAAAGAGCAAGCAGTACCTTTACAAGGACGACGATTTCTTTAACTTTATGGATCCCGAAACTTACGAACAGGACCAGATTGCAATTGCAGACATTGAAGATGCAATGAAGTTCGTTAAGGAAAATGAAGACGTTATGATTCTTTCCTACAAGGGTAAGGTGTTCAGCTGCGAACCCCCGCTCTTTGTTGAACTTGAAGTTACAGAAACAGAGCCCGGTTTTGCAGGCAACACAGCTCAGGGTGCTACAAAGCCCGCTGTTGTTGAAACAGGTGCAACTGTAAAGGTTCCGCTCTTCATCAACCAGGGTGAAAAGATCAGAATCGATACAAGAACAGGCGAATACATGGAAAGAGTTAAAGGCTGATTCTTTTTGTGAAAGGATAAACTGATATGGGATATTTATCTGAAAAAGCGGCATACCTCAAGGGTCTTGCCGAAGGTCTTGATATTGATAAGTCCTCTAAGGAGGGCAAGCTTCTTCTTGCATTAATAGAAGCTTTTGACGAAATGGCAATCGAAGTTGACGACGTTGTTATAATTCAGGAAGACATGCAGCAGCAGCTCGATGAGGTTGACGAAGCATTGGCTGACCTTGAAGACGATTTTGACGAGCTTGTTGAAGAGCTTGAAGAGCTCGACGATCTCGACGATCTTGACGACGAGGATTTCGATGAAGAATTTGACGACGAGGATTATGAGGACGAATGGGAAGAGGAATATTCCTTCGAATGCCCCAAGTGCGGCGCTCTTATCCACGTTAAACCCGAAAGCATTACAGACGATGTAAAGTTCATTGTGTGCCCCGATTGCGGTGCAAAAATTGAGCTTGAGTTTGACTGTGAAACAGGCGAAGAAGAATAATTGCTAATTAAAAAAACCGAGGGTTTCCTCGGTTTTTTTTGTTTCTTTATAGGAAATTGCGCATTTCCTATAAGGCAAAAAATGAATTTTATATTATTGCCGTGCGAGAATTTCCTCGCAAGACTCGGAAAAGCTACAAAGGCATTACAAAGTGTTTTCTCCTCTGTTTACTTTAATTGCAACTATCGACAGAGAGTGTCGGAGACACTTTGTTCTTTTTTATCGCGGAATTATCAGCTTGGAGCCAACGGTTAAAATAGCATTTTCGTCAATTGCATTTGCCGATGCAAGGCTGGAAAGCGCTATATTGTGCTTTTTTGCAATGCTCCAGAGGGTATCACCCTTATTAACAAAGGACACAGTTACCGAGTTGCGTTTTGGAGCAGTATAATCCTTCTCAAGGCAATTGCTTATTACATAAACATCTTCACTTTCATCTGACATAGCTTCAAAATTAATGCTTATACGAATATCGATTGCACTGTCGCCTGTTATAGCATAGCCTGTGTGCTTTACACTGCAACGCACATTGGAAACATTCGGAATGGCGAAAGTATGGGAAATGGGAAGGCGGGCAGTGTAGGTATTGATGGCAGCAGAGGATGGCGAAAGATACAAGAAGGTAACCTCCGCAATGCCTTCAGCCTTTGATGTGCTGTGGTTAAGCTCGCTTATGCGGCAATCTGTATCCACAATGCGGCTGATAAGCGGTGCTGTTGGCGGCAGGGTTATACTTTCTTTGAAAAATTCCTCCTCGCTTATTTCCTTTGCACTGACATGAAGCTTAATAGGTGCTGTTTCAATTTCAAGTGCCCCATGCGGCAGATACATGTCTGTTACTACAGTTGCTTCCTCCTTCATGAAAGCTGTTACGCACACTGATAAAATAACGTTTATATCCACCATTCGGTATTCGCCCGAAAGGTCTGTTTCCGGGCGGATTTCGCATTCAGTTACATTAAGCGAAACATTTGTTATGGATGAGGGCGAAACACCCTCTGCTTCCACAACCTCGGTAAAAGGAATTGTGAGGGTTACATCGTTTAAGGTTTCGTCGCTGCAGTAAAGTATGCTTGCCGATAAATTACCCTTTACAATAAGCTTGTTATTAAGAGCCTTAAAATCGCTTTCAGAAATGCGAACATTGTGCTTAAGTATGCTTGTTATGGGGTTTTTGCCCGCATTAAGCTCAAGTGTGTCAGAAATTATTATGTTTTTTGCACATACCGAGCGAGCTGAAACAAAGCTCTTTTCACAGCTTCTTGCCTCAGCACCGTAAACCTCCGAAAGTACTTTTGTGCGGTTGTTTTTATACGAGGAAGCGCAAAGCTTTACATTTGCACTTGTTCTTAAGCGCCGTGAATTAATAAGTGTGTGACTTATGTTACAGGATGTAGCAAAAACAAGGGGGAGATATTCGTCTGTAACCTCGGGTGCAGATATTGCGTGTGAAAAAGACTGGGTTGTATTTAGGGTAAAAAGCTTTCCGCTGTCATTTTCACCTATGTATAAAACCGAAACCTTCACCTGCCCTGTAACATTTATGCGCCCGTTTTCACACTTGCGCTCTAAAACCGAGGGGCACCCTTTAACCGAAACTATTTTTGCAATATCGTCCATGGAATCGGGAACAATAATGTTGCCGTCAACAAGGCAATCGTCATTTTTGTAGTGTAGTGCGTGGCACCATTCTATATCTCTATATGAATAATCAACGCTCATTTATATTCCTCCTAAAGCTTTTTGTACAGTTTATGCCCTTATCAGTTAAATATGATTGAAATATAAATGGTTTTATGCTAAAATAAATGTCAAAGGAGTGTGTAAAATGGCGAAAAAAAAGAAAAAAACAAGAATGCCCGTAATTATTATAGCACTGCTGCTGGTTGTTGCTGTTATAATTGGGGCCCCTTACATAAAAGAATTGGTATCTGCAACCTCAACTGAGGGCGAAGCGGTGGTTGTTGAAATTGAAAAAGGCGCATCAACAGAGGACATTGCTCAAGCCTTAAAGGACAAGGGGCTTATCAAAAGCGTTACAATTTTCAAGGTAAGAGCAAAGCTTTCCGAGGATGGCTCAAAGCTTAATTACGGAACCTTTAACCTTCACAAGGGCATGTGCATTCCCGACATTATAAGCACCCTTGCCGGGAATTACGCGACACGCCCCACTGTTAAGTTTACTGTGCCTGAGGGCTTCAGCGTACAGCAGATTGCAAAAAGGGCAGAGGAGCTTGAGCTTTGCTCTAAAGAAGAGTTCTATGATGCTCTTGACGACAGCTACGATTACGAATTTTTAAAGAATGTACCCTTTAAGGATGGGGCGGACTACCCTCTGCAGGGCTTCTTGTACCCCGAGACCTATGAGTTCTTTGCCGATGCCACAGCGCACGATATTATAAATAAAATGCTCTCTCAGTTCGAAAAGGAAATTTCTAAGTTCAAAATTCCCAAGGAACAGGACTTGTACGAGGTTATAACGATTGCGTCCATGATTGAACGCGAAGCGCTCTGGGACAAGGAAATGAAAACAATTTCAGGTGTTATTTATAACAGAATTGAAAAGGGAATGAAGTTGCAGATAGACGCAACTGTACAGTACGCAGTTTCTAAGGGTGAATATAACATAGAGCGTGTGACCTACGACGATCTGGAAATTAAGTCGCCCTACAATACGTATCGCAACGAAGGGCTTCCCGTGGGGCCCATCTCCTCTGTGAGCTCCATTGCAATCGAAGCGGCGCTTAACCCTCAGGAGCACGAATATCTTTATTATCATACCGACACTGAAAAGAACGACGGTACGCACATCTTTACAAAAACCTATCAGGAACACCTTGCAACAATGAATTAGGAGACATGGCGATGTTTGAATACGCATCGGACAATAAAAGATATCACACATTGAATTATCATTTAAAAACCCTGTTTAACGACAGGGTTTTTAAAGCTTCAATAGACGCCGGCTTCTCCTGCCCCAATAAAAGCACGGGCGGTTGTACCTACTGCAAAATGGGCAGCGGCGAGTTTGCCACAACCGGAAGCATAACAGAGCAGCTTGAAAAGGAAAGAGAGCGCATTTATAAAAAGTGGGGCGACAAAAAGCTCATTGCCTATTTTCAGGCAAACACCAATACCTTCGCGCCTCTGGGGGTGCTTAAAGAAAAATACGCAGAGGCTTTAAAGCATCCCTCGGTTGTTGGGCTGAGCATTGCAACAAGGGCCGATTGCCTTCCCAACGATGTGCTCGATTATCTGGAAGAATTAAATAAAGAAACCTACCTTACAGTTGAACTGGGGCTTCAGAGTGTGCATGATGAAACTGCCGAAAAAATTAACCGCGGATACCCTTTTTCGGTTTTTGAAAAAAGCTTTTACGAATTAAAAAAGCGAGGCATAAGAACAGTTGTGCACATTATAAACGGGCTTATAGGCGAAACAAGAGAAGACATGATAGCTACTGCACGTATTCTGTCCAAAATGGAGCCCGACGGAATTAAAATACACCTTTTGCACGTTTTAAAGGGCACTGCCTGCGAAAAAGAATATAACATGGGCATGCTTAAAACCTTGGAAAAGGACGAATACATTGACATTACCGTTGAACAGATACGCCACTTTAAAAAGGAGTGTGTTGTTGAACGTGTAACGGGCGATGGCAAAAAGGAAAGCATGGTTGCACCTATGTGGAGTGTGGACAAAATATCTGTTCTTGGGGGAATAGATAAATGCTTTGCCGACAAAAATGCTTTTCAGGGAGATTTGTATGAAAACTAAAAAGCTTGTTATATGTGCGCTGTTTACAGCAATAATGTGCATTACAGCACCCTTTTACATTATGATAGGCCCTGTGCCCATAACCTTTACACTATTTGCATTGGCTCTTTCTGCCTTTACAATGGGTAGCTTAGGTGCGGCTGTGTCAACGGCTCTTTACATAGCTATCGGCTTAGTGGGCATGCCTGTGTTTTCGGGCTTCAAGGGTGGCTTTGGTACACTTATGAGCCCTACAGGCGGCTTTGTGTTTGCCTATGTTATAATTGCTTTGATTTTAGGCTTGTGCGTTAAAGCAAAAAGAAAAAGCACCGTTGTGCTTTGGTGCACTCTGGCGCTTTTAGTGTGCTATACATTCGGCACTATCTGGTACATGTTTGTTACAAATGCAAATTTCATTACAGCCTTAACAGTTTGCATTCTGCCCTTTATACCCTTTGACATTATAAAGCTGTATGCTGCTTATGCTATTGCGAAAAGAATGCGGGGAAGGGTTAAGTTGTGAACCTCACGAAAAATAAATTAACACAAGGGCAATATGTTGAACAGTTAAACTTATAATTTATGGAGTAAAAAAATGACAAACCAAGAAATATTGATGATTGCAATGGCACAATCTGCTAAGGACCTATGCGCCAATGCGAGTGATTTTGAAAAGAGCGAAAATGTGGTTGTTCTTTCGATGGAGAGCATTGATGCGAGAAAATATCTGAAGCTTCCGTTTTCCTGTCAACTTGTTTCCTATGGGAATAACGTGGTAGCATCGGTATCTCATGAATTTCGAGAGATTGTCGAATGCTATATAAACAAATATCCCGTAGAGCACTTGTTTGAAACACCAAATCTACACGTTTTGAACGATGCTTTGATGACAAAAGGACAGAGGATTTGCTTTATGGCGGAATATTTTCTGCCGGACGTGAACAATCTTCGCCTGCTTGATTGCCCTTATGAACTTCGTGTTCTGGAGCAAAACGACTTTAGTGAGCTTTATTTGCCACAGTGGTCCAATGCACTTTGCGAGGACAGAAAGCACCTTGACGTGCTTGGCGTTGGCGCGTACGATAATGGAAAGCTGGTTGGTCTTGCAGGATGTTCTGCCGATTGCAATACAATGTGGCAGATAGGTGTTGATGTGCTTCCTATGTATCGCAGACAAGGAATTGCCTCAGCTATCACAAGTCGTCTTGCCGTTGAAATCCTTAATCGTGGTAAAGTTCCGTTTTATTGCGCTGCCTGGTGTAATGTAAAGTCAGTCCGTAACGCAATAAAAAGCGGATTTCGCCCTGCATGGGTAGAAATGACGGCAAAATCCTGTGAAACTGTTAATGAAATAAATAAGAATTTATAGGGATGAAAGCAATGATTATTTTAATTACCGGAGCATCACATACAGGTAAAACTGTACTTGCCCAAAAACTGCTTGAAAAATATAAATACCCATATCTTTCAATAGACCATCTGAAAATGGGTTTAATTCGTAGCGGTAATACAGAACTTACTCCTATGAGTGATGATAATGATTTGACAGCATACTTATGGCCTATTGTCCGTGAAATGATTAAAACTGCTGTTGAAAACAATCAGAACTTAATTGTTGAAGGTTGTTATATTCCGTTCGATTGGCAGAAGGATTTCGAAAACGAATATCTTAAAGATATTAAATATTACTGCCTTGTAATGAGTGAGGAGTATATCAAAAACCACTTTGCCGACATAAAGAAACATGCAAATGTAATAGAAAATCGTTTAGATGATGATTGGTGTACAATGGAAAGTGTATTGGAAGACAATGCAGAAATGTTAAAACTGGCAAAGATGCATAATGTGAATTATATTCTTATCGATGATAAATATGAAATCAACATTGACTTATAACAACAGATTCCAATATATCGACACAAGCATGCGAAAATGGAAAGATGATTGCATTTATAACACAAAACGGACTTGTAAAAACAAGTCCGTTTTTGTGTTACCAATATTTTTTGGGGCATTTATTATCCCTTAAGGCTGTGCGGAGCATTACATAACAGCCGCACATCATGCAGGTGCCCGAAATGTCAAGGTGCTTGCAGTCTGAGCAGGTTTTAAGCCTTTCTTCATACAATGCTTCCTCCGCCATTGGCGTTGAAGAGCTTTTAAGCCGTAAAAGCTCCTTTTCAATTGTCTCCTTATGTATTTCGCTTGTAAATTGGCAAGCCTTGCATATAACCTTCATTACTTTACTGTAACTGCAATTGTACTAAATGCAGGAAGTGTGAACTTAACCTTGCCATTTTCAAGTTTAATATTGCAATCGGTGATAACTACATTGTCGGGGTTATCGAAGGTGTTCATATCGTCAAACTTAGCGCTTGTAAGAATGCGTGCAGATACTTCCTTATATTCGTTGCCGATTAAGTCGAGCTCGCATTCAACCGCCTTGTCGTGTGCAATGTTACATACTGTTGCAGTAACAGAGCCGTCGGCGGCTTTTGTTGCAGAAATGTTTACGCTGTCAAGCTCGTTGGGCATTCTGCGGTCGTTTCTTGCGGGGAGCTTTTCAACTGTATATTTTTCGTTTTCCAACACATCGCAGCCGATGAGTGTTGCATCGTGGTGAGGTGTGTACAAGTCGTAAATGTGATAGGTGGGTGTCTTAACCATCTTGTCGCCTTCGGTAAGAATAACACTCTGCAACACGTTAACTATCTGAGCAATGTTTGTCATTCTCACACGGTCGGAGTGGTTATTGAAAATGTTAAGAAGGGAAGCTGCCACAACAGCGTCACGCATTGTGTTCTGCTGATACAAGAAGCCGGGGTTTGTACCCTCTTCAACCTTGTACCAGGTGCCCCATTCGTCAACGAAAAGAGCTACGCGCTTATCGGGGTCATACTTGTCCATAATTGTGGAATGCTTTGTAACAAGGTTTTCCATGTCGAGAGCATCACGCACAACGTCGAAATAGCCAGTTGCATCGAAGCCTGTAGCATGATCCTGCCAGCGCCATACGTAGTTGTGAAGAGAAAGAGCGTTCATGTCTCTTCCTGCCATACGCATGAGTGTGTCTGTCCAGCGGTAGTCGTCGTTATTGGGACCGCAGGCAACCTTGAAGAGCCTGTTTTCGCCATAGTTGCGGCAATACACTGCATAACGACGGTATTCGTTTGCGTAATAGTCGGGATACATGTTGCCGCCGCAACCCCAGTTTTCGTTGCCTACTGCAAAATACTTAACGCCCCAGCTTTTTTCTCTGCCGTTAGCCTTACGCATGTCTGTCATGGGAGAAATGTTGTCAGAATTCAAATATTCAACCCACTGGCTCATTTCCTGCACTGTGCCACTGCCGAGGTTGCCGTTAATGTAGGGCTCGCAGCCTAAAAGCTCGCAAAGACGTAAAAACTCATGTGTGCCGAAGCTGTTGTCTTCTGTTACACCACCCCAGTGAGTGTTAATCATTGTGGGTCTCTGTTCCTTAGGACCAATGCCGTCCTTCCAATGGTATTCGTCGGCAAAGCAACCGCCGGGCCAACGAAGCACGGGAATTTTAATAGCCTTCAAGGCCTCGAGCACGTCCTTACGCATACCTTCAACGTTTTCTATTTCACTGTCTTCGCCAACATATAAGCCTCCGTAAATGCATCTGCCTAAATGCTCGGAAAAGTGACCGTATATGTTTTTGTCAACCTTGCTTTTTAATGTGTTTGTATTAAGTTGTGCTTTAAACATATTTTCGCCTCCATAAAAAAATAGGTGCGTACAGAAATTGTACACACCTATTATATAATGCAAAAACATGGAAGTAAAGAGAAAAATATCACTTTTTAATTGTCGGCAATGGCTATAAGTGTTGTTATGCCGTCAAGATGTGAAATGCTCAACCTGCCGTTATATTTTTCAAGCACACTTTCCATGCTCAGTATGCCGTACCCATGACCTTTAGTGTCCTTTTTTGTGCTCATGAAAATGCCCTGAGCCCTTTTTGGGGGGAGAGACGGATTTTCAATCTGCAGCTTGAATTTGGCACTGTCGGAATAAAGGGTTACAACAACATATTTTTCCTTCTGTTGCCCGCACGCTTCAAATGCATTGTTCAGAGCATTTGTCAGAAGGGTGCTTTTGTCAAGTGCACTCATGCTGACACTTTGAGAGAGGCCATTTGTTTTACACAAAAATTCAATGCCAACAGTAGCTGCCTTCCTTGCGTAAAAATTTAAAATGGCATCGATGGCAGAGTCGTTTGTGTATACCAGATTTCTTGAAAGCTGCGGCGAATTTTTGAGCTCCTCCAGAAGCTTTTGGGCGCTTTCCGTTTCGCTTGCCGAAAGCATGCTTTCCATTGTCTGTATGTGGTTTAAAATGTCGTGGCGGAGCTTTGAAAGCTCGTTTTCGCTAATCTGTATGTTGGTGTAGTTTTCCTCCTGCTGGCGTATTAAAAGCTTTGCGCTCTCCAGCTGTATGTTAGCTTGGTAGGAGCCCATAAACTCAAAAATGAGCGAGGTGAAAACCACCAGAATTATAATTACCAAAGATAAAAGTGCCGCATGAATAATGTTATCTGTTTGCGAAATAAGGAAGAACAGGTCGCAGGCACATACAATGAAAAAGCTGAATAAGGGAAAGAGCAGGGTAATGAGCCAGTACTTAAAATCAACCGGCGCGGTTTTTCTTTTATAAAGCGCCGACAAAAATGCGTAAATTGTAAGGGACGATACACTTACAATGCTCATGCCAACGTACCTGACAAAGCCTGTGTAAACCTCGGTAGCACTGTTGGCAATGTCGAAAATAACCGACACGGCAACTCTTGCAATCATGTCGGTGGCAAAAAGGTTAAAAAGAAAAATGCACATAACACTTATTTTCTTTATAATTGGTGCGCTGTACAAACAAAAGGCAAGTATGCCCCAGAGCAGAATGGTCACAGCATAGTTTAAATAGGTGTAATGTATTATAAAGCTTCTTATTGTGTGAATTGCAAAAACCGAAAGCAGAATGATACCTTTTGCTAAGTCGGGCAGCTTTCCTTTGTCAAGCATCTGGTGCAAAAAGAATATGAATATTGCAATTTCTATTGCGCAGTTAACTATTTCTATTATTGTGCTCATAACAATTTACCTGCATAATTAAAATACTTTTCCTTTGCCGAGGTCTTGTAGCTTATGCCTATGGGCACTTTAACCTCATCGGGTGTTTCAAGTATAAAATTATTTTCCTTTCCTACAAAACGAACATAATTAAGGTTTACAATGTAGCTTCTGTGGCAACGGATAAAGCCGGTTTCCTCTAAAATAGGATAAATGTCCTTCAGCTTATTGTACATTTCAAGAACCCCTCTTGTGCTGTAAAGCTTAAGAGTATGGTTTAAAATTTCAATGTAGTAAACATCAGAGGGCGATATTGAAAAGCTGTTGCCCTTATAGTTGCCTTTAATAAAGGTGTTGAGCCTGTAATGTTCCTTTAAAACATCATTTATGCGGCGATTGATAAGCTGTGGCGGTTCATTTTTCAATATGTAGCGGAAGGCCTTGTATTCGTAGCCCTCGGGTGCGTATTTTATGTGGTTGGTAACAAATGAAATAACGCATTTTGGGTTTTTATTTTTTATATGTTCAATCGCTCCGAAAACGAGAGTGTCGTCTGAGAGAACAATGTCTAAAAATGCAATGTCAAATATAACATCTGAATTAATTACATCATTTGCGGATGTGTACTTGTAAACATGACAGCTCAAGCCGTAAAAATGCTTTTCAAAATCCGCAAGGAAATTGACGTCATCGTCACAAAGCAGAATGTTCATAAATATCACCTCAAAAAATAGTGTAACATAAAAGGCCGACAACTGTAAAGCGAATTCACCCCAAAAAAGCGCTGTTCACCCCATTTTGTTGACATTACAGTTTCAGGCAAATAGAATTCAGTTAAAAGAAAAACAAAAAAATAATATTTTTCAAAAACGGCAAAAATTTTTTGACAAAAATCAAATTTTTGCCGTTTTATTATGTGGGAGGTGTTTTTCCAATTCTCAATTTTGCCGTTTATGCCAAAACTCAACCACTTGAGAAGAAAACGTTTGAATCACATAAAAAATGTGCTACTATATAATTGCAAAGGAATGGTGAATTTAAAATGGATAAAGCTTTAAAGGTCGGTGTATGTGACGACGAAAAACACGTTCTTGAAGAGAATGTAAAAATGGTTGAAGAGGTGCTTAAAGAAAAGGGAACAGATTTTGTTATAAAAGCCTTTGAAAGCCCCGAGGAGCTCCTTTCAAGCCAAATACAATTCGACATTGTAATTTTAGACATTGAAATGAATGGCGCAAGCGGAATAGAGGTTGCAAAAAAGCTCAGAACAAACGATGAAAACTGTATGGTTTTCTTTGTGACAAATCACGAAAACTATCTCGACACAGCCTTTGATGCGCATGCCTTCCGCTTCTGGCTTAAGCCCATTGATAAGGCAAGGCTTTCCAAGGCCTTTGATTCGGCAATTGCACGGCTTGAAAAACGTGAGAACTTTATTGTTGTAACACGTGGCACAAGCAAAATTAAAATTATGCAGAAAAGCATTGTGTATGTAAGCTCGGTTATGAAGAAAACCATTATCGTTACCCCAAAGGGCGAAATAGAAGTGAGCGACAAGTTTTCCGACATAATGAAAAAGCTTTCAATAAACAGCGACTTTTTCGAAACACATCGTGGCTACTGTGTCAACTTTGCATACGTTACCGACTACGACAAAACGAAGGTTTTTTGTTCTGTTAAAGACAAAAAGCATGAGGTTTATTTATCCAGACGTAAATACAGCATCTTTTGCAAAAGCTTTATTGAATGGATGGGCAAGGAATAATGAGAATTGATTTAGGTCTTCTGCTGGCAATTGTAATAGAATACATAGTTTTTATAAATTATGCAGACATACTCTTTTCACGAAAAAAAAGCAAGCTTTTTACATATAGCTTTGTGGCATTAATGAGCCTTCTAAACCTTGTTTCCTGCATGGTTGGCATTGTGTGGCTTAACATTCTCACACAGCTGGTGGGGCACATGGCTGCCTTTTTGGTTTGCTATCATGTTTCAATTAAATCGGCAGCTTTTCAGTGCAGTATTTTAGCGCTGCTCATGATTGCAGACGAGCTTTTGGTTGTGAGCATGCCTCAGATTAACATTCCCGATAGCCCCACAGACTTTTTGCCTCTGCAGTCGTTAATGCTTACTTTGGTAAGCAGGGTTCTGTATATAGTTGAAATTATGGCAATAAGCCGCTTTTTTGCAAAAAGGCAAGCCGGGCGGGATTGGTTTTCCCTTGCAAACATTTCAATTGTGCTTGTTTCGGTTGTTGCCTTGTGGCTGGTTTTCATTTTCGGCAAAGAACTGCTCTGGATTGTTTGCATACTGATGCTTGTAATTAACATGATTGTTTTTGTTCTTGACCTGAGAATGGTCAGAAAGGAAATAGAAAACAGTGCACTAAAGGAACAGATAAAAAAAGAAACCATCGACTTTGAGGAATATTCCTTATTGCTCGAAAAATACGAGCAGACACGAACTTTCCGCCACGATATTAAAGAGCATTTGGGCGTGTTGAATTCTCTTATTGACGAAAGCCCTGAAAAAGCAAAGGAATATATCAGAAAAATATGCGAAGGTGAAAACGAGGTTTCCTATTCCAGATTTTCCGACAACAAAATTTTCAACATTCTGCTTTCTAAAAAGAAGGGCGAGTGTGAAGCAGGTGGGGTCCGGCTTGAAATTGACCCTGTTGAGGCAACTCTTGGCTTCATATCCGACATGGACACCGTAACACTTTTTTCAAATCTTTTAAACAATGCCTATGAAAGTGCAAAGGAAAGCGGCGAAAAGAAAATAAGCCTTAGCATTACAACTAAAAACAATAGCTTTGTTGTTGTAAAAATAAGCAATTCATCGGACAAAATGCCCGTTGTTATAAATTCGGTGCTGCAAACAACCAAGGAAAACGAAAGGCTTCACGGCATTGGCATAAGCAGCATTAAAAAGGTTATTAAAAAGTACGACGGCATGCTTGACTGGAGCTATGACGAAAGGCAAAAAAGCTTCAGCACAACAGTTGTATTGAAAAAGAATATTTAAAAATTTTGACAAAATAACAAAGTCGAAACGTTTATATTACATGAGGGGGATATTCCCTGACCACAAAAACAACAAAGGAGACAGGAAAATGAAAAAGATTATAAGTTTAGTTTTGGTATTAGGCATGCTTTTAAGCGCAATACCCGCATTTGCAGTAAGCCCCTACGAAATAGTGAGCGAATTTTCTGACGAAGAGGTAACAGGGGTTATTGTAAAGAAGAACGCAAAATTTACAGGGGATTTCACCCTTTATGCAGCATACACCGATGGTGAATATGTTTACGGCGTAAAGAGCCTTGCGTCCTCCAAGCTGTCAAGTGGGAGAGAAATGAGCTTCGACACCATTGATGGTGCACATATTGAGCTTTTTGCATGGAGCGGAAACATGGTGCCTGCAGGTGACGATTTTTCCAACTTAAACTACGACACGGTTATGAGCCAGCTTAAATTGGCAAACGACTACTGGATAGGTCAGAATAAAAATGTTGAAGTGGCATCTAACCCATGGCAGGTTTCTGTTTTCCACACAGGCAACATGCAAGCTTACTACATGACAGGTGACGAGCTTTACAGAAACTACTCCGAAAAGTGGGCAAAGGCTCATTCCTGGCAGTCCTACGGTTATCCTGTATGGGACCAGACCAATGCCGACAACATCTGCTGCTTCAGAACCTATATCGATTTGTATAACCTTGGAGTTGAAAGCGCAGACCTTACATACGTAACAAGCCAGGTTAACCGCATTTTAAACAGCACAAGCTTAAGCTACTGGAACTGGATCGACGCCTTTTACATGGCAGGCCCCATTTTCACAAAAATGTACGAAATGACAGGTGACAGAGCATACCTTGACAAAATGTACGAAATGGTTAAATACACCGCCGAAACCCTTAACTGCTACGATGAAGAAGCAGGGCTTTGGTTCCGTGATGCATCTTTCATAGGCAGCGTGGGTGAAAATGGCGAAAACGTTTACTGGTCACGTGGTGATGGCTGGGTTTATGCAGCCTTTGCACAGATTATTGAAGAATTGCCTGACAGCTATGAGCACAAGGATTACTTTGTAGACATTTTCCTTGAAATGAGCGCAGCACTTAAAAAGGCTCAGTGCCCCGACGGCGCATGGCACGAAAGCCTTCTTGACCCCAATTACAACCCCACCTGCGAGGAAAGCGGCACAGGCTTCTTTGTTTACGGCATGCTCTGGGGCATTAATAACGGCTATTTAGACGAAAGCGAATACTTCATTACTGCGGCACGAGGCTGGAAGTGGCTTAGCGAGGTTGCACTGCAGGAAAACGGCCTTGTAGGCTACGTACAGCATATTGGTGCAGCCCCCACTAAGTATGAACTTACAGCTACCTCCACACAGCACTATGCCTACGCAAACTTTGTTTATGCCGCAAGCGAAATGGCAAAGTACCTTGGTGGTGTGCAGGGCGATGTGGTGCCTTATCTTAACAAAAAGCTGTTAGGCAACATTGAGGTTTATAAAATGGATTCGCCCTATTACATTAAGAATGGCGAAATAAATGAGTTTACACATCCTATGATTATCCGGGAGGATGGCGATGTTAAAATTCTTGTTGATGATATGTACATTCTTATTGAAGATTATCTTAAAGACGGCATGTACTGGTACGAAAAGGACGGGGTGTACATTGTAAGCGAGTTTATTGCACCCTTTAACAAGAGCGAGGAAAACCTTATAGGTGTGCTTTCCGACATTTTAGATAAAGGCACATTCCCCGAAAGACCCTACACCAACCCTGACAGAATTACAATAACAGGTGGGGAAGACTACGTTGCGCCCGACACACCCGATGTGTCAGATGATGACAGAATTACAATAACTGTTGGCGATATTTCTGTTTCGCAAATTCCCGAGGAGGCAAATGTGCCTGCAAACATGATTGACGGCGACATTGCCACCCGTTGGGCAGCAGAGGTTACCGATAAAAATGACCCCTGCTGGGCAATATTTGACCTTGGCGAGGTTTACGAGCTGGATGTAATAGGCTTATCCTTCTTCCGTGATGATATGCGACAAACAGAATTTGAACTGCAGGTGAGCGTTGACGGTGAAGAATACGTAAGTGCTATTGAACGCGGATTCACCCCGGGCGAATCTGAAGAGGTTGTTTACTACACCTTAGGCGGTGTTGAAGCCAGATACGTTAAGCTTCTTGGCTACGGCAATACAAGCCCTGCCACAAATATTATGTATTGGTTCTCGCCCACAGAGGTTGAGTTCTATAAGGTGGGTGAAGGCGGTGTAACCGAGCCAAGTGAGCCCGGAACTGAGCCTGACGAGCCTGCAACAGAGCCCGATTACGACGACACAGCCTTCGACATGATGAAGGCAAGCTTAACAGCGTCTATCGTATCTGAGCCCGACAATGGCGTTGCAAACATACGCGACGGCAATTTTGACACATACTGTGTGCTTTATGTTACAAACGAAGCAAATCCCGAATACATTCAGATTAACCTTGGCGATGTTTATTCTGTTTCAAGAGTTGGATTGGCTTTCCGCTGGGCAACACAGCGCAGCTTCGATTTCGACATTCGTGTAAGTGAAAACGGTAAGGACTACAAAACTGTTGTGCCGAGAAGCACTTCCGGCATGGATACAGAAGAATATCAGTATTTTGAAATTAATGAGGATGCAAAGTTCATTCGCATTTACGGCTATTCAAATACCTATAATAAGTATTGGGTAAGCATAACCGAAGCGGCAGTTTTTGTAAAATAAATGCAACCTTTTACCGTTCTGGAAGGTATTATATACAGAGACATATTCTGACAGTTTAAGGAGGAGACAACATGAAAAAGGTTGTATTTTCAATATGTGTAATTCTTCTGATGCTTGGCGTATCTGCTTGTGCGGAAGAAGCCTTGTATATAGACGAGTATGACGATTGCACCATTATGGTGTACGAAAAATCTGTATGGGCGCAGGGCGGACAATACGGCGAAAACCCCGTTAAGCTCCTTGATAACATCGAAAGGCTTGAAGCTAAATGCTTTGGTGAATACGGCAATCGTCGTTCCTACTATGCCATAACTGATGAAAAGAAGCTTTATGTGTGGGGCGCTCATGGTTTTTACACAAATATGTCACCCTCCTTAAATGTAGCTGAGTACACCTACGTAAGTGGCATGCTTGGGCTAAGATGCAATGGTAACGTAGCACCCATCACGGAGCGTGAAGGCATGGTTGACCCTTCAGATTATGACAAGGAAACAGAAAATCAAAAAATACCTGTTAAGCTTTTAGGCGGTGTTGAAGAGCTTGTGTTTGCACCGGGCGGCGTGTTTGCCATTTGCACACCCGGCGATGTATATGTATGGGGCAATAAATGGGGCACTCCGACAACTAAGAGCCCGAGGCTTATAAATAAGCAAGGCAAAAAGCTTTTTGCGACAGAAACCTCCCCGATGCTTGACAATGGAAGGCTTGCAGTTTTAGAAACCGACAATTCGCTCACCTTTTATACTATGGGCGAGGATGAAGGGCGAACATTGTTTGAAAGCGTGAAGGATGTGTGCACTGCAATGTACCCTGAGGGCTATGTAAATGCAGTGCTCGTTCTGGATGGCAGCAATAATAAATTGTACGAATCTTCAAACGGCAAGATAACGCTTGCTATGGATAATGTTCATTCCATAAAGAAAACAGACGGCAGAATATACATAATGCAAAAAGACGGAGTGGTGTATGAGCGTGTTTACGAAAATTCTGCCGCGCAGAATATTTTATCAGAAAGCGAAGGCGTATTTGACAAAGCTACCATCAGAATATATGTGGACGGAAAAATGGTAGAAACTGATAGTGAGCCTTATATTAAAAACGACCGCACAATGGTACCTATGCGAGCAATTTTTGAAGCGTTGGGGGCAGAGGTAAGCTGGGACGAAGAATCCAAAGATGCAACCGCCATTAAAGGAGATATTGAAATTATTATTGATGTAGGTGCTCCGGTGCTCTATAAAAACGGCGAAATCATAGCTCTTGATGCAGGAACAGAAATAAAAAATGACAGGGTTATGGTTCCTGTAAGAGCTATCAGCGAAGCTTTCGGTTGTACAGTAAAATGGGACAATGAAACCATGAGCGTGAATATAACCACCGAAAACAGACACGACTTTACCCATCTTGCACCAAATGCCGAGAAAGTCAGCTTCTATTGGAAGGCAAAGGGTCAGACCAATGCGAAAAAGGTTGTATTAAGAGACGAAAAAACAATAACAAAGCTTTTAACATACCTTGCCAAAGCAGAATTACAAGAAACAATTAACGATGGCGTGTGGTACGAAGGCGAGGAAAGACTGGAGTTTTCGGTTTATATTAAGGCAGATTTCGGGCACAACATTATACATGTTATGGTAAACGATACCGAAGTTCAGATATCTGCAAACAACGAGATTCACAGTTATTCCGCAAAAGACATGGCGCAGTTAAAAAAAGGAATAGTTGAAATTTTTGACTAAAAGCATATAAAAAGGAGGCACAAAAAATGAAAAAGGTTATAACATTAGCTTTGGTGTTATGCATAATATTAGGTTGCGTGCCTGCACTTGCAACAGACTACGAGACAGAAATTCATGGCATTACATATATTGTAGCCAATGGTGAGGCTGCCGTAAAATCCTGCAAGTGGGAGGTCAACGGCACCGTTTCGGTAGAAAGCGAAATAGATGGTTGCCCCGTTACAAAAATAGGCGAAAAGGCTTTTGAAAACTGCGGACAGATAAAGAATATTACAATACCTGATAGTGTTAAGGTTATTGAAAAAGAGGCGTTTAACAGATGCGTTAATCTGCAAGAGGTTCTTGGCATGAAAAACGTTGAGACAATTGGAGAAAGAGCTTTTAAACTGTGCGACTTTGAATCATTTACCATGCCCGAAAAGGTTAAAAGAATTGAATACGGAACTTTTATGGATAACGAGTTCGAAAAATTTGAAACGGGCAACAATATTACATTTATTGATGACAGCGCTTTCAGAGGATGCGTATGGTTGGAAGAAGTTGTTATAGGTGACGCAGTTACCGAAATAGGTACAGCTGCAACGGGCCGTGCAAATGAAGATTTTATTTCAAAAAATAATATAAACGAGAGGACACCTGTTTTTCAAGATTGCAGTAATCTTAAAACAATTACTTTGGGGAAATCGGTGAGATATGTTTATCCAAACACGTTTTTGAATTTGAATAAGCTGGAAAATATTTTTGTAAGCGAAGAAAACCCCCACCTTAAAAGCATTGAGGGGGTGCTTTTTACAAAGGATGGGAAGTCGCTTGTCTGCTACCCAAGGGCAAAGACCAATACTGAATATACTATCCCCGATGGTGTTGAAACAATTGACGATAAGGCGTTTTACAACTGCGATACGGAAAAAGTAAACGCACCCGAAAGCCTTAAAAGAGTAGGAATATATAACGGTGTGCTTGATGAGTGCGCAAATGTTGAAAGAAAAGTAACACAAGGCAGGCAGGGGAACATTGATTGGGTATACGATAATGGTGTGCTTACCTTTACGGGCAACGGCACTCTTACGGATACATTTTCGGGAAGGGTAGTATACCCTACATGGGAATGGAACAGAGTAAAAAAAATAGTTATTAACGAGGGAATAACAGAAGTGGACGGCATGGCAGGTCATAAAAATGTGACAGAAATTGTTTTGCCGAAAACACTTGAAAAGATAGGCGGCAGAGCCTTTGCGAACTGTGATAGTCTGGAGAGCATTGTTATCTCCGAAAACGTCAGCAAGATTGATGTTATGGCATTTGATGAATGCGAAAATCTTAAGGAGGTTGTAATTACAAGTAAAGTGCCTCTCACAATCGGACGCTCGGCTTTTTACATTGCGGAAGGCGCAAGAGTATACCTTCCCGAAACAGTTTATCAGATCGATGAATTGGCGTTCTCTTATACATGGGGAGTTATGGGTGGCTATGGTGTAGGCGGCATTGTTGAAAGCCTGACAATTATCGCTCCTTACGGATGCCCTGCATATACCTGGGCTACCAAAAAAGGCATAAATGTTGAAATTGGTGCGCCTCAGACAGAAATTACAATTATGGTAAATGGTGTAAAGCTCAATTGTGACAGCACGCCTTACATTAAAAACGACCGCACAATGGTACCACTGCGAGCAATTTTTGAAGCATTGGGCGCTGCTGTTACCTGGGACGATACAACAAAAACTGCAAGCGGAAGTAAAGATAGAATTGAAGTTAAAATAACAATAGGCGAAAATGTGCTGTATAAAAACGGCGAAGAAATAGCTCTTGATTGTGCAGCCGAAATTACAAACAGCAGAACAATGGTGCCTGTGAGAGCCATAAGCGAAGCATTTAATGCAACTGTTCACTGGGATAACGAAACAAAAACCGTTGAAATTAATCTTAATCAGCAGTAAAAAGGGTGAGAAAATGAAAAAAGTATTTAGCTTGGTATTAATAATTGCCATGGCATTTGGTGCATTGCCAATCCATGCCTATGTCGAAATCCCCGAACATGTTAAGGTGTACCAGAATGTTGATTGGAATATTGACGAAAACGGTGTATTGACAATTGAAGAAGGCATATCAGCACTGCCAACCTTTGTAAGCAGCTGGGGCGTATATGGCCCTTGGAGGGGCAATAGCTCAATCACAAAGGTTATAATTCCCGACAATGTTACACTCATAGGTGAGCAGCTTTTTGAAAACTGCGTAAACTTAAAAGAGGTTGTATTGCCCAAAAGCCTGGAGTCTATAGAGGATAATGCCTTTAATGGCTGTATTAACGTTGAAAGAATTTCAATAAGCAGTGAAAACCAAAACTTTAAAGTGGTTGACGGTGTGCTTTTTGACAAAGAGGGCAAGAACCTGTTGTGGTACCCTGCAAAAAAAGCAGATGGGGAATACACAATTCCTATGGGTACTGTGGAAATAAAAGCAAAAGCCTTTGCTGATGCCATTGCACTTACAGAGGTTAATTTCCCCATAACAGTTGCTACAATAAAACCGTGGGCTTTTAGGGGGTGTGCGAACCTTCAAAAAATAACCCTGCCCGATAGCGTAACCTACATGGGCAAAGGTGCTTTTTCAAATTGCATAAGACTTGACACTATTAAAATGCCATCCTATGTGTATCTTCACGGAAACCCCTTTAATAACACGGCGTTTTACAATAATAATGCCAATTGGGAAGAAGGCGGGCTTTACATCAATAAGCACCTTATTGCTGTGAAGGACGATGTAGAGGAATACACCATAAAGCCCGACACAATTTCCATTGCAGGTGAGGTTTTCGCCGGTACTAAAAACTTAAAGCGCATAACTATTCCCGGTAGTGTAAAATGTATAGGCGATATGGTATTTGCAAATAACTCCGCAATTGAAGAGGTTATAATTGAAGAAGGCCTGGAGATTATAGGAAACGGGGCTTTTTATTGGAGCCGTATTGAAAACATAACCTTGCCCCAAAGCCTTAAAATCATAGGCGGTGAAGCCTTTTACTCTTCCCGTTTGAAGTCGATTGTTATTCCCGATAACGTTATTGACATTGGCGAAGGTGCTTTTGAAAGCTGTTATAAGCTGGAAAGCGTTGTTTTAGGAAAAAGCCTTGGTAACATCGGCGAGGACGCATTTTCCATGTGCTCTTATCTTAAGGCGATAACAATCCCCGACAGTGTAAGAACCGTTGGCGGTGGTGCATTTTACAATAATGACAGTCTCACTTCGGTTTATATAGGAAGCGGACTTTGCGAGTTTGAAAGATACTCTTTCAGTAGCTGTGATTTCCTCTCAAAAATTGAAATTTCGGAGGATAATCCATACCTTTCTACGAAGGATAATGTCGTTTTCGACAAATCGGGAGAGAGGCTTATCTACTACCCCATAGGGAAGATAGAAGAACATTACACAATTCCTGAGGGGGTAAAGGTAATCGACGAAAACGCATTAGGCTATGAGACCTGTGAAACACTCACAATGCCTAAAAGTGTAACCAGAATTGAAAGCTACAATTATTGCACTGACCTTACTACCATATACTACATGGGTACAAAGGAAGAATGGGACAAGGTTGAAATTGCAAAGTATAACAATACAATACAAGAAGCTATAGTGCATTTTGCAGACGGCAATATAGGTAACGTGTACGAAAACTTAAGGCTCCGTGAAGAAAAAGATGTGGTATACGTTATAGGACTGGTTGATGAAAGCATAGATACCGTAACAATCCCCGGCGAAATTAACGGCAAAAGGGTTGAAATAGCAAGCAGTGCTTTTAAAAACACAAATATTGTAACGGTTGTGCTTGATGAAAAAATTAAAACAATCCCCTATAGTGCTTTTTACGGATGCAGAAAGCTTGAAAACATAAACCTTGAACATGTTGAACATATAGACGGCCAGGCGTTTATGTATTGTGAAAGCTTAAAGGAGGTTAACCTTTTAAACATAAAAAGCTGGTCGGGTGTTAAAGATGTTGAACTTAACGAAAATGGCACAATAATGTATTTCCCCTTTAACCGCTATTTGTACAGTTATGAACAATACAGCATATTTACAGTTTTTTATGGAGCGACAATCGATACTCTTCGCATAAAGTGGCCCGAGGTTAATTTTGACAAAGATGCAGAGCATTTTCCTGCACTTTTCATAAACAGCAAGGTGAATAAGATTATCTTTGAAAACTTTACAATAAGCCCAAGCTTAGCAGAGTTTAAAAAGACGGGGGCTATTTCAACAACAAAGCCTCGCTTTCAGTCAAACGTTGGTCTTACGTTAGAAAACACACAAATGGTCATTTGCGGCAAAGACGAAAACACACGTTTGTACGCCGAAAAGCTTGGTGTAGGGTTTGAATACATAACAGAATAATTATTGATTAATACTGCAAAATGTGATATAATCCTTTCCATAATTTATGGAAAGGATTATTTTTTATGCAAAACAAACATTTTTTACAGAAAACATGGGTTGTTGCTCTCCTGGCAATTTTTTGTTGTTTGCTCTGGGGCAGTGCAACACCCTCAATAAAAAAAGGCTACGAAATTTTCGGCATTGCTGGTAACGACTACATGTCCACCATTCTTTTTGCAGGCATCCGTTTTATTTTGGCAGGCATTTTAACTGTTTTAATCGGCAGTGTGCTGGCTAAGAAGCCTTTACTGCCAAGCAAGGGCACAATAAAGTATGTGCTTGCTTTAAGCCTGGTGCAGACAGTTATTCAGTATGTATTTTTCTACATAGGTCATGCATATGCAAGTGGCGTTACAGCAGCAATTGTAAACGGCAGTAACGTATTTATTGCAATATTGGTTGCAGCATTTGTTTTCAGAATAGAAAAAATGACAGTTAAAAAGGCAATCGGCTGTGTGCTTGGCTTTGGCGGCGTTATTGTTGTTTCCATGGCAAAGGGCGACATGGGCTTTACAGTAATGGGTGCAGGCTTCATACTTATGGCGGCACTTGCTTACGCTCTTAGTTCTGTTATGATTAAAATGTATTCAAAGTACGAAAACCCCGTTACACTTTCGGGCTGGCAGTTCTTTATAGGCGGTATTATAATGACCCTCTTTGCTTTTCCCATGGGTGGCAAGTTCGAAATTGCTGCAGGTGAGGGCTTTACGGCAGGCGTGCTTCTTTTCTACATGGCGTGCATTTCTGCTGTGGCATATTCCATCTGGGGGTTACTCATGAAGTATAACGATGTGTCCAAGGTTTCTATCTTTGGCCCCTTTAACCCCATTTCGGGTGTTATCCTTTCTGCAATCATTCTTAAGGAATGGAGTAGCATCGGCATTGAGGTTGTAATTGCTTTGGTGCTCGTTGCTCTTGGTATTTTAGTTGTAAACTACAAAAAGAGGTAAGGCTATGTTTAAAAGAATAGTATCCTTTACAGTTGATGGCTTCATGGCAGGGTTACTGCTTAGTATATGTTGTGCTGTTAATTTAAGCGCAGGTAACAGCTTTGCAGGTGCGTTCCTTTTCAGCCTTGGCTTGTTTGCAATTATGGAGCTGCACTTAGGCTTGTACACAGGCAAGGTAGGCTACCTTGTTGTTAAACGCCCGAAATACGCAGGCGAGGTTACAATAACACTTTTAAGTAACACCATAGGCGCATTTTTAGGCGGTTGGCTCATTTCCTTAACGCGCTTCGGCGGCATACTCCGTGCAAAATCACTTCCCTTGATGGATGCAAAAATGAGCGACACGCCTGTAAGCATGTTTCTACTCAGCATGTTCTGCGGCATTTTAATTTTCATTGCAGTTGAGGGCGACAAAAAATGCACCCAGGCAGACGACCATGTGGGTGCGCTTTTCACAACGCTTATTCCTGTTATGATATTCATTATCTGCGGCTTTAATCACTCCATTGCCGACATGGGCTACTTTGCATTAAGCGGTTTTGAAAATGCACATAAAGCACTTTTGTATTTTGTGATGATAATCTTAGGCAACGGCTTTGGCTGTATGATAATACCCATTATGAAAAAGTTTTCGATTAATAAGTGGTTTTAGAATTTAGAAAAGAGGGGAATGTTATGAAAAAAACAGTTTCAGGTTTATTATGTTTTATAATGCTTTTAACGGCAATTCCTGCTTTTGCATCGTACCCTGCGGAAATCATTGTAGACGGAGAATATTTGCATTGGATGAATGAATCACAGATTAATGAGAACGGACGGATATTTGTTCCGGTGAACGAAGTGGCTGAGGCATTTGGTACAGAAGCGAAGAACATTAACGAAAACACCGTGGATTTATATTGTGAAGGTAAGTTCCTTTTAAGATTAACTGTAGGTACACCCTTTGCTTATACAAACGGTGAGGTTTTGAATTTTGGCGTTTCACCGAAATCAGAGAACGGATTGATGTATGTTCCTCTGCGTGCATTTGCAGAAGCTCTGGGGGCAAAGGTTGAATGGCTAGAGGCAAGCAAAACTGTTTTGATCGATAAGTCAGATAGAAAATTAGACGAGATAGTAAATCCGAAGAAAAACCTTACAAGTAGAGAAGTTTCACTTCTTGAAGGAAGATACATCGTTGAAATGCCACTTGCAACCGAAACTGTGAACAATTGGTATAGCGGGCATAAATATGAAACAGATCTTGTATATGAATACGGAGAAAACAGGATACTTGTTGAAGTGTATGATTTGTTTGTTAAAACAAGCGGTGATTTGAAAAATGATATTCAAATGCTGACTGAAGGAAAAGCTGTTGTTTATGCAGATGTTATAGAACAGAATGGATGTAAGTATTTGCGTTACGGAAATAATGGTCGTGTTGCTATTGCCACATGCGATGATGGAGAGATTATAGCTATAAGGGTTTCGGGCGACGGAGACCGAATTGACGACGTGTGCAAGATGCTGTTTGAAAGTCTTAAAGCCACTGACAAAAAATTTGAAACGGGTGGAGAGATAACGGCAGGAGGATTTGCGTTCACACTTCCCGAAAATTATATTGCTTTTTACGAGATAGGCCCTGATTATGATGTATGGCGCATATATGAGATAGCTGTGGTTGGTGAAGCATGCGTATCTGCGCTTGTTTACGGCGGATGGCACCCTTCATATTCGGGTGAGAAGACTACAAAGAGTGTGAGCGGTAAATTCCTGGGCAAGGAAATTACGTGGTATATAGCTTCTAACGGTGATATGGATGCTCTTTTGGGACAACCTCATAGCGATTACTGTTACCATCTTTCAATAAATGGTGCAGACACTGCAGTAAAGAGAAGTGAAATATTGAAGATATTTGACAGTATTAAGAATGCTGAATAAAAAAGCTCACGGACTATTCCGTGAGCTTTTTACTATTTTACAATGTAAATGTGTGAGGCAAAGGGCGGCAGTGTAATACTTAAGTTGTTTTTATAAACACGAATTGTATCTTTATCGTAGCAAGTTTCCCCACCGTAAATATCACGGTCGGATGCAATAACACGCTTTAAGCTTTTACAGTTAAGGTTAAGCTTTAGCTCTTGCTCAACACCCGAAAAGTTGAAAACACAAAGCATTGTTTCGCTGTTGCTTTTACGTAAAAAAGCATAGGAGCATTGGTTTCCCATATGGCAGTTAACCCATTCGAAGCCATCCTTGTAAAAATCCTTTTCCCATAATGCGCTATGGCACATATACACATGATTTAAATCGTGCATAAAACGAGAAAAAGCATCGTGAAGAGGGTATTTTAGCATATCCCAATCCTGCTCACGATTTTCGTCCCATTCACGGAACTGGGCAATCTCGTTGCCCATAAAGTTGAGCTTTTTGCCCGGATGAGTGTACATATACGTATAAAGTGCTCTTGTCTGAGGAAACTTTTTTTCGTAGTCGCCGTTCATTTTTTGTATAATTGTCGCTTTGCCGTGAACGGTTTCGTCATGAGATAGCGGAAGCATAAAATTATCGGAATAGTAATACATCATTGAAAATGTAAGATTATGATATGCTCCCGAGCGGAAATAAGGGTCCAGCTTGAAATATTCTAACGTATCGTTCATCCAACCCATGTCCCATTTGTAGTCAAAGCCAAGTCCGCTTTGAAGAACGCTTTTTGTTACATCGGGATAAGAGGAAGAGTCCTCGGCGGCAAGAATAATTGACGGATACATTGTTTTAAAGGTGTGGTTAAGCTGTTTTATAAAGTTCACCCCGTCAAGGTTAATTCCACGAGATTCGTTCCCTTGCCAGTAAATAATACGGCTTATTGCATCCATCCTCAGCCCGTCAAAGTGATATTCCTTTATCCAGTAATTTGCGGCAGAGTTAAGAAAGCTTCTGACCTCACCGCGGGAGTGATTAAAATTGTGGCTCGACCATTCGCTGTAGCCAACATCGGGATGCGGATACTCAAAAAGGGGAGTGCCGTCATATTTTTCAAGGGCATAATCATCTACCGCGAAATGAACGGGGACAAAGTCCAGTATAACGCCGATGTTATTTTGGTGACATTTGTCAACAAAAGCCTTTAAATCATCTGATGTGCCGTAACGAGAGGTGGGTGCAAAAAAGCCTGTTATCTGATACCCCCAGGAATTGTCGCAGGGGTGCTCACAAACAGGCATCAGCTCCACATAGTTGTATGCGTTTTCCTTTAAATACGGAATAAGTAAATCCGCCAATTCGCAATATGAGTACCAGCCGTTTTCATTCTGCGGATTAGCCTTCCAGCTGCCTGAATGTATTTCGTAAATATTAAGGGGCTTGTGTTTGCAATCCGTGCGAGCATTGAGCCATGTGTCGTCATGAAATTGATAAGAGGACATATCACGTATGACAGAGGCAGTTTTGGGGCGCAATTCCATGCCGTAGCCAAAAGGGTCTGCATGGTCGATGGTGCGACCATCTTTTTTACTGATACGGTATTTGTACATATCCCCGGGATTGGCATCGGGTACAAACAGCTCCCAAAAGTTGCCGTCGAGTGTTTTTTGCATGGGAGTTTCATTCCAGCCGTTAAAGCTGCCTATAACACTTATCGACTTTGCATTGGGCGCAAAGGTGCGAAAAACTGCACCTCCGTTTTGCAAATGACAGCCTAAATATTCGTAGCAATCAAAGGAAAAACCTTTGTAAAAATTTTGGATATCCATATTTTGCTCCTTTTATATTAGTGTAAAAATAATTGACTGTAGTTGATTATCTTGATATAATTATAATATCAAACATATAGTGGTGCAATAAGCAATAAATAGTATTGGTTGCATTGTTAGACAAAACAAAAAAAGTGTTGAAAAAGGTGATACAATGGATCTGAGAATACAGCGAACAAGAAAATGTATAGCTGATGCTTTCATGGAAATACGAAGGAAAAAGGAACTGGAAAAAATAACCGTTAAAGAAATTGCAGATGCTGCAATGATAAACAAAGCCACATTTTACAATCACTTTAACAGTGTGTATGATTTATCTGAACAGCTTGAAAACGAAGCAATTAATGCTGTGCTAAGTAGCATAGAGCCTTCGGAGTGGCTTACGGGAGAGGCTACCAAGAAAATGGCTAAGATAATGTGTGAAAAAGAGAGTGTTTTTTTAACACTGTTTTCCGGCAGCAGATACGGAATGCTTGCACACAGGCTTGAAGAAAAAATTAAACAGCTGGTATATCAGTTCAGACCCCAATACGAAAAAGATATTGAAAAGGATATTGTGCTTACAACAATGATAATTGGCTGTTTCCATGCCAGTGCAAAATACAAAGATTTTGATATGAATCAAGCTATAGAAGTTATAGCTCATATAAATGATTGTTTGATAAAAGAGTTTAACATGTAAAAAGGCGTGTCACAGACACGCCTTTAGCTTTGAAGTTTTTTAATTATTTCTTCTGTCAGTACCGTGTTGTCAAGTGTTTTGTTTTCAATGCTGTTTTGTCTTATTATTGAGCGGATTTCTTTTTCTGCATCCTTTATTTCGGAGAAAAATTCTCTTGCACTCATACGGAGGGCGTTGTTGCCTAAAATAATAACCTGCTCTAAGTTGTCGCTTGTGGCAACCCTTACACGATGGTTGCGGCTTAACCGGTGTGTTACCTTTTCAATGTAGGCATCGGCAGTTTCTGCCTCCTTGGTGTAAACAACGTTTATGTTGCCATAGGCTTCAACGCTGCCCTGGTTGCCCTTTACACGGTAAGCATCGAACACAACAATAACCTCAATCTGCTTTAAGCTGTTGTAGGTTGCTGCCATGTCAATAAGCAGATTTCGCGCATCTGCAAGTGAGCTTTGGGCAGCATTCTTTAAGTTTTCGTCGGAATAGATAATGTTGTAGCCGTCTATTAAAAGATAATCAGAGCCTGTGGGCTTCTTTTTGCGTTCCACATAATCGCCAAGCTCTTTTTTTACGGTTTTCATCTGCCCAGGAAGCTTTCTTTCAATTTTGCCGTAGGTTGCCTCGAAAATTTTAATAAGCTCGTCCTCGTCAATTACGCCCTGCTTACCACCGCCCGTGGTTGTTTTGTAAACACGCTCGGGCGTTTTTTCTTTGCCGAGGTGCATGTATTTTTCAACGTCGTACCATTTTACCGCAAAGCCTGCACCGCCTGAGCAGAAAACGGAGTCGGGTGAATTGTATAAGTCTGCCTCGGGGTCGTAGGCAATCTCTTCAACAACCTCAGTTTGATTGGGGCATTCGCCATAACCCGAGAAGGAGCATTCCAGCCTGCCTAAGCCCTTTGTGTAGGAGGAAAGGGTTGTGTCGTAGCCGTGCATGCCTGATATGGGGGCACTGCCGCAAACCAGGCTCATGCTTTCGTTTACCATTTCGGGAGCAGAAAGTGTGCCGTTCATGCGTGTAATATCGGTCATAAGCCTGCCCACATATTCGGTGGGAAGTGTTATTGCAAAGTCATACCATGGCTCTAAAAGTACGCTCTCGGCCTGCATTAAGCCCTGGCGCACAGCTCGGTAGGTTGCCTGGCGGAAGTCGCCGCCCTCGGTGTGCTTAAGGTGAGCCTTGCCGCTTACTAAGGTTATTTTCATGTCGGTTATTGGTGCACCTGTTAAAACGCCCTTATGCCTTTTTTCAGCAAGGTGGGTGAGAACAAGGTTCTGCCAGTTTTTAGCTAAAACCTCTTCGCTGCAATCAGTGTCGAAAATAAGCCCTGTGCCCTTTTTGCCTGGCTCAAGCCTTACGTGAACTTCGGCATAGTGGCGAAGGGGCTCATAGTGACCAATGCCTTCAACAGTGTTTCTTATTGTTTCTTTATATATTATTTTGCCCTGGGCAAACTCCACATCCAGGTCAAAGCGCGACTTTATGAGCTTTTTTAAAACCTCCAGCTGAACCTCGCCCATAATAGAAAGGGAAATTTCCTTTGTCTGCTCGTTCCAGGTAATGTTTAATTCTGTTTCTTCTTCCTCGAGCTTTTTTAAGGTGCTTATGGCACTTAACGGGTCAATACCCTCGGGGAGAATAACACTGTAGGAAAAAAGCGGTGTTTGCGTAAGCGCTTCGGCAGTTTCTTCAATGCCTAAGCCTTCGCCGGGAAAGGTTTTACTAAGCCCTGTTACAGCGCAAACCTCGCCTACGCAAACTGTGCCTGCACTTTTATATTTGGTGCCCGAATAAATGCGTATTTCGTTAACCTTTTCGCTCCAACTTCCCTTGGAAAGCTCATCACGGGCAGAAAGTGTGCCGCCTGTTATTTTCATGTGGGTAAGGCGCACACCACGCTCGTCTTCGGTTATTTTGTAAACCTTTGCACCGAAATTGTCCGATGCGTAGGGGGAAAGTGTGTAGCAATCAAGTGCATCAAGAAGCGCGTCAACGCCCTTTTCCTTCAAGGCTGAACCAAAGAAAACAGGGAACAGATTGCGCCTTTTAATTGCATAGGCAATATCTTTTTCGGTAATAACGCCCTCTTCAAGGTAAAGGTTCATAAGAATTTCATCGCTTGAAGCAATCTCTTCAAAATCGGGCTCGGTAAAATCAACGCAGCCTGAGTTAAGCTCGCTGTGAAGTGACTCTAACAGGTCGTTTGCGCTGTAGTGGGAAATGTCCATCTTATTTACGAAAATAAAGGTGGGCACATTATATTTCTTTAAAAGCCTCCACAAGGTAACAGTGTGGCTTTGAACTTTTTCAGAGCCTGATATAACAAGTATTGCATAGTCTAAAACAGAAAGTGTTCTTTCTGCCTCGGAGGAAAAATCCACATGGCCGGGAGTGTCTAAAAGGGTGAAGGAGGAAAGGGGTGTTTCAAAGCGTGCCTCCTTTGAAAAAATCGTTATGCCTTTTTCTCTTTCAAGGTCGTTGTTGTCCAAAAAAGAATCTTTGTGGTCAACTCTGCCAAGAGTGCGTATTGCGCCTGTATGATGTAAAATCGCTTCAGAAAGCGTTGTTTTGCCGCTGTCAACATGGGCGAGAATGCCTATAACAAGTTTTTTCATAAGGGCACCTCCTTTCAATTTAGTTATTTTACCATACATCCAAATAAATTTCAACAAAAACAATAAGATAAAAAATGTGTTACAAAAATATAAAAATGTGTTACAAATGCAAAAATATGTTGACAAATGAGTGACAAATGAATATAATTTAATTACAGGGTAACATTATAACTGTTACCGGGGTAAGGAGGGGAAGTTTGAAATGAAAAACGAAGATTTAAGTGGTTATTTAATTACTATGACAGGAGGGAAAGTATGGCTACAGTAACAACACGGACCGACGACCAGACCAAAACTGAAGCGGAGAAAATAGCAGATGAAATAGGCATTACGCTAAGTGCTGCTATGAACATTTTTTTGAAAAGATTTATTGCTGAGAAAGGATTTCCATTTGATGTAGTTGTTTCTAAAACAAGCAGTGTACCTGTGATTGATGCCGATGAACTTAATAAAATTGTAAAAAAGGCAGTAGCAGGAGCAAGTGATAGTGAAGAGCAGCAATTCACGTATTTGGACCCGATAACAAAACAAATGACCACCATGAAAGGAGTCTTCTAAATGTCAAAAACCCCTACCCTTACAGTTTTCGGTGGCCCTAACGGCAGTGGAAAAACCACAGTTACAAGGCATTACCCTGTCAGCGGAGTTTATATTAACGCTGATATTATCAAAGTGCAGCAGAATTGCACAGACCGTGAAGCAGCTGAGATAGCAACAGCTCTTCGCGAAAAGTATTTAAAAATGGATGAAGATTTTACCTTCGAATCAGTGCTTTCAACTCCTCGCAATTATGAGGTTATGCGTAAAGCTAAAGACATGGGAAAACGTGTTGTTTGCATTTATGTGTTAACCAATAATCCTGATATTAATGTTGCAAGAGTGAAAAAACGCAACCGCAACGGAAACGATGTTCCGGAAGAAAAAGTGCGGATAAGATACATGAGAGCAATGAAACTTTTTCCGCAACTTTTTGAGGTCTGCAGTGAGTTGTATGTGTTTGACAATTCGTGCGATCGCTCAATGGGTGAACCTCGTGAGATAATAAGGTTTTGCAACGGGAAATTGACCATGATGCCAAACGAAATTTGGAGCGTGGAAATGCTTGAGGCGCTTTGCATCGGTAAGTACGAATGAACAATTTAACCGCATAGTGTGATTTGCCAGTTAAGGACAATGACACTATGCGGTTGTGTTTTTTACCTTTAAAGTGAAAAATATTTGATTTTATGTTGCTATGAGTGAAGAAAAGTGGTATCATTATAATGATATATTATGAGATGGAGGGATTTTCATGAGTAATATAAAAACAGTAAATATTCTGGGCGCAAAGGTGCAGAAGCTTACCATGGACGAAGCTAAGGACATTGCCATGAGCTTTTTTGAATCTGAGGGTAAGAAAATTATCTACACGCCCAATTCAGAAATAATTTTATACGCATCAAGAAACGAAGAATTTATGGAAAAGCTCAACAGCGCCGATTTAATGATTGCCGATGGTATAGGCGTTGTGTATGGAGCAAAAATTTTGAGAAATAAGCTGCCCGAGAGAGTGGCAGGGTTTGACCTTTTAAAAACAATCATTCCCATTATGGCAAAAGAGGGCTACAGTGTGTACCTTTTAGGTGCAAAACCGGGCGTTGCAGAAAAGGCTGCCGAAAACCTTAAAAACGATTATCCCGGCTTAGTGGTTGCAGGCACACACGACGGTTATTTTAAAGACGACAGCGAAGTAATCGCCGACATTAACGAAAAAAAGCCCGATCTGCTTTTGGTTTGCTTAGGCTTCCCCAAGCAGGAAAACTGGATTTATGAAAACCGTGACAAGCTTGAGGTAAAAGCAATGATTGGCGCAGGCGGCTGCCTGGACGTTTTCTCGGGCACTGTAGAAAGAGCACCCGAGTTTTACTGCAAGCATGGCTTGGAATGGTTTTACCGCCTTAAAAAGGAGCCCTGGAGATTTATGCGAATGACAGCTCTGCCCGTATTTGCACTTAAGGTATTGTTCAAAGGGTGGAAATATAAACAAAACTAACGTGTATCAGTTTACTTTTATTAGGTAACTGCAACAGTTTTATAAGGAACAGCGACACTCCCATTCATTCATTTTCACTTTAGCTTGTGAAAAACCGAAAATGTGGGGTGGCTGTGGGTAGGGAGTGTCCCGTGCTGGTGCTCCCAGTTAATTAAATTGATATAATGAGGAGACTATGATTATGAAAGTTCAGCTTATTGCGCACACACCCGATCCCGAAAGAGTTATTGCCGCAGCGGCAAAGTTATGCTATTCCGCTTCTCCTGCTACGGAGATTATGGACAATCTCTCCTCTGAGCAGATTGAAAGGTTTCTTGACATGCTCGCAGGCTTAGGTCACGACAGCCCCACAGAGCACGTTACCTTTACCTTTGCAATTGAAGGTGTGAGCCGTTCACTTTTGGCACAGATAACACGCCACAGAATTGCAAGCTATTCTGTAAAGAGTCAGAGATATGTGTCAGAAAGCATGTTTGAATACATCCTTCCCCCCGAAATTGAAAACATTCCCGAAGCAAAGGAAATTTTTGTGAAGGCAATGGAAAAGGACATGGAGGATTATAACCGCCTTACAGACATACTTACCGAGAAGCACTACAAGGATATGATAGCCTCCGGCATGGAGGAAAAGGCTGCAAAAACAGCAAGCAAGAAAAAGGCCATCGAGGATGCACGCTTTGTGCTTCCCAATGCATGTGAAACAAAGATGGTTGTTACAATGAACGTAAGAAGCCTTAAAAACTTCTTTAACCACCGCTCTTGTGAAAGAGCTCAGTGGGAAATAAGAGCATTGAGCGATGAAATGCTGAAGCTTGTAAAACAGGTTGCACCTAACCTTTTCAAAAAGGCAGGTCCTCCTTGCGTTGCAGGAGCCTGTCCCGAAGGCAAAATGAGCTGTGGCAAGGCAAAAGAAAAGAGAGAAGCGTATCTTAACATGTAACTAACAACTGTCAATTGCAGGGACGCAGAAATGATATGCCTACGGCATGATATGGCGATGCCATGAAATGAAACCTTGCGCTTTCATGATATGCACATAGTGCATTATGGTAGATTTGCGATGCGCCGTGGGCGAAGATAGGAAGTGCTCTTGTGGCGCAAATCATTGATTGAATTAAATGAAAATTCGGAGAATTTTCCACCAAAATGAACCAAGGGTTCATATCATGTTGCGTAGCAATATATCATGCGTCAGCATTTCATGTGCGTAGCACATTTCATTTGTTTATTAATTGTTATAGTAGTATTGATAAAAGAATATAAAAGAGGTGTTTGATATGCCACTTATTGTAATTGAAGGTGTTGACTGCAGCGGTAAGGAAACCCAGACCGTGAATTTATATAATAATCTTAAAAGCAAAGGTTATAAGGTTATGCGCATTTCTTTTCCGGATTATGAGTCAGATTCGTCTGCTTTGGTTAAAATGTACTTAAGGGGCGATTTCGGCAAAAGTGCATACGATGTTAACCCCTATACAGCATCGGCGTTTTTTGCAGTTGACCGCTTTGCCTCCTACAAAACAAAGTGGGGCGAGTTTTTAAAGGACGGTATTGTTATTGCTGACAGATACGTTACCAGCAACATGGTGCATCAGGCGTCGAAAATGGCAAGTGCAGAGGAAAAGGAAGAGTACATAAACTGGCTTTATGACTTTGAATACGAAAGAATGGGGCTTCCCAAGCCCGATATGGTACTGTTTTTAGACATGCCCCCTTACATTTCGGCAAAGCTTAACGAGGCAAGGAAAAACAAAATAACAGGCGAAGACGTTAAGGACATTCATGAGAGTGACCTTGAATACCTTAAGGCAAGCTACAATAATGCACATTTTGTTGCCGCACATCAGAATTGGAGAAAAATTGACTGTGCGCCGGATAACAATTTAAGAACTATTGAAGATATTTCCATGGAAATGCTCAAGGTCGTTGAGGAGATTTTATGATTTTCAGAAAGCTGGTTCCCCAAGACAAGGAACTTTTTGACAAATATAAAGATAAAGACAGCCGTTATTCTGAAGCGAGCTTTGTAACCCTTTATTTGTGGGATAAGTACTATAACCTGCACCTTTGTGTGGAGGACGGGTTCTTGTTTATCCGCTTTACAATCGACGGTAAAAACCAGTATTTGTTCCCTATGGGTGAGGGCGATGTTAAAGCTGCTTTTACAAAGCTTATGGAAGAAGAGAAAAAAATAAACCTTCGTTTTGTTACCGATGTACAGAAAGCCTTTATTGAAGAAAACTTTCCAAATGAGTTTTCCTTCACCCTTCGTGAAGACTTGTGCGACTATGTGTACGAAACCGAGAAGCTTATGACCTTTTCGGGCAAAAAGCTTCACGGAAAGAAAAACCATGTGAACTTTTTTGAAAAGACCTACGCCTATACCTACGAAACGGTTACGTCCGAGGTGGCAGTAAACGAGTGTAAGCCACTTCTTTTAAAGTGGATTGATGAAAAAACAAAAAACCTTAACCCCATTGAGCACGATGCAATGGAAAAGGTTTTCGATAACTATGAGCTTTTCCGGCTTGTTGGTGGCGTTATCCGCATAGATGGCGAAATTGTTGCCATGAGCTTTGGCGAAAGGCTCACAGACGATACCGTGCTTGTACAGATTGAAAAAGCAAAAGAGGACATACGCGGAGCATACCCCATGATTTGTAAGCTCTTTTTGGAAAACGAATGGAGCGATACAACCTTTACTAACCGTGAAGAGGACATGGGCATTGAGGGGCTCAGAAAAGCAAAGGAAAGCTATGGCCCCATATTTAAAACACTTAAATACCAGGGAAAGAGGAATTGATTATGATTTACATTTTTTTAGCTGATGGTTTTGAAGAAACAGAGGCTTTAGTGCCCTGGGACATACTTCTTCGTGGTGGCGCAGAGGTTAAAACCGTTGGCGTTACCGGCGAGTGGGTAACAGGTGCCCACGGAATGACACTTAAGAGCGATATTTCTCTTAGCGATGTTATAGAGGAAAAGGGCGAAATGTTCATCCTGCCCGGCGGCATGCCCGGCACAACAAACCTCGACGAAAACACCAGAGTGAAAGAAATTATTATGAATGCATACCAAAGTGGCAAAATTGTTGGTGCCATTTGTGCTGCTCCCATGGTTTTAGGCAAGCTGAGCATTTTAAAGGGAAGGAAAGCAACCTGCTTCCCCGGCTTTGAAGAATACCTCGAGGGTGCAACAGTTGTTCGTGAGCACAGCGTGAAGGATGGAAACGTGGTTACCTCCTGCGGTGCAGGTGCAGCCTTCCATTTTGGCTTTATGCTCCTTGGTGCGCTGGATAATGCTAAAGAAAAAGAAGTAAGAAAGAGTATGCAGTATGAATTGTGATAAAAAGGCTTTCCGTAAGGAAATGATTGAAAAACGAATGTCAAGCGTTAAAGATTGCTCATCCTGCGCATTGGCAAACAATATAAGACAGCTAAAAGAGTATAAAAACGCGAAAAACGTTATGATATATCTGCCTGTAAAAAACGAGGCAGATGTGTCGCTTTTAATAAATGATACCGACAAAACCTTTCTTGTGCCTGTCATGGACGGTGACGATATTTATGCCTGCCATCTTACAATGCAGCTTAAAATAGGCCGCTTTGACATATGCGAGCCTGTGGAAAAGGTTAAAATGGAAAAGGACGAAATTGACCTTGTTATTGTACCCGGGGTGGCTTTCGACAAAAAATATAACCGCATGGGCTATGGTAAGGGCTATTACGACCGCTTTTTAAAAGGCATGAGAGCATTCAAAATAGGAGCTTGTCATTCCTTCCAGCTGGTGGATGAAATCCCGTCAGAGCCTCATGACATAAAAATGGACATGATTGTTACGGAGAGAGAAGTATGGAGCAGAGAGAATATCTGATAAGCTTAATAAAAGAAGAGGAGGAGCCACTGAGGACCATGCGCTCTGTTGCCTCGAATACAGAGACCTATGCTCCCATAGTGCCTGCCGATACAGCACAGCTTCTGAAAACTCTTCTGCACATTATAAAGCCGAGGCGAATTCTGGAAATTGGCACAGCTATCGGCTATTCGGCAATACTTATGGCAAAAAACACACCCGATGACACCGAAATAATAACCCTTGAACGCTACGAAAAGGTTGCAGACATTGCAATCAACAACATTTTTGAGGCAGGCTTTGAAAAGAAAATACGTGTTGTAAAGGGCGAAGCTGCCGACATTATAAATTGGCTCGACGGCGAGTTTGACATGGTTTTTATGGACGGTGCCAAGGGACAGTACATAGAGTTTTTGCCCCGTGTTTTAGAGCTTTTGAAAAAGGGCGGCGTGCTCATAACAGACGATGTTCTCTATAACGAGCCAAACATTGAAGAAAATGCCACAACACGCCACAGAAAGTATACCATTGTACAGCGCCTCAGGAGCTATTTAGAGGTTATATGCAATCACCCAATGCTTGAAACAACTGTTATTCAGGCAGGGGAGGGCATTGCAGTAAGTTATAAAAAATAGCAGGCAAATTTTGCCTGCTTACACCTCATCCGTCGCCTATGGCGACACCTTCTCCTAGAGGAGAAGGCTAATAGGAAAGGAACGAATTACTATGAAAAAGTGTGAGCTTTTAGCCCCTGCGGGGAATTTATATAAGCTTAAAATTGCGGTAAAGTACGGTGCCGATGCCATATACATAGGCGGCGAAGCCTTTTCCCTTCGTGTGGCGGCAGACAATTTTACAAAGGAAGAAATGATAGAGGGCATTGAATATGCCCACGCACATGGCTGCAAGGTTTACATTACTGCAAACATTATTGCACGTAATTACGATTTGCCACAGATGAAAGAATATTTCAAGGAAATTTACGAAATGGGCGCCGATGCGGTTATCATTTCCGACTTGGGCGCATTCATGCTTTGCAGAGAGGTTGCCCCCGATTTAGAAATACATGTAAGCACACAGGCAAACAACACAAACTACGAAACCGTTAAAGCCTGGTACAACTTAGGCGCAAAAAGGGTTGTGCTTGCTCGCGAAATGAGCATTCGTGAGGTTAAAGAAATCCGCGATAATATTCCCGAGGATTGTGAGCTTGAAGCCTTTGTGCATGGTGCAATGTGCATATCCTATTCGGGCAGATGCCTTTTAAGTAATTACATGACAAACCGCGACTCCAACCGCGGTGCATGCGCACATCCCTGCAGATGGAATTATGCTCTCATGGAAGAAAAGCGCCAGGGTGAATATTTCCCCGTTTACGAAAATGAGCGCGGTACTTTCATTATGAACTCTAAGGACTTATGCATGATTGACCATATAAAGGAGCTTTGTGAAGCAGGCGTTTACTCCTTCAAAATTGAAGGTAGAGTAAAGAGCGAATACTATGTTGCAACGGTTATCGGTGCTTACAGAAGAGCAATTGACGACTACCTTGCAGGAAAAGAATATAATCCTGAGCACTTTGAAGAAATCTGCAAGGTAAGCCATAGAGACTACTACACAGGCTTTTTCTTCGGCATGCCCAAGGAGGGAGCACAGGTTTTCGGCTCTAACTCTTATATACGTGACTGGGACATAGTAGGTCTTGTTTGTGAATATGATGAAGAAACACACATTGCCAAGGTTTTGCAGCGAAACAGGTTTTTTAAGGGCGATGAAATAGAAGTAATGCGACCTATGGACACTTCCTTCACACAAAAGGTTGAGGTTTTAATGGACGAAGATAAAAACGATATTGACGTTGCAAACCATGCGGCAGCAACCATTTATATGAAGCTCGATTGCCCTGCTCCGCCCGACTCCATGATAAGAATAAAAAAAGCATAAGGTGAATTGAATGAAAAAGAATATTCGTGAAAATAAATATTTCAGATGGGGGCTTACAGCCTTTGTTGTTATTGCAGTTGCACTTATATGTAACCAGATTATGTCTAACTGGAATACTGTTTCTGACTTTGCAGGTGTTGTTGTAGGTGCGTTGCGCCCTATAATAATGGGCCTTATTATAGCCTATGTGCTCAACCCTCTTATGAAGGTTTATGAAAAGTACATATTTATCAAGCTTTTCGGTAAATTGTTTAAAAACAAAAGCACTTTAGTTAAAAAGCTTTCCAGAGGCTTTGCTGTGGCACTTGCTATCATTACGGCTTTGGCGATTGTATCGGGGTTGATGCTTCTCATAATTCCCGAGCTGTTGGAAAATATAAACAAGCTTATTACTAGTCTGCCCGGCTATGTTGACAACATGATTAATTCCTTAAGAGAGCTTGCAAAGGAATACCCCGAGCTGGTAACCCCTGTTGTTGATTATTTTAACGAAGCTTCCCAGGACCTTATTGCATGGGTGAGCGACGGCGTGCTTCCCAATGCAAACAACTTTATTAAAGAGCTTTCAATGGGCATTTACGGAACCTTCCGTGCAATACTCGACTTGGTTATTGGTGTTATTGTGGCAATATATATCCTTGGCTCAAAGGAAAAATATTCCGCAGGTGCAAGAAAGCTTACCTATGTTATTTTCAAGAAGGAAAATGCAAAAAAGGTAATTGCACTTGCAGGCTACACTGACGACCACTTTGGTGGTTTTTTGGCAGGTAAAATTCTGGACAGTGCCATAATCGGCGTGCTGAGCTTTATAGTTTTCACCATATTCAACATACCCTACGCACTTCTGGTAAGTGTTTTTGTGGGTGTTACAAACGTAATTCCTTTCTTTGGGCCTTTCCTTGGAGCAGTTCCTGCAGGATTGCTCATATTGCTTGTTAACCCCTGGAAAGCACTCATATTCCTTATTCTGATATTGGCTATTCAGCAGCTCGACGGCAATGTTATCGGCCCCAAGATTTTAGGCGAGAAAATGGGTCTTGACAGCTTTGCGGTTATTTTCTCAATTCTCATATTCGGTGGCTTGTTCGGTATCGCGGGAATGATTGTGGGTGTGCCTGTTTTTGCGACGGTGTTCGGCATTGTAAATGCAATATGCGACAAAAAACTTGCAAAGAAAAATCTTCCCACCAATCTTGATGCCTATGAAAAAGGTAAAATTGTTGAGGAAGTAGCAAAAAAAGAAGCAACAGAGGAATAAAACAGAAATTAAATAATATTCATATACCACAAGGGGGTTGGTATATGAGAAAGATATCAGCATCACTCTTGGCAGTGGTGCTTATTTTTTCAATATTTATTAAAGATGCGACCGCAATGGAGCTTAACGGAAAAAGCTTCATTCTCATGGAATGCGGAACAGGGCAGGTTTTATACGAAAATAATGCAGACGAGCAGCTTGCAATTGCATCTGTTACAAAAGTTATGACCATGCTTCTTATAATGGAGGCAATTGAACGCGGCGAAATTACCTACGACAGTATAGTTACCGCCTCGGAAAGAGCAAAAAGCATGGGCGGAAGTACAATTTTTCTTGACACCGGCGAGGAAATGAGTGTAGACGATTTGCTAAAGGGCATTGCGGTTGCCTCAGGTAACGATGCCTGTGTTGCCATGGCCGAGCACCTTTCGGGCAGTGTGGAAAGCTTCGTTGCCGTTATGAATAACCGTGCAAAGGAACTTGGCATGACAAATACCAATTTTGTAACATGTA
The DNA here is from genome assembly GCA_017414645.1 of Clostridia bacterium. Classification (GTDB taxonomy): domain Bacteria; phylum Bacillota; class Clostridia; order UMGS1883; family UMGS1883; genus RGIG1927. Next base: position 789 of record JAFQLL010000062.1, on the reverse strand, counting down.
ACGGGCTGGATGCCGAGGGGCATTATTCCTCTGCAAGAGATGTTGCCATAATGAGTCGTGAGCTTCTTAAGCATGAAGACATTTTCCGCTATACTACAATCTGGATGGATTCATTAAGGGATGGTAAATTTCAGCTTGCCAACACAAACAAGCTTATCCGCTTTTATGCAGGGGCAAACGGGCTTAAAACAGGCTCCACAAGTAAGGCAAAAAACTGCATTAGTGCTGCGGCAAAGCGCGACAACATGCAGCTTTGCGTCGTAGTGTTGGGTAGTGACACCTCACAATTAAGGTTCAATGCCGCATCAACCCTTTTAAATTACGGCTTTAATAACTTTTCTATCTCGGGCATGAAAAAGGGCGAGAGTGCAGGCGAGGTTTTAATAAAAAAGGGCAGTACACAAAAAATAAAAGCCGTCCTTAAAGACGACTGCATGATAGTTGTAAACAAAATAAATTCCGATAGTGTTAAAAAGAGTGTAACTCTTGTTGAAAGCGTGGAGGCTCCCGTTAAAAAGGGCGATAAATTAGGCGAAATTACAATCGCCACAGACAATGGCTCCACAGTAGTTGATATTGTGGCTGATAGTGATGTGGAACGGATAGGCTTTGGTAAAATGTACATGAAAATTTTAAAACGGTGGACAGCATGAACAAAGTGTCTCCGACACTCTCTGACGATAGTTGCAATTAAGGTAAACAGAGGAGAAAACACTTTGTAATGCCATATGCGTTTTCCGAGCCTCGCGAGGAAATTCTCGCATGGCAATAAAATCAAATTTATTTTTT
>JAFQLL010000061.1 GCA_017414645.1 Clostridia bacterium | reverse complement strand
AAGGAGAGATTTTGTCCGAGGTTGTGCTTAGCAATTCATATGTAGCTTTTTCAAATAACGATTTTCTGTTATACACAACAAATAAGAACACAGAAATAAGAAAATATGATTTTGAAACTGGCGAAAACGAAAGTGTTTTCATCCTTAGCGAGGGCTCTCTTGGCTGGACTGTGGATTATGACGGCAAGTACGTTTATTACACCCATGTTAATGAGTCAAAGAACAGCTTTTGCCGTTATAACACAAAAAACGGCAAGACCGAAGTTCTTTTGGAAGAAGGCTTTGGTTGGGAATTTGTTATTGACGGCAATATGTGCTATTTTGGAAAGGGTATGAATAATTCCGGTGAGGATTCCTTGTACGCCTTCAACATAAGGAGTAAAAAGCTTACAGCTATCCCCTGCCCTGCTGCAGACCATGTGACAGGCTTACAGCTTATGGGAGATTACATTGTTATAAATTCGGGAAACAGCTCTGACCATATTCTTTCAATGCAAAATCTGCGTGACAATTCATTTTCTTGGATATATCACAAATTGGAGGAAAGGGCATGCGAAGCTTTGGTTGAGCAAAGTGCAGAAATTGCCGCAGGCACATATTTCTCTCACAATTCTGTTGATTCACGCTTTGAAACAGCGTATATAACCCTTGAAGATGACGGCACGTGTGACTTTGCTTTCAACGTGCTTGCATCTTTTATCAACGGCGGAGATTACAAAATTACTGATACTGAACTTGTAATAAACACCTACGAAGAGACTTATATTTTTGACCTTATTGAAAACGGCTTTATCTTCAACGAGGAAAAATCAACACTGTTATTTACCGATTATTTTCCAGACGGTGCTGTTTTTACAAAAGCTGAATATATAGATTTACTCTCTTCTAACCAAATTACCCCCAATGATTGGAAAGATGGTCTTAATGACGATGTTCTAAAAGCATACTACAAAGAAGATATTTCCGATGTAATGAGTATGACTGAGGCAAAACATATTGTTATCCGCTATTTTGATTATGACTTGAACAGTGACGGATTGACCGATAAATTTGTTGTTGTAGCCTCTCCTATTCATTCAGGGTCAGGCGTAGACAGCGTTGATATTCTCATAAACAACGGCGACGGAACTTATAAAAATGTTTCACACTATGTTATGCAGATATTAAACCAAGACACTATGGAAATCAGTTCATCTATTTATATATCAACCCAAACAACCGGGAATCATGATATTATTATCATAGGAGAAAAAACATATCGACTGACTTTCGATGGTAATCAATATGTATTAAAGCTTACAACCTTTGACAGTAATTCAAAAATCAATAATGCCGAACATCAAAAATACATAGGGGATGAAATCTATTTTGACATTGACAACGACGGAATTGAAGAATATTGCACTATATCTCCCATTTCTATCACCAGCACGCCGAACATTATTATCAGTGTTTATGAAAATGGCAAATTGGAGCTTTCTTCGTATTTTATTGTTGTAGCTTATCCAACATTTGAGAAAACCTCCAATGACAAACTGAAATTACGCATAGTGGACAAGCATTTTGCCACAGATATAGAAACAATTAATCTTATTGATATATCTGTTGTTGACGGTACGTTTTATATTCCAGACAATGACTTCATATTCTCATCTTTTGCACACACTTACGTCGATGAAAAAGCCATTTATCAAGAGGTTGAAACCATTACAAGAGAAATTGCTATAGCGAAATATGAAAGCAAACTGACTCATGACACAATATATAAAACTTATCGTAAAGAATGTGACTGTTCGAAAAGTGAAACTACATATATCGTTGCGGTTGTATTTGACCCGGATAAGTCAGACTCAACAGACTCCTTTGATGCTTTAAAACATGCCGATTTAACGGTTTCATTATGTGCAACTACAGGAGATATCAACGTTAAAGAACATTTTACTTAATTACTTACATAATACAAAAGGAGTTGTTTTATATGAAAAGTAAAATTTTTATTATTGCAACATTATGTATAATAGCATTGTACATATGTTATTGCGGAATTACTCTATTCACGCAAGATGTCCCATATGTAAACAAAGGCGATGTTTTAAAAGCTTTCAACAGCAATGAAGACTATTTTAACGAAGTGGCAAATTATTTTAAAGACCGCAACCAGGCGACTGTTTACTACGACACCTATCAACAAACATTTTCAGGTTCCTATATGCAAGACGAATCCGGAAAAAGCGTAGAAACGGATGCAAGTGCAGCTGATGTTGCGCTGTTAAACAAAATGTGCACTGAGCTTTCTTTTAATATGATTGAGAAAGACCAATATGGACTTGTTATTCTTTATCAAAGACTGTTTGACCATAATACAAAAGTGGGCATGGCATACGATTACAATACCGAAGAATGGTCACCTGTATATTGGCATAATTACACTTTATGTTCAAGTGGTCATCACGGTTATAAACTATATGATTTAATATTTAATTAACCAACTAGAAAAGCTACAGTGATGGATATATTTCCATTTCTGTAGCTTTTCTTATTTTATTCATTAAATTCAAATACCGCCCGTCCATTTTCCAGCTTTAAGTATGCGTCGAAGGTTTTTCCGCTTTTTGGCGAAACAAAGCCTTGAATTTTGTTGGTTTTGCCTGTTTCGAGCAGTTTTTTAACGTTAGCTATAGAAATTACCCTTTTGCAGATAACCTGGCTTACGGCAAATTTACAGTTCTTTTCGCGGTAGTTTGAACAGCCGTAGCCAAAGCTTGTGCGCCTTACCACTCCGCCGCACAAGGGGCACACTCCTGCCTCGTCGCCATAGAAGCCGTCGTCGGTGTCGGTTTCGGGTGTTTGTTCCTTTTTAACAAACACCTCGGCAATTTCCTTTTCGGCAATTTCAATGCTGTCGTTAATTGTAAACTCCCCACGGAAAACCTTCTTGAGCGCCTTGCCAACTTCTGCTGTTTTGTACTTATCCATGCTTATTGCCATGCGCTCCAGGGCTTCGATAAGGTAAATGCCGTCGGGCAGAATTTTGTAAACGTCCTTTTTAAGCTCTATGTATTTGCTCTTTTTTGCGTTGTCGATAATGCCTGTACGGGTTGCCTCGGTGCCAAGCTCCAACCCTTCGAAAATTGCCTTGTATTCTTCCTCGTCGTTTTCCTCGTCAAGTTTCTTTTTATCTTCACGGAAGGGGTTTTTGAGGTAGTTATTTAGGGTTTCGATAGTGTAGTGCTTAGGTGGCTGGGTTTCCTTTTCTGTGGGCTTGAAATTGATATTAACCTCGTCGCCCTTTTCCAAAAGGGGCAGCACCTTGTCCTTTTTGGAATAATCGTCGTACTTTGTCCAGCCGGGCTCAACAATTACGTTGCCCTTTAAGGTAAACTCTTCGTAGCCGCCTACATCGATTGTGATTTCGGTTTTTTCAACAACACAGTCCTCGCTGCAGAAAACTGCCACAAAACGGCGCATAATGGTAGAGTATACGATAAATTCCTCTTCACTTAAGTCGGTCTTTTTAGGAATTTTGTAGGTTGGTGTAAGGGCTGAGTGGGACTCGATTTTACTGTCGTCGAATATAGTTTTTCCGTCCTTGAATTTTACGGGATAACCTATTTTGCCTACCGCCTCGAGGATGGTTTTTATTTTGCCCTTTTCGGCAGTTGCTAAGTATTCGGAGTTTGTTCTTGGGTATGTAACAAAGCCGCGCTCGTACAAGTCCTGTACTATTTTAAGGCTTTTTTCCATGCTCATTTTATGTTTTTTACCCAAAACATTCTGTAATTTTGTCAAGGAATAGAGCTTGCCGGGCTTTAAGGTGTCCTTCTTTTTCTTTTTGGCTGTAACAATTGCCTTTGCAGCGTTATATTTATCGCACAATGCCTGAGCCTTTAAAAATTCGTCCTTTTTAAATTGCTCCTTGCTTGTTAATTCAACCTCTTCGCCGTTTGTTTTTTCCTTGCTTGTGATGGCATAGTAAATGTCGGGCACAAAGTTTTTAATTGCCATGTCTCTGTCGTAAATGGCTTTAACAATGGGCACAATTACCCTGCCCACCCTTAAGAGCTTGCCGCACTTTAAGGTGGCGTAGCGGGTTAAGTTAACGCCGTAGAGCCAGTCGATATAGGTTCTGGCATAGCCCTCGTTGGCTAAATTTTCGTACTCGGTTTCATTTTTCATGTCAATAAGCGCCTGACGTATTGTTTCAGGGGTCTGGTCAGGCAGCCAGAGGCGCATGAAGGGCTTTGGAGTGGTTTTTGCCTCGTTAACACAGGTGCGCACAATAATTTCGCCTTCTCGGTCTGCGTCCCCTGCGTTGATTATGGTGTCAACATCGCTTCTTTCAATTAATGCCTTTATGGTTTCGAACTGCTTTTCAACGCCACCATCTACCTGTTTTGTGACAGGGTCCTTTTTAAGCTCAAAATTGAAATTATCGGGAAAGCACGGCAGGGTTTTAGTTGTCCACCGTGTTGTGCCGTCGGGGTTGGGGCTGTAGTAATCCACATCTGAAAGTGAAAACAAATGGCCGAAAACCCAGGTTATTATATATTCTCCGCACAGCATATAGCCGTCGGCTCTTTTTGTGTTTCCTAAACTCGCCGCAATGTTTCGTGCAAGCGACGGTTTTTCTGCAATTATAAGTTTTATGGTAATTACCGCCTTTGTAAAAACTAAGTTTGCCTTACGGCAAGTGAAGTTACCTTTGGTAGTGAAGTTCACTGCGTGAGTGAAGTTTCGCCTGACAGCGAAGTGCAAACTTAACTTCACTTTTGAGCATCAAAAACTTCACTGCGCAGCAACTTCACTTTGGATAAAATCCAAAACTTCACCTTGAGTTTCATTTTACCACAACTGAGTATGTTTTTCAACTCAATTTGCCACACAAAAAGCCGTTGGATTTTCCAACGGCTTTTAATTATGCTGCTGCCATGGCAAAAATCAGCCCAAGTAAAATTAAAAACACAGCCAATGGCACAAACTGAATAACGAAGCTTGTTTTGCTGAGGCCTCTTTTGCGCAGAACAATGGATGTAAAAATACTGCCTGCCGATAAAGTGGGCATTGTGAGCCCAACAAAGCAAACGGCATACAATAATGCTTCCTTCAAAGCACTGTAATTATCCGTGGGTGCATCGGCAAAAAAAATTGTGAACACACCCATAATGGATAAGGGCACATATAAAACTGCTAAAACAATGTTTGTTATAACACCTTTTTTGTCAAGGGATGTATATTCATAGCCCTGCTTTTTTGGCATGAGCGCTGCTATAATTATAAGTGCTACGGGTATAAGCCTTAAAAGAAGCCCCGGAAGCATGTAGAAAAAATTACCATAGGTCATAGTATCACCTCTTACTTTATTTTCTTAAACAGGTTAATTAAAACTGCTATTATCATTCCCAATAGTGTGCCAACAGGCACAGAGGTTATAGCATACACAATAAGGTCAAAATTGTCGTCTATTATAAAGCCCACGCATATAAACATTAAAGCAAGGTAGTATAAAAGGCTCATGGGCACATAAAGCCAGGCAAATTTTATTTTCGAAACCCTCAGCATTATAATTGGAATTAAAGATGCAAGACAGCCGCAGCCCACCAAAGCTTGGGTATGGCTTATGCCGTTAAGTGTTTCGTGAGAGGCGTGCTTTTCAACAAAGCCCTCACCGCCTGCTAAAAACGTGATAACGTATGTATACACAACACACAGAATTACAGTCAAAAACGCTTGTATGAACGCTGTTTTGTTTGCATCCTTCCAGGAATTGATTGCTTTTTTCATACATTTCCTCTCCTCTTAAGCCTGTCTTTAATAAAGGCAAGCTTTTCATTATCCTTCTTTTGCCTTACGTTTACTCTGTAGCCATCCTTTGCAGATGCTGTGTAAACCTTTAAATACTGCTCCAAGGAAAGCTTTTTAAAGGTTGCACCATTTTCCATTACTGTTGCAATTTCCGTTAGTTTTACACCTGCAAAGCCTTCCAGCTCTTCAATGGAGGCATAGGCGTAGCAAACGCCATTTCTTTCAAAGGCGTGCTCATGCTCGTCTGCTAAAGCATAGCCCTTTTCTGCCAGAATGCTTTTGAACTCATTCCACCTTTCCTTAAGAAAAGCTTCGGGTATGAGAATGTCGATATCCTCAGAATTGAGGCTTTCACCTGTTATGTATTCAAGGCCTAATGAGCCATACATTAAAGGTGTAATGCTTAGGCTTTCGTTAAGCAGCTTTGCATTTTCGAAAAACAATGCTTTTTTCATAACCTTCTCCGATAGTTTAAATTGCTTAAGCCTATTATACCATACTCGTATTACCTATTTCAACAAATTTCCACTTGACATTTTTGTCTACACGTTGTAGACTATAGTTGTCTACCAGCAGTAGACAAAGGAGGTTTTTTTATGAAAGACATCAGACTTGGAACGGTTGAGTCACGCTTTGCAGATATTATATGGAAGCATGAGCCCGTCTCCACATCCGATTTAGTAAAGCTGTGTGAAAGTGAACTTGAATGGAAAAGAACAACTACATACACAGTGTTAAAACGCCTTGGTGAACGAGGCATTTTCATCAATGACAATGGTGTTGTATCTAGCCTTATTTCCCGTGAGGACTTTTTCTCAATGCAATCTGAAAAATTCGTGGACGAAACCTTCAGTGGTTCACTTCCTGCCTTTTTGGCAGCTTTCACTTCTAGGAAAACCCTCTCCAAGGAGGAAATCACCGAACTTAAAAATCTTATCAATTCATACGAGGAGGAATAATTATGCTTAGCCAGACATTTTTACACCTTGTTAACGTAAGCATAATGGCAAGCTGGCTTATTCTTGCAATAGCCATTTTCCGCCTGGTATTCAAAAAAGCACCCAAACACATAATCTGTGCACTTTGGGCATTGGTGGCAATAAGACTGGTTTTCCCCATTTCTATTGAAAGCCCCTTAAGCCTTGTCCCATCAAAGGAAACTATTCCCCTTGAAATTGAATACTCCCAAGCCCCTGCAATTGACACGGGGATTGATTCCTTAAACATTACTGTTAACCCTATTATACAAAATAATTTTACCCCATCGGGTGAGTTGACAAGTATGAACCCCATCCAGCTCCCGATTTGGATAAGCGCATATATCTGGCAAATTGGTGTCTTTGGTATGCTTCTTTATGCACTCGTAAGCTACCTCCGTATTCGTTTCAAGGTGCGAGAAAGAGTAAAGAAAGAAGCCAATATCTACATTGCAGACCTCATCCCCTCGCCTTTTATTTTAGGCATTATCCGCCCTAAAATTTACCTTCCTTCACATTTAAGTGAAGAGGATGCCTCCTTTGTTATTGCTCATGAAAAGGCACATATAAAACGACTTGACTACATATGGAAGCCTTTGGGCTACATACTTT
>JAFQLL010000060.1 GCA_017414645.1 Clostridia bacterium | reverse complement strand
TCTGGGAAGAATCTTTGCTCTTTCGGATACGAAACGACGAAGCTTAGCAACGTCCTTGTAATCGATATGTTCAACCTTATCAGCACAGAACTGGCAAACCTTCTTCTTAGCCTTACGGTTTCTGAATGTCTTTTCGGACTTTTCTGTCATAGCTTTGTAACCTCCCTTTTAAAATGGTAAATCATCATCTGTTCCCAAGGGTGTGGGGTCGGGAAGATTGCCGAAAGGAGAATCGTTAAACATGGGAGCGCTGCTGCCCATAGCAGAGCTTTCCTGTGCACTCTTCTTGCTTTCTACAAAATAACTTCTGTCAACCACTACCTCTGTTGCGTAGCGGTTGTTACCCTCGTTGTCCTTCCAGGAACGTGTCTGGATACTTCCTTCAACACAAACCATGTTGCCTTTCTGGAAGTACTTTGAAATGAATTCAGCGGTCTGTCTCCAGGCAACACAGTTAATGAAGTCTGCCTGTCTTTCACCGCCTGCGCTCTGATAGTTACGGTCAACTGCAAGGCTGAACGAGCAAGTCGATGTGCCCTGGGGAGTTGCACGGAGTTCAGGATCGCGAGTGAATCTGCCAATCAAAATAACTTTGTTTAACATTTCTACCTCCGATTATTCTTCAACTCTGATAACTATTGTTCTGAGAACGCCTTCAGTGATACCGTAAATTCTCTCAAGTTCCTTGGGGAATTCAGGATTCGCTGTGAACTTTACAAGTGTGTAATGACCTTCTGTCTTGTAGTCGATAGGATAAGCAAGTCTCCTCTTACCCCATACGTCAACACTTTCAATTGTACCGTTAGCTTCGATGAGCTTTGTGAACTTTTCGGAAAGAGCATTGATCTTTTCCTCTTCAAGTGCTGCGTCAAGAACAAAAATGGATTCATACTTGTTGATTGCCATTTTTCTACACCTCCTTATGGTCTCTGGCCCCGAAATGCTTCGGAGCAAGGAATTGCGGATGGGATTTGTTTTCCGCAATTACTGATTATAGCCCGAAAATGTCCGAATTGTCAATACTTTTTTAAAAAGTTTTTTCTATATATTTTAAGCACTTATAAATTTTGTGCAAAGTGCACAGTTTTATATTAGTAATTTGTACAAAAAATCAAAAGGAAAACAAAGTATTTTTGTCGAATATGTACAAATAAGTGAGTACCGTCTGATGTATGGCGGACAAATTAATTAAACTACATAAAAATGGAGGACAGAAAAATGAAAGTGTATGAAGGAAAAGACATCAGAAACGTTGCCGTGGCAGGCCATTCAGGCTCCGGTAAAACAGCATTTATCGAAGCGGTGCTGTTTAAAGCCGGAGTCACAGACAGATGGGGTAAGGCTATTGAAGGCAACACAGTGTGCGACTACGACCAGGAAGAAGTAAAGAGACAGATGAGTGTTAACTGTACTGTTGCACCCTTCAGCTGGAGCACAGCAAAAATTGCCGACACAAAGGTTAATCTTATCGACACTCCCGGTTATTTCGACTTTGTGGGCGATGTTAAGAGTGCTGTAAGAGTTGCTGACAGTGTATTAATCGTTATCAACGGCAAAGAAGGCGTTGAAGTTGGTGCTGAATTTGCATGGCAGTATGCAACAGAACAGGGAAAACCCAAGATGGTTTTCGTAAACAACATGGACGACGAAAACGTTTCCTTCCGCGAAACACTTACACTTTTAAGAGATAAATTCGGTACAAGTATAGCTCCCTTCCGTGTTCCCACCCGTGAAAACGGTCACCTTACAGGCTATGTAAACATCGTTTCCGGTAAGGCTTATTCCGTTAAGGGCGAAACTGAAATGGAAGTTCCGATTCCTCATAAGTACCTTGCAAGCTATGAGGGATATCATGATATATTGGTAGAAGCTGCCGCAATGAGTGACGATGCACTTATGGATAAGTACCTCGGCGGTGAACAGATTACCGACGAAGAAATGCGCGGCGCCCTTAAGAAGGGTGTAAAGAGCGGCGATATCGTTCCCGTATACGGCGGTTGTGCTGCAGGCGGTTTTGCTATCCGTTCCATTATGGATGCAATCCTTAAGTATCTTCCTTCTCCTGTTGAAGCGAACAACGAGGTTGTTGAATGCGACAATTCCGCTCCCGCATCTCTTATTACATTCAAAACTATTGCCGACCAGTACGTTGGTAAGATTTCTATGTTCAAGGTTGCTTCCGGTGTTGTTAAGAGCGATACATCCCTCTACAATCCCCGCAGCGGCGAAATGGAAAAGATCGGTAAGCTTTATGTAATGTGCGGTAAGAAGCAGGAGGAAGTAAGCGAGCTTCACGCAGGTGATATAGGTGCTGTTACAAAGGTTAACGACCTTAAAACAGGTGACACTCTCTGCGAAAAGGGCAGCGACATTGAGCTTGAAGGCATCCAGTTTGCTAAGCCCATGCTTTCCATGGCTATCCGTCCCATGGCTAAGGGCGACGAAGAAAAAATCAATGCTTCTCTTGCACGTCTTATGGAAGAAGACCCCACATTTACAGTTGAACAGAACAACCTCACAGGTCAGATGATTCTTTCCGGTAAGGGCGAACAGCATCTTGACATTATCTGTAGTAAGCTTAAGAGTAAGTTCGGCATTGGTGTTGACCTTATTAACCCCAAGGTTGCATACCGCGAAACAATCAAGAAGACAGTTACAGTTCAGGGCAGACACAAGAAGCAGTCCGGTGGTCACGGTCAGTTTGGTGACGTTTGGATTGAATTCTCTCCCAGTGGTGAAGAAGGCCTCATCTTCGACCAGAGAGTTGTTGGTGGTGCAGTTCCCAAGAACTTCTTCCCTGCAGTTGAAAAGGGCTTGCAGGAATGTATGGGTGAAGGCGTTCTCGGTGGTTTCCCCGTAACAGGTATCAAGGCTGTTCTTACAGATGGTAGCTACCATCCTGTTGACTCCTCTGAAATGGCATTCAAGATTGCTGCATCCATTGCATTCAAGGAAGGTACAGCACAGGCTCAGCCCGTTCTTCTTGAGCCCATCGGCACACTCGAAGTTATCGTTCCCTCCAAGAAGATGGGCGATATCATCGGTGATTTGAATAAGCGTCGCGGCAGAATTCTTGAAATGAACGAAATCGGCGACAATAAGGGTAAGGTTGTAGCAGACGTTCCCATGAGCGAAATGACACGCTATGCAATTGACCTTCGTTCCATGACAAAGGGTCGCGGTCAGTTCGACTTTGAATTCGCACGCTACGAAGAAGTGCCTCAGGCAAATGTAGCAAAGATTCTTGCTGACAGAAACAGATAAATTCCATACTTAAGGCTTAAAAAGCTCCCGTGCTTGCGCGGGAGCTTTTTGTTGCAATTTATATGAAGAGAATTTAAAAAAATATTGAAGATATAGTAAAACCGTGATATAATTAAACATAATTGTATCTATTTTTTGACAATCGGTCTTTTATGAGCCGAGAAAGGAGCAAATGATGGGAATAACTACTAAGCGGTGGTTTTATCTTGACGAAAACACGGACGAGAATATCGTGTATGCTTATACCAAGTTGTTTGGTATCTCGCCAATGGTTGCAAGAGTGCTTGTAAATAGGGGCATAACCGATGCAGGTGATGCAAAAATGTTCATTGACCGTGACGTTTCCTCGCTCTATTCGCCTTTCCTCATAAACGACATGGACAAGGCTGTTGACAGAATTAACAAGGCAATCGAGACTAAAGAGCAGATTACTATCTACGGCGACTATGACGTGGATGGCATTACAAGTACTGCAATTATGGTTTCTTTCTTGAAAAGGAGAGGCGCAAAGGTTAATGCTTACATCCCCGACAGGCAGAATGAGGGTTACGGTGTAAATATTGATGCCATAGAAAAAATCATAAAGATGGGCACAGGTCTTATCATTACAGTTGACACAGGTATAACTGCAGGTGACGAGGTGATTTTTGCAAAAGAGCGCGGCATTGACATTATCATTACCGACCATCACGAGTGCAAGGAAGTTGTTCCCGATGCAGTTGCTGTTATAAACCCGAAACGAATAGACTGCCAGTATCCTTTTAAGGACCTTGCAGGCGTGGGCGTTGCCTTCAAGCTCATATGTGCCCTTAACGGCGGCAGAGCAGATGATATACTGGAAGAATATTCAGACATTATTGCTCTTGGCACCATTGCCGATGTTGTAAGCCTTATGGGTGAAAACAGAATTATTGCAGGTGTGGGTTTAGAAAAGCTCAGAAGAAACCCCAACCTTGGATTGAAAGAAGTTATCCGCACGATAGGCTCTAACCCCAAGTGGAACAGCTCTGCGGTTGTGAGCTATTCAATTGCGCCCCGAATTAATGCGGCAGGCAGAATGAGCAGTGCCATGACGGCGGTAAATCTGCTTCTCACAAAGGATTCTATTGAGGCTCAGGAGCTTGCAATGGAGCTTGACAGGGAAAACAGAGAAAGACAAAACCAGGAGAGCGTTATTTTCGACGAGGCAGTAAGCATGTTGAAGGACGAAAAATATGCCGATAAAAAGTTCCTCATTCTTGCAAAGCGTGGCTGGCACCATGGCATTATAGGTGTTGTGGCATCAAGAATTTGTGACAAGTTCCAGCGCAGCTGTATACTTATTTCCATTGAAGACGGAAAGTGTAAGTCCTCAGGCAGAAGCATGGGCGGAATAAATCTTTTCGAAGGTCTTTCCGCCTGCTCAGACATTCTGGAAAACTTTGGCGGTCATGCATATGCGGCAGGCTTTTCCATAAAGGAAGAAAACATAGAGGAGCTTGACAGACGCCTTAACGAGTACGCTGAAGTGGTGCTTCCTTCAAGGGTGAGCCGTGATTTGTACATCGACGTGAGAGTTGACCTTCAGGACATAACACTGGGTGCAATTAAAGAAACGGAGATTTTAGGTCCTTACGGTGTTGGCAACAAAATGCCCACAGTTGCAATTGAAAAAGTGAAAATTGCAGACATAAAAACTCTTTCCGAGGGCAAGCATTGCCGACTTATAGTGGAAAAGGACTCTAAGAAATTAGAGGTTATTGCTTTTGGCAGAAGCAAAATTGCAAAGGACTTTGTTCCCGGCGACATTGTTGATATTGCAGGCGAAATGAACATTAACATATATAACGGGCAGTCTCGCGTGCAGATTATTTTAGAGGATATCCGCATTTCTGATTCTGCTGTGCCCGAAAGAAGCGACTTTGTTTCTGTTTACAAATTTCTCCGAGCTAAGGGCGATGTTATCGAAGGCGATATAATGGCTCTTGCCCGTGAGGTGGGCAATGCCACACATTCAGTTATGGGTCAGGAAAAGTTTGAAAACATTCTTCTTGTGTTTGAAGATGTGAACATATTGGAATATTCCGTAAGAGGCGACAATGTGAAAATTTCCCTTGTGCCTACGGAAAAGGGTACAAAAATTAACATAACGGACAGTGTCGTTTATAAAGAAATTTCTCAGGGTAATTGAAGGAGCGATAGAAATGAACACCGAGGCGGCTACAATTGAAAAAATCATTGCCAGGGTTAAAGAGTACAATCCTTCAGTTGACCATGAGCGAATTATGCGTGCTTATAATCTTTGTGTTGAAGCGCATGGCGAACAGCTTCGTAACAGTGGTGAGCCCTACTTCATACACCCCTTAGAGGTTTCATACATTCTTGCTGACATGGAGCTTGATGCAGACACTGTTATTGTTGGACTATTGCATGATGTTATTGAAGACACTCCCTATGGTTATGAAAAACTAAAAAATGAATTCGGAGAGCAGGTTGCTTACCTTGTTGAAGGTGTAACAAAGCTCGATAAAATTAAATCTACCTCCCGAGAGGAGGCGCAGGTGGAAAATCTTCGTAAAATGATTCTTGCAATGGCAAAGGATATACGCGTAATTTTAGTAAAGCTTGCAGACAGGCTCCACAATATGCGTACAATGAAGTTCATGAGCGAGGAAAAGCAGAGAGAAAAATCCCACGAAACCTTGGAGGTTTATGCACCTCTTGCTCACAGACTTGGTATTTCAACAATAAAAGGTGAGCTTGAAGACTTGTCCATAAAATATCTCGACAGCGTGGGATATTACGAAATTGTTGAGGGGCTTAAGCAGAAAAAGGGCGAAAGAGAAGAATATGTAACCCTCATTAAGGACACTCTTGGACACAAGCTTGAAGATATGAAAATTAATGCGCATATTTCGGGCAGAGCCAAGCACATTTATTCCATCTACCGTAAAATGTATTCCCAGGGCAAAACCCTTGACGAAATATACGACTTGTTTGCAGTGCGTATAATTGTTGATTCTGTGGCTGAATGCTACAGTGCGCTGGGCATGGTGCATGAATTGTACAAGCCCATTCCCGGTCGTTTCAAGGATTATATTGCAATGCCCAAGCCAAACATGTATCAGTCTCTGCACACTACGCTTATCGGTCCTACAGGTCAGCCCTTTGAGGTGCAGATAAGAACCTGGGAAATGCACAAGGTTGCAGAGCAGGGTGTTGCGGCACACTGGAAGTATAAGGAAGGTATTTCGGGCGAAACTAACCAGGACGAAAAGCTTGCCTGGGTTCGTCAGCTGCTGGAGGTGCAGAGCGAGGCTACCGATTCGGAAGACTTTATGAAGAGCCTTAAAATTGACCTCTTTGCTGATGAGGTGTTTGTGTTCACCCCTCGTGGCGACGTTGTCAGCCTGCCTTTAGGGGCAACCCCTATCGACTTCGCCTTCTATATTCACACAGCTGTGGGCTATAAAATGGTTGGCGCTAAGGCAAACTCACGCATAGTGCCGCTGGATTATAACCTTAAAAACGGCGACATTGTTGAGATTATAACGACAAGTCAGGTTAAGGGTCCCAGCCGTGACTGGCTTAATATTGTAAAAACCGCACAGGCACGCAGCAAAATTAATGCCTGGTTTAAAAAGGAAAACCGTGAGGTTAACATTGAACGCGGCAGAGAAGCCGTTGAAAGGGAAATCAAAAAGCTCAACCTCAATCCCCACGACCTTCTTAAAAATGAATATATCGAGCCCATGATAAGACGCTATGGCTTCAACACTTTGGAGGATGCCTACTCGGCAGTAGGCTATGGTGGAATTACGGCTGTTAAGATAGCGGTAAGGCTTCGTGAATATGCATCGGCAGATCTAGACATAGTTATTGAAGATAAAATTCCTACAACACATGAACAAAAAAAGAGCAGCAAGCCCTCAAACGGCATTGAGGTTGAGGGTGTTGATAACTGCCTTGTAAGGCTTTCCAAGTGCTGCAACCCCGTGCCCGGTGACGAAATTATAGGCTTCATTACCCGAGGCAGGGGCGTAAGCGTGCATAGAGCAAGCTGTTTGAATGTGCGCGAAGATAAGCTCGACGAAGAATCCCGTGCAAGGCGCATAAGGTGTATGTGGGCAGAGGGCGTTACACAGCGTTATCACGGCGAAATGCAAATCGAATGTGCTGACAGAAAGGGCATTCTTGCAGATATTGCGTCGGTTGTGTCAGAAAATCAGATAAATATTGTTTCGGCAGTATCTCATGCGCCTAAGGTTAAGGTTGCAATTATCACATTACAGGTTGAAATTACGAGCCGTGAGCAGATGAATAATCTTATAAAGAAGCTTTATAGGGTGCCGGGCATATTTGATATAAGAAGTTAATTGCAATGAGGAATTAGTAATTACAGGTTGAAAAAACAATCCCTCGGGATTGTTTTTTCTTCTTGGTTGACGGAGAAAAGAAATGAAAATAAGAAAATTGGTTTTAGGGCAGCTTGGTACAAATACTTACATTCTTGGCGAAAAAAACGTGGCAGTTGTTGACCCGGGCGCAGATGCAGGAAAAATAATGGCGTTTCTCCAGAAGGAAGGTCTTCAGCTTGATAAAATTCTGGTAACCCATGGCCATTTTGACCATGTTGGAGCTTTGAGCGAGCTGAAAAGTTTAACAGGTGCGAAAATTTACATGCACCGTGAAGATTTTCCCATGCTTGGAGACAGAGAAAAAAGCCTTGGTTTTATGACAGGGGAAACACCTCCTGCCTGTGAAGTTGATTTCCTGCTTGAAGGCGGAGAAGAGATTGAGCTTGAGGGTGATACCGTTAAGGTTATGCATACTCCGGGCCATTCACAGGGCTCTGTAAGCTATATTGGAGAAGGCTATGTGTGCTCAGGGGACCTCATCTTCAAAGGTAGCATCGGCAGGTATGATTTAGGCGGAGACTATCTTACAGAATTAGCCTCCATAAGCAAGCTGTTCGATGCAATTGAAAGTGATTGGGTGATTTTGCCTGGCCACGGTATGGAAACAACAAAGGAGTACGAAGAGAATAACAACCCGTACATCGTTTGACACCAATCTACTTTTATCTGGGATCACTGCAACAGTTTTTAAATGTACCGGGACACAGCCATTCATTCATTTCTAAATTTGTTTGCGACAAAACGACTAAGTGGGTTGGCTGTGGGTAGGCAATGTCCCGGTTGTGGGCTGTAGGGTGAGTGTGGTGAATTAATATGGAAATTATTATAACAGGACATGAGGCTGAAAACGGTGTTCGGCAGATAATGCAGCTGTTTTTCTCGCTGTCAGACAATGTGCAGGTTGAAAGCTGTCTTGAAGGCAGAAGAGCACAGGCAAAAATAACCCTTGGGGAAAAATGTGCTACGGGGGAAGCCTTTTCAGACTCCGACGAAAAGCTTTATATAACAAACGCAATTAAAAAGTCGGTTTTTTATGCGGCAAAAAAGCTTTCCGATATGCCCACACCCTGGGGCATATCAACCGGCATACGACCTGCAAAGGGGGCAAGGCTGCTTTTTGACAAGGGTGTTAGTGAGGACGATGTGAAATCTCATCTTAAGAACGAATACCTTATGGAGGATAGTAAAGCCTCCCTTGCCATCGAGGTGGCGAAAAAAGAAGCGGGCATTTTAAAAAGCATGGATAAAAACTCTGTGAGCATTTATGTGGGAATACCCTTTTGCCCGTCAAGATGCTCGTACTGCTCCTTCATAAGCCAGGCAACAGAGCATAACAATAAATATGTTGAGCCTTATGTCGATGCCGTGTTAAAAGAAATTGAATATACAGGTAAAATTATAAAAGAGCTTGGCATGAAGGCTGATACGGTTTATTTCGGTGGCGGCACACCTACGGCGATAAACCCCGGGCTTCTTAAAAAATTGATTTGTTCTTTGAAGGACAATGTCGATTTATCTCACTTAAGAGAGTTTACCGTTGAAGCAGGCAGACCCGACACCTTTTCCAAGGAAATGGTTGAAATGCTGAAGGCTGAAAATGTGGGGCGTATAAGCATAAACCCACAGAGCATGCACCAGAAAACTCTCAATACAGTTGGCAGAAAGCACAGTGTTGAAGATGTGGAAAGGGCATTTTATCTGGCGCACGAGGCAGGCATTGAAAGTATAAATGCTGATCTTATCGCAGGTCTTCCGGGTGAAGATAGCTTTATGATGGAGGAAACTGTAAATAAAATTTTAAGCTTTGAACCCGATGCGGTAACAGTGCATACACTGTATATGAAACGTGCTGCCAACCTCATCGACGAATTTGAAAAGCTCAGGTTTACAAAAAATGTTGCCACGATGGTAGATACAGCCATTGCAATGCTCAAAAGCGCAATGTTTTTGCCCTATTACATGTACAAACAGCGCAATACCTTAGGCAACCTTGAAAATATAGGCTTTGCAAAAGAAGGGCACGAAAGCCTTTATAACGTATACATAATGGAAGAGGTTCAGCCCATTCTGGCAATTGGTGCAGGGGGCTCCACAAAAATGGTACACAACCAAGAAATTGAGAGAGTATTTAACCCGAAAGATGCGGCAGACTATACAATGCGCATTGACGAGGTTTTAAAACGCAAGAACTTATTTTACGAATTTTATAAAGGGAGGAAATAAAAATGGCATTTCTGGACGAGTTAAGAGACCGTGCCGCTGATGCAATGCAGGTAACGGGAAAAAAGGTTGAAGAGGTTTACGGTGCAACAAAGGTAAAGCTTCAGATAGCGGATAGGCAAAGCGCTGTGCGTACGCTTTACCGTGAGCTGGGCGAAATTGTTTACGAAAACAACAAGAAGGAAGAACCCGATTTTAATGCAGTTGAAGACAAAATTGCAGAAATTGACCTTGCCTTTGCTGCCATTGAAGAATTAAAGGCGGCAGAAAGAAAAATTAAGAATACAGTCAAGTGCCCCTCTTGCGGAGAAGATGTAGACAAAGAAGCTAACTTCTGTTCCAAATGCGGATACGAAATGATGGGTGAATAAGCAAAAAGATGCCTTTTTTAGGCATCTTTTTTGCTTATTCATAAATTGTTCATTTTATTGCTACAAAATCATAATCCTGCGCTATTATGCTATAAATTAGAAAGTAACGGACGGAGGATTACTATGAAAAATTTTTTCAAAAATAAGTGGTTTAAAAGAAGCGTAGCAGCATTGCTTGTTGTTGCGGTAGGCATAGGTGGTTTTGCCTTCATAAAAGGCAGGCAGAGCACAGAAACCGATGCCGAAAAAATGGAAACTGCTATCGTTACAAGACGAAGCATTACTAATACGGTAACAGGTTCGGGTACTGTTGAGGCGTACGAAACCTATAACATTGTTCCTACAGTAACGGGCGAAATTGTTTTTTGTGAAGCAGAAGAGGGACAGTGGATTGAAGAGGACCAGGTGCTTTACAAATTTGACACCGAAAAGAGTGACAATGCAATTTCCAAGGCACAGAACAGCGTTGAAAATGCTGCTTTAAATCTCGAAACAGCAGAAGAGAATGTTGAAAAACTCACGATTGTTGCGCCTGCGCAGGGCGTTGTAAGTAATCTGTCTCTTACAATAGGTGACAAAGCGTCGGGCGTTGTGTGCACTCTTACAGACAATACCTATATGATAGCCGAAATAAAGGTTGCAACCTCAGATGTTGACAAATTAACGGCAGGAGACAAGGTTGTTCTCGGTCTTGAAAAATACATGACAACTGTAGATGCCCGGGTTGAAAGAATTTCGTCGGCATCTGTGGCAGGTGAAAACGGCAGTCTTGTAACGATGGTTGATGTTGTTCTTGAAAACCCCGGTTCAATTGCAGAAGGCACATATTGCTCAGCAACTTTTGTTACAGCTGCAGGCGAATTTGACGGAGCAGAAGCATCAACCCTCCGCTACCCCGACAGCGCTAAGGCTAATGCAGAGCAATCAGGAACGGTTAAAACAATAAACGTTAAAAATGGCGACTGGGTAAATAAAGGCGATGTTATTGCAGTATTGGAAAACAGCCAGGTAGCAAATCAGCTTAAAACTGCCCGCATGAATTATTCCGATGCCATGTCTAATCTTGCCGATACAAAAAAAGAAGCGGAGAACTATGTTCTGACAGCTCCAATTGCAGGTAAGGTTATGCAGAAAAACTATAAGAAAGGCGACACCGTTGCGGGCAATAATTCCACAACACTTATGGTCCTTGCCGACACTACAAAAATGAAGTTTACAATTAATGTCGACGAGCTTGACGTTGCAAAAATAACCGTGGGCCAGGAGGTTATTATAGAGGCCGATGCCATTGAAGGGGCGAGGTTTATAGGCAGGATTGAAACTGTTTCCATGCTGGGAACAGCATCCTCTGGTGTTACATATTATCCGGTAAATGTTGTAATCGAAGAACCGGGCGACCTTATCCCCGGTATGAACGTATCTGCAGAAATTGTTGTCGAAAGTGCGGAATATGTTATAGCCGTGCCGTCAGGCGCCATTAATTATTACGACGGAGCATACTATGTTAATGTTGTGGGCGAGGTTGAGGGCATGGAAGATATGGGCCCTATGGGCGGAAGGAATGTTGAGAACCGCGGAGAAAAGCCTGCAGGTGGAATGCCCATGGGTGAAAAGCCCACAGGTGAAGGCAGAATGCCCATGGGTGAAAGAGCTTGGGGCAATGACAAAGCACAAAGTGAAGCACCAACCGAAGCCGAAACTGAAGATGTTAAAAGAGACATGACCATGGGCGGCAACGCTCCCATGGGAAGAAACCGTAACAATTCTGAAAATGCTGAAATGAAACAGAACCTTTACCCGGAAAGTATAAGGGTTCAGGTTACAACAGGTGTTTCCGACGACACCTATACAGAAATTGTAACAGGAGATGTGAAGGTTGGCATGATTGTTGAAGTTACCGGTGGCAATAATGAGAATGCTAACTGGAACGGAATGGGCGGCGGAATGCCTATGGGCGGTGGTATGCCTATGGGCGGTGGAAGACCCATGGGCGGTATGAGATAATTCGGAAGGAGTCGCCTTATGATAAAAATTGAAGATATGTATAAAATATACAAGGTCGGCGACAGTGAGGTGCGAGCCTTAGACGGTGTAAGCTTACATATAAAGCCTAAGGAATTTGTGAGCATTATAGGCCCATCGGGCTCGGGTAAGTCAACCCTTATGAACATGATAGGCTGTCTTGACACTGCAACAAGCGGAACCTATCTGATTGACGGAACGCCCATCGAAAACCTTTCTGAAAACGAGCTTGCTAAAATAAGAAATAAAAAAATAGGTTTTATCTTTCAGGTTTACAACCTGCTTCCTAAGCTGACAGCTCTTGAAAATGTTGAGCTTCCCCTTATTTACCAAGGCATTCGCGCAAAGGAAAGGCGCGAGATGGCAATAGAGGCATTGAAAAAAGTTGGCATGGAGGCAAGAATGCACCATAAGCCCAAGGAGCTAAGCGGCGGTCAGCAGCAGAGAGTTGCGATTGCACGTGCGCTGGCACCTCGCCCTCCGCTCATTCTTGCAGATGAGCCCACAGGTGCACTTGACTCGAAAACCGGTGTTCAGGTTATGGAAATGCTTAAGGAAATTCATTCGGACGGTAATACCGTGGTGCTCATTACCCACAACACCGACATTGCCCGTCAGGCACAGCGCGTTGTCCGTATTGCGGACGGGAAAATTACGAGCGACACTACAAATACTGAGGGGGTTGTGTGCGAATGACCTTTATTATGAGTGTAAAGATGGCACTGAGCTCTCTGTGGTCAAGCAAAATCCGTTCGTTTTTAACAATGCTGGGTATTATCATAGGTGTTGCGGCGGTTATATTGCTTGTAAGCATGGTATCGTCGGCAACAAAGAGCATAAAGCTTCAGCTGGAGAGCATGGGTACAAATCTCATAAGCGTAGATATAAACCGAGGCTGGGGCAGCGGCAGAAGCGTGTCGAATGCAGAGCTTCAGAGCTTTTGCGACGAAAACAGTGACATTATAGCTTATTGCTCACCCTCAATTATTTCCAGAGGCACAGTGAAATATGGCGGAGAAAACGTAACCTCCACCCTTTATGGTGTAGCCGGTGAATATATGGCAATAAAAAACCGCGAGGTTGTTTCGGGAAGAAACTTTACCCAGACAGATATTGCAAACAGGCACAGTGTTTGCATTATTGGCGAATACCTTGTGCAGGAGCTTTTTGGCGGTATGGACCCCCTGGAACAGACCATAAAGCTTAATAACGAAATTTTTACGGTTATAGGTGTGCTTGACCAGAAGTCCAGTAATGTTTCACAGGGGGGAGCCGATGACATGATAATGATTCCCTACTCAAAGGCACAAAGACTTCTCAGAAATGCAGGTATTTCAAGCTTTGTCATTTCGGCGGCAAGCAGCGACTATACCACCCTTGCAACAGAAGCTGTTGAAAGCTTCTTGTACAAGAAATTTAAAAACGACAGATTTTATAACGTAAGTGACCAGGCGGCCTCCATAGACACTGTAAACGAGGCTCTTGCTCCTATGGCTCTGCTTGCTGCGGCAATTGCAGGCATATCGCTTATTGTTGCAGGTATTGGCATTATGAACATAATGCTTGTAACGGTAACTGAAAGAACAAGGGAAATCGGCATACGTAAGTCTATAGGTGCCAAAACAGGAACAATTCTTATGCAGTTTCTGGTTGAAAGTGCAGCCCTCAGCTGTATAGGAGGCTTAATCGGAATTGTGATAGGCGTCGCGGGAAGCGCAGGAATATCAACAGCCATGGAACTTCCGGTGCTCACCATATGGGAGCAGATGGGAACAATCGTAGGCTCGTTCCTGTTTTCTGCCGCAATGGGTATAATTTTCGGCATTTATCCAGCCAGAAGAGCGGCAAAGCTTAACCCCGTTGACGCATTAAGATACGATTAATATATATAAAGGAGACAAAAGCTATGATAAAGAAAATAACGGCATTGACCATTGCTTTAACAATGTTCATTTCCATATCTTCTTTTGCAGCAAGCTTTACCGATGTTATATCGGACGGCAGCGAGGTAAGCGATGCTGTAAATGTGTTAAGTGAGCTGGGTATTATTTCGGGCATGGGTGACGGAACCTTTTCGCCCTATTCCACCCTTACAAGAGCGCAAATGGCAAAAATTGCAGTTTGCATAATGGGAAAAACAGAAGAGGCTGTTGCAACTACCGACGCCTTCAGCGATGTAAACTCCACTCATTGGTACTCGGGCTATGTGAACTCGGTTGCAAAAAATGGCATTATCACAGGTTATCCCGATGGCCGTTTCGGCGCAGAGGATAAGCTTACATACGCCCAGGCAATTACAATTATTATAAGGCTTCTGGGCTACGATGCATCAGATGTAGGGTACAAGTGGCCTCAGGGCTATATTGAAAAAGCAGAGGTTTTAAACCTTACAGAAAACATGCAATTTTCCGTAAACGATGAAATAAGCCGTTTGGAGGCAACGCTTCTTATTTACCGCGCGCTTTTTACCGACATGAAAGATACAAAAAATGCCCTTATAACAAAAATGGGAAAGAATGTTTACGAAGATACGGTAATCCTTGCTACAAACAAAGAAAACCCGTCGCTTTTTGTTAACCAGGTGCAGACAGATAAGCAAACCTTTACCTTCGACGATGAAGTTGTTAATATGGCAGAGGCTGTGGGAAAGGAAGGCACTTTGGTTGTAAATGATGACAACGAGGTTATTGCCTTTGTTGCTGACGACAACCTTGAGAGCGAAAGCTACACGGTTTCGGCTGTGTACCGTGAAGGAAACTCTGACAAAATATCTCTTATTACACAGGAAGGCAAGGCTGTGCTTATCAGTGTAAAAGCTCAGCTTTATTTTGGTGGAGAAGCATACACTGCTGAAAAGCTTAGTGAAGGACTTAATTCAGGAAGCAACGTTACCCTTTTCAAGGAAAACGGAGCCCTCAAATATGTGTTTGTTGAGGAATACAAAAACCTGGGTCCTGTTACTGTGGCGAACACTGATAATGTAAAGAGTATATTCAATGTAACAGATGAGGAAAGCACAAAGGTTATAAGAAAAGGCGTGGCTGCAACCTGGGACGATATTGAAGTGTTTGACGTTCTGTATTACTCAGAAAAAACAAACACAATTTACGCATATTGTGACAGGGTAACGGGCATGTACGAAGAGGCATATCCCATGAAGGCGAATGTGTCGCGTGTTACTGTTTCCGGCACAGAATATGCGGTTTCCTCTATGACGGCTGTAAACAAGCTCAACGAAACAAAGGGCGCGTTTAATATCGGCGACAGAGTAACCCTTCTTTTTGGTGAGGATGGGCTGGTTGTTGATGCCGTAAGCCTTACCGATGCCGACTACTCAATGTATGGTGTTATTACAGGATCGGGCAGTGAACTCAGTGAGGATGGAAAGGGTAGCAGTCAATATTATGTGAATGTTACGCATGCTGACGGAACAGAGGTCAAGTATGTTGTTCCGGATGACCGCTATGAGGAAATGGCAGGTCAGTTGTGCGTAGTTGATTTTGACAATTCCTACGCTGTGCTTGAATTGACAGCTGTGTCCTATATTGAAGGTTATGTGAACAAAAGAACGAATACAATCGGAGCTAAAAAGCTTGCAAACGATGTTAAGATACTGGAATATACTGATGGTAACAAGCTTCAGGCAACTGTTTCATCGGTAAGAACTTCCCATATTGATGGAATGACTCTTTCAAAGACAGATGTAAAGAATGTAGTGTACAACAAAAAAGGTGAAATAGAACTCTTATATCTTAACGATGTTACCGGCAACAGCAGCATATATGGCGTTGTTATTGACGACCCCGGTTCATACTCGAAAGACGGAAAAAAAGTTGAGGTAAAATCGGGGACCTATACAGTTCTTAACAAAAATACTAAATACACCTACAATGGTACGCATACATCTATTAGAAAGGGTGATTGCGTTGAGTATAAGAAAGGTATTTCAGGGACAGAAATCAAGGCTCTTATGCAGGTGGCAACATCAACTGTAATTGATGAATGCACTGATAATATTATCACTGTAAATGAAAAACAGTACATCCTTGCTGATAATGCAACTGTATATGTAGGCGAAAGCTCTCTTTCATTAAAGTCTGTTTCGTGGGACGACGCAGTGGGCGTTGAGGGCAGAGTAGCACTTTTTTCGGAAAAATCAATAACAAATGGCGGAAAAATACGAGTTGTAAGAATTTATACCGCTCAGTAAAAGCTATGTAGCTTAAGAGATAAAAACAAGAAGTGATTAAGCAATCACTTCTTGTTTTTTTGCATGCAGTATGATATAATTTTAATATTAACGACAGGGGGTAATACCTATGGCAGAAATGACTCCGATGATGAAGCAATATCTTCAGATAAAGGAAGAAAATAAAGACGCAATTCTCATGTTCCGTTTGGGGGATTTTTACGAAATGTTCTTTGACGATGCCGTTACTGCATCCAGAGAATTAGAGCTTACACTTACAGGCCGTGACTGCGGTCAGGAGGAAAGAGCACCCATGTGCGGCGTTCCCTTCCATGCAGCACAGGTTTATATTTCGCGCCTTGTTGCAAAAGGTTACAAGGTGGCAATCTGCGAACAGGTTGAAGACCCAAAGGAAGCTGTTGGCATTGTTAAAAGAGAGGTTATCCGTATCGTTACCCCCGGTACAAACCTTGACGACGGAGTAATTAACAGCCAGAACACAAACTATATTGGTGCCGTTTTACGAAAGGGCGACAAAAACGCCCTTGTTTTTGCCGATGTTGCATCGGGTGAGCTTACAGGCACCGTTATTGAAAACGACAGTGAGGGCAGCTTGCTTGTAAATGAGCTTGCACGTTTTTCTCCTGTTGAGCTTGCTCTTGGCGGCGAAGCGGCAGAAAATAAAAATCTTGCCGGCTATCTGGAAATGGCAGCGGGAATATTGTGCTTTGCATTTGATAGCTCTCTTTTAGCAAAGGATGCTAAGCAGATTGTAACAGCTCAGCTTAAAAACTATGCCGAAATCGAAGACGAAGATTTGCTTACGGCAACGGCGGCAATCATTTCATACATAAACGAAACACAAAAATCAAAGGTGCCTCATCTGAGAGAAATTTCCTTGTATACAGCGGGACAGTTCGTAGAAATTGACGCTGCAACAAGACGTAATCTTGAGCTTACGGAAACAATGCGCGAAAAACAGAAGCGTGGCTCGTTATATGGGGTTCTTGACAAAACAAACACGGCAATGGGCTCAAGAGTTATGAAAAGCTGGATTGTACGCCCCCTTGTTAATGCAGTGCACATTACAAACAGGCTCGATGCAGTTGAAGAAATGGTTAAAAACCTTGCACTTCGTGAAGATATAGCCGAATACATTTCAAAAATATGGGACGTTGAAAGGCTTATGGCGCGAGTGAGCCTTAAAATGGCCAACGCAAAGGATTTAGTTGCATTGCGAGAATCCTTCCGCAACCTGCCTGCCATTAAAAACCTTCTTAAAGATGTAAAGAGCGTGTATTTATCCTATCGCGAGGGCAAAATTGACCCCTTGGAGGATATTTATAACCTTCTTAACAGCGCAATTGTGGACGAGCCTCCCGTAAGCCTGCGCGAGGGTGGCATTATAAAGCCCGGCTACGACGAGGAAATTGACAGATTAAAGCAGTCGGCATCAAAGGGCAAGGAATATATAGCATCCTTGGAAGCCAAGGAAAGAGAAAGAACAGGCATTAAAAACCTTAAGGTTGGCTTTAACAAGGTGTTTGGATATTATATCGACGTTTCAAAGGGTAACCTTAGCAAGGTGCCTGAGGATTATATACGCAAGCAGACACTTGTGAATAACGAAAGGTTTATCACCTTAGAGCTGAAGGAGGCTGAAAGTGCAGTTTTAGGCGCACAGGAAAGGCTTCAGGAGCTTGAATACAACGCATTTGTAGCAGTGAGAGAAACCGTTGGTGCAGCAATGGAGAGAATTGCCGCTACAGCGAAGGCTGTTGCCGAGGTTGATGCAATTTATGCTTTAGCGACCGTTGCCGTTAAAAATAACTATACAAAACCTGTTATCACTACAAAAAATGAGCTTTTTGTTGCAGACGGCAGGCACCCTGTTGTGGAAAAGCTTACAAGAGGTGTGTTTGTGCCTAACGACACAAAGCTTGACGAAGGAATTCAGTCCATGGTGATTACAGGCCCCAACATGGCAGGTAAAAGCACATACATGAGGCAGAATGCACTTATTGTGCTTATGGCACAGATGGGTAGCTTCGTGCCTGCAAGAGAATGTACAGTTGGTGTTGTTGATAAAATATTTACCAGAATAGGCGCAAGCGATGACCTTACAAAGGGGCAGAGCACGTTCATGCTTGAAATGAACGAGGTAAGCTATATTTTGAAAAATGCTACTAAAAAGAGCCTTGTTATACTTGACGAAATAGGCAGAGGTACATCTACCTTTGACGGACTTTCTATCGCATGGGCTGTTATGGAGCATATTGCAAAGAAGGTTAAGGCAAAAACTCTTTTTGCCACACACTACCACGAGCTTTCTGTTTTAGAGGATGAGCTTGAAGGGGTTAAAAACTACAACACTGCCTGCAAAAAGCGTGGCGATGAAATTACCTTTTTAAGAAAGATTGTACCCGGCAGTGCTGAAGCAAGCTATGGTATCGAAGTTGCCCTTTTAGCGGGCGTGCCAATGAGCGTTGTAAAAAGAGCAAAGGAAATTCTTGCCAGCGTTGAAAAGGGCGAAACTGTAGAGGTTAAGTCCAACAAAAAGGCGGAAGACACCTTCCAGATGGGCTTTGGTATGGCAAACCCTGTTGCGGAAGAGCTTAAGAGCATTGACCCCACAACCCTTACTCCCATCGAAGCCATGAATAAACTCTACGAGCTTTGCCAGAAAGCGAAAAACTTATAATAATCTTTAAACCTTTCGGTACGTGAGGTGAAACTATGGGAAAAATTAATATACTTGATAAATCTGTTGCAGAAAAAATTGCCGCAGGCGAAGTGGTTGAAAGACCAATGAGCGTTGTAAAGGAGCTTATCGAAAACAGCTTCGATGCTTCGGCTACAACTGTTACCGTTGAAATTGAAAAGGGCGGCACAAGCTATATCCGCGTTACAGATAACGGCACAGGTATCGCAGCGGATGATGTTGCTACGGCATTTTTACGCCATGCAACAAGTAAAATTAAAGACGAGGGCGACCTTGAAAGCATTGCAACCTTAGGCTTCCGTGGCGAAGCCCTTTGCTCAATAAGTGCGGTGAGCCGTACAGAAATGATAACCCGAACAAAGGACGAGGAAATGGGCACATACATGGTTGTTGAAGGCGGCGAAACCAAGGACTATCATGCTGCTGGCTGCCCCTTAGGAACAACAATTACAGTGCGCAATCTGTTCTTCAATACACCTGCGCGAATGAAGTTTTTGAAAAAGGATGCAACCGAAGCGGCATACATAACCGACATATGCCAACGAGCTGCACTAAGCCACCCTGAGGTTTCCTTCCGCTATATCCGTGACGGTAAGGATATATTCTTTACCCCCGGCGACTGCAAAATTGAAAATACTGTAAGAGCAATATTTGGTAAAGACATTTCCTCTGCCATGGTTGAGGTGAATGCCAAAGAAGGCGTTTACTCAATTACAGGGCTTACAGGCTCAAACAACCTTTCAAGAGCCAACCGAAATATGCAATATTTCTTTGTTAATAATCGTCTTGTAAAAAGTGCACTTTTATCCATGGCGCTTTCCGAGGCATATAAAAACGAGCTCATGGTGGGCAAATTCCCCGTGTGCGTGATAGACATATCGCTTCCTTGTGACATGGTAGACGTTAACGTGCACCCTGCAAAAACCGAGGTAAAGTTTATAAACGAAGAAGAGGTTTACCGAAGTGTGGTTATGGCCGTAAGAAGCGCCATAATGAAAAACGCGAAAGGTACAAGCTTTATGAGGCAGGCTCGCAACGCCTTTAAAACAGCAATCGAAACACCTAAAGTGGTGCAGGAGGCGTTTAAGGAAACAAAAAGCATCACTGTAAAGCCTGCTTTCACCCCCATAAAGCCCAATGCAGTTGTAAAGGAAGAGAAAAAACCGCTTTTCACTCCTGTTGAAAAGCCTAAAAAGCAAACTGTCTCAACCCCTGAGGAGCTTCCCGTAAAGAAAATTGAAGCGTTAGAGGTAAGAGAAGAGACTGTAACTTTGCCTGCAAAGGAAGAAGTGAAGGTAGAAGTTCCTGTAGCCAAGAAAGCTCCGGAAGCACCAAAGGCAGAGGAAAAGAAAACCGAAATTGTTGTAGAAATACCCGACTTCAGGGTTATCGGTCAGCTTTTCGGCACATACATTATTCTTGAAAGTGATAATGAAATGATGCTCATTGACCAGCATGCGGCCCACGAAAGAATAAAGTATGAGCAGATAAAAAATCAGGGCTGCATGAAGCAGACTGTGCTTATGCCTGTAAACATAACCCTTACAGCGCGTGAAATGGCGGTGTGGGAAGAAAATAAAGACTTTTTTGACACTGTTGGCTTTGAAAGCGACCAATTCGGTACAGACAGCATAATTGTGCGTGCTTTCCCGTCAGATATTGACTACGAGGACGGAGAGGCTCTTTTGGTAGAGCTTATAGGCTCCTTTATGGGTCAGGAAAAGGGCACTGTCAGCTATTTAAGGGACAAGGCTGTTTATACCGTTGCCTGCAAGGCAGCAATTAAGGCAAATAAAATTCTTTCTTACAAGGAAATGGAAGAGCTGGTAAAGGAAACCTTTGCATTAGAGGGTATATCAACCTGCCCCCATGGCAGACCCATAAAAGTTAAAATGACAAAATACCAGATCGAAAAAATGTTTAAAAGGATAGTCTGATGAAGAATATTATTGTTATAGCCGGTGCAACCGCTTCGGGGAAAACCGCTCTTGCCATTAATCTGGCAAAGCGTTTTAACGGCGAGGTTGTATCTGCAGATTCAATGCAGATTTATAAAAATATGGATATAGGCACTGCCAAACCCGATGAAAAGGAAATGGATGGCGTGCCGCATCACATGCTCTCTGTTGCAGAGCCCACAGACAGCTACAGCGCCAAGGACTTTGTTGAAGGTGCAAAAAAAGCTATAGATGACATAATCAAAAGAGGCAAGCTGCCCATTATTGCAGGCGGAACAGGTATGTATATCGACCTTTTAACAGGCAGAATGGATTTTGATGCCCCTGCAGGGGACGAAAAGGTGCGCAGAGAGCTTGAAATGTTCTATGAGGAGAACGGAATTGATGCACTTTACGCTGTTTTTCTCAAGGAAGCGGGGGAGTATGAAGGCAAAATTCATAAGAATGATGTAAAAAGGGTTATGCGTGCAATAGAACGAGCGCGCTGCGGCTTTGAAAAAAGCGAAAAAACAACAAAAAATGAGTATAATTCTATATGGTTAGCTATTGATATTGACAGGGAAAAACTGTATAATAAAATAAACGTTCGTGTGGACATTATGCTTAAGGATGGTCTTATAGAAGAGGTGGAGCGTGTTATAGTTCCCGTAAGGGATAAGTGCACAACCTCCCTTGCAGGAATCGGGTATAAAGAGGTTTTAATGTATCTTGACGGCGATATTAATCTTGAAGAAATGACAGAGCTTATAAAAAAACGCTCAAGAAATTACGCCAAAAGACAGCTGACCTGGTTCAGACGAAACAAAGACATACACTGGCTCAA
Organism: Clostridia bacterium; assembly: GCA_017414645.1. Taxonomy (GTDB): domain Bacteria; phylum Bacillota; class Clostridia; order UMGS1883; family UMGS1883; genus RGIG1927. The sequence continues at coordinate 5,184 of JAFQLL010000060.1, read as the reverse complement.
TGAGAATAATGCTTTTAACGAGGCAGTGAAAATAATAAACGAAGGGATAGATAAAAATGAAAACAGCAACTAATCTTCAGGATGTATTTTTAAATCAGGTAAGAAAGGATCGCACTCCCATTACAATCTTTTTGGTAAACGGTTACCAGCTTCGCGGATTGGTAAGAGGCTTTGATAATTACATAATTATTCTTGATTCCGACGGTAAGCAGCAGATGGTTTACAAGCATGCTGTTTCCACCATAAGCCCCTTGGTGCCCGTAAGATTTGTGGCAGCAGAAACGGAAGAAGCAGATGACTAAGAAATTGAATACCTTTATTGCAATTGTTCTTATATGCGCAATAGCAATTGTGGTTGTAAACTGCTTCAGGGCTGAAAATGCACCCTACATAAAGTACACCGCCCGCGTAGGTACATATGTTGTGTCAATTGAGGCCGATGCACTGGTGGTAAGGGACGAATACATTGTTCAGCCGGGGCTTGCAGGCATTATGGAGCCTGCGGTTTCCGAAGGCGAAAGAGTTTCTGCCTATGCCAGATTAGGCGCAGTTATCACAGGTGAAATTGACAAGGAAAAGGTCAGCGAACTCAATTCCCTTAACCACGAAATTGATTCACTCACACGAACCTTAAGCGAAGCGGGTATTCTTACCATTGCCGACGACAAGGTAGAAAGCACCCTCGATTTGTCGCTTGATAGCCTTAGGTATGCTGCAGCGAAAAACGACACCGGCACTGCAATGCTTCAGGCAGAAAACGTACGTATACTGACTGAGCGTAAGGCGGGCGTTGTGTCCAGCTCCACTGCTCAGGTACGCCTTAGTGAGGCTCAGGCAAAGCGCGATCAGATTGCATCGTCCTTAGGCGGTGCACACAAGGAAATTTATGCCCCCATGTCGGGCTTGTACAGCGATAACATGGATGGGCTTGAAGCAACGCTTACCGTTGATTGTGTAACAAAGCTCACCCCCGAAGTGGTGGATGGCTATTTTGACGGCACCGATGTTATAAGCGTTAACGGCCCTTGCAAAATTGTAAACAACTTCAAATGGTACACAATATTCAATCTGCCCGAAGAGGAGTGTGCAGGTCTCAGTGTTGGGGAAACATATACCGTAAACTTCAAGGACCTTAATAACACCACCCTTCCCGGCGTGGTGAATTATATTTCACCCGTTTCCGAGGACGGCAGATGTGCAGTGTCACTGCAGTTTGATAAGCACATCGATGATTTTACCTCCATAAGAAGAACAGGCATTGAAATATGCCAGGAAACCTATACAGGCATCTATGTTCCCAGAAGCGCCGTCAGTGTGCAGGAGGTACAAGGTGTGTGGGTTCAGAACGAGGTATCACTCGAATTCAGGAGCATAACAGAGGTTTATCGCTCCGACGACTTTGTGCTTGTAGACCCCGACGCACCCGGTCAAGGCGGTTACAACAACATTGCACTCTACGACAATATTGTTCTTAATATCGATGATAAGGAGATGCCATGAACGAGCCTTTAAAAATTCAGGGTGTTGTGGTCAACGCCGCACAGTGGGGCGATAACGACAAAATGCTTACCGTCCTTACAAGAGAGCTTGGTGTAATAAGCATTGCGGCAAAGGGTGTGAAAAGCCTTAAAAATCCAAACGCGCAAGCGGTAGCACCTCTTTGTTATTCCGACTTTGTACTAAAGCGCAAGGGCGATGTTTACTCCTTGGTATCGGCAGATATTATCGAAAGCTTTTACAATCTGCGTGAGGATGTAACAGCGCTTGCCTACGGTGTTTATTTTGCTCAATTAGCATCCTTCTGCGTTGGGCGAAACAACCTTGCCGACGATGAGGTGAGGCTTCTTTTAAACAGCTTATACATGCTTTGCAAGTATCCTGGCCGCTGCGATGTTTTAAAGTGTGCATTTGAGCTTAAAATATGCGAATATGCAGGCTTTGCACCTTATGTGGAATGCTGCAGCTGTGGTGAAGAAGGACCGTACTTCGACGTAGTGCAGGGCGAAGCGGTTTGCAGCTTGCACAGAACACAAACCTCAAGAAAGCTTTTGCCTCAGGTGAAAGCAGTGTTTGAATATGTGCAGAATGCTGACCTTAAAGAAACCCTTACCTTCAATGTTGATGCAGGCATTGCAAGGGAAGTGAGCAGTCTTGCCGAAGAATTTCTTTCCAACCAGCTGGGGAGACTGCCAAAAGGACTAGATTATATTAAAAAACTCAACATACAAGAAAATAATTAACGAAGGGATGATTAACATGAGAGAAAAGTTTGTTTATCAGGCGCCTGCAAACGGCTATCCTGAATGGAACAACAACCCGGAAATTACGCATATCAATGCTCTTCCGGCACGTGCTACACTTGTAGCATATGACACAAAGACCGAAGCTCTTGCGCTCAATAGTGATGCAAGCAAGAGAAAGGTAAGTCTTAACGGAACATGGAAGTTTAACTTTGCTAAAAACCCCGCAAGTGCACCTTGCGACTTTTATAAAGAGGGCTTTGACGTTAATAACTGGGACGATATAAAGGTTCCTGCAAACTGGCAGACTGAAGGATACGATTATCCTCAGTACACAAACACACGCTACCCCTGGAGCGTGGCTGAGCCCAAGCTTCGTCCTCCCTATGCACCTGAGGGCTACAACCCTGTAGGTAGCTACGTGAAGGACTTTGAAGTGGATGCATGGGACGGCGTAAGCCCTGTTTCCATTTACCTTGGTGGCGTTGAATCCTGTTACTATCTGTGGGTTAACGGCGACTTTGTAGGTTTTAGTAAGGATACCTTCTCTCCTCATGAGTTCGACATTACACCTTACATTGTAAAGGGAACAAACCGTGTGTGCGTAAAGGTTTTCCGTTGGTGTGATGCATCCTGGCTTGAAGACCAGGACTTCTGGAGATTAGCAGGTATCTTCCGTGAGGTTTATATTGAATACACAAATTCCGTTGCAGTTTACGATGTTTTCAGCAGAACAGAGCTTAACGAAAGCTTTGACAAAGCAGAATTGAATGTTGACGTTACAGTAAGAAATGTTGATGCAGCTAAAAAGAACGTAACCGTATACGCTGCTCTTACAGACGGCGATAAGATTGTTTCCGAAATTGCTCTTCCCGTTGCTCTTACAGGCGAAGAGTTCCAGAAGGTTACACTTTCCGCAAATGTTGACAACCCCAAGCTCTGGAGCGCAGAATATCCCAACCTTTACACATTGGTTGTTTATCTTTCCGAAGACGGAAAGGAAACACACTATGTTTCCTGCCGTGTAGGCTTTGTAAAGTACGAGATAAAGAATGGTCTTATGCTCGTTAACGGCAAGGAAATTATGTTCAAGGGTGTTAACCGTCATGACTTTACCTGTGACCATCTCCGTGCAACAACTAAGGAAGACATGCTTCATTCCATCCTTATGATGAAGCAGCATAACATAAACTCTGTACGTACAAGCCACTATCCCAACAACACTCTCTGGTACGAGCTTTGTGACGAGTATGGCTTATACGTTATCGACGAAACAAACCTTGAAACACATGGTACATGGCATTACGGTCAGCGTGATGAAGGCGAAACACTTCCTGCTTCAAAGCCTGAATGGCGCGATGCTGTTGTTGACAGAGCCAATGCTATGGTAATGCGCGACAAGAACCATGCATCTATCTGCATGTGGTCCTTAGGTAACGAATCCTTCGGCGGCCAGAACTTTATCGAAATGCGTGAGCATATTTTAAGTGTTGACACAAGCCGTGTTATTCACTATGAAGGTACATGCCACTTCCGTCAGTTTGAGCATGCCACAGACGTAGAGAGCGAAATGTACACACGTCCCTGGAATGTTGTTGGTAACATTAACCGCAACAACGACAAGCCCTTTATCCTTTGCGAATATTCTCATGCAATGGGTAACAGCTGCGGTGGCTTGCACGACTACTGGAAGCTCTTCTATACATACCCCTCCCTTCAGGGTGGTTTTATCTGGGACTGGATTGACCAGGCTATAAGAACTACAAGTGAAGATGGCAAGGAATACCTTGCATACGGTGGCGACTTCGGCGACACACCCAACGATGGTACATTCGCAGGTAACGGTCTTCTCTTTGCTGATGGCAAGATTACACCCAAGCTTATTGAAACAAAGAAGTGCTATCAGAATATGTGGTTCAAGGATGCCGATATCTGTAACGGCAGAGTAAGAATTCATAACCAGAACCTTTTTGCTAACCTTTCCGACTACGACTTTAAGTATAAGATTGAAGTAGACGGCGAAGTTATCGGCGAAGGCGACTTTACATGTGATGTAGCTCCTCTTACAAAGAAGGTTGTTTCCATGGGCTTTACAGTACCCGAGGAAAGAGAAGCTGAATATGCAATCACTGTTTCAGCTCACCTTAAGAATGACACAATCTGGGCAAAGAAGGGCCACGAGGTTGCTTTTGAGCAGTTTGTGCTTCCTTACGAAAAGAAGGCTGAGGCTGTTATTACACCGGAAGGTACTGTTGCACTTGAAGAATCAGAGGATAAGGTAATTGTCAGTGCAAATGGTGTTAAGACAGTATTTGACAAGACAACAGGTAACATGGAAAGCTACAGCGTTGATGGTGTTGAGCTTCTTTATGCTCCCGTAAGCCAGAACTACTGGAGAGCTATGACCGATAACGACAAGGGCGCACGCCTTTATAAGAGAAGCGCTATGTGGAGAGAAGCAGGCAACAATGCAGAGCTTGTAAATATGGAAATCAGCCAGGGCGACGGTGCAGTTGTAATCGAATGCGAATACACCGTTCCCACAGAAAAGGAATCCAAGAGCAAGTTTACATATGTTATCACAGGCGATGGCAAGATAAATGTTGCAGGCAACCTTACTCCTCAGATTATGGATGCCGACATTCCCTGCGTAGGCGTTATGGTTCCCATGATGAAGGAATTTGACGTAATGAAATATTACGGCTTCGGTCCTCACGAAAACTACATCGACAGAAACGTGTCTGCTAAGCTCGGTATTTACAAGAATACTGTTGACGAGCAGAGAACACACTACCTTGTGCCTCAGGAAAATGCAAACAAGACAGGCGTAAGATGGGCAGAATTTGTTAACAAGGATGGCTTCGGTATCAGAATTGATGCTGACGACGCTCTTGAAATTTCGCCCTCCTACTACACACCTATCGAAACAGAAAGCTATGATCAC
>JAFQLL010000059.1 GCA_017414645.1 Clostridia bacterium | reverse complement strand
TAACACAACACCTGATAATGCGGGCGACGGCTTTGATAATGAAACAGGTTTTTAATTAACATCTGTCAGCATTCCCCCTGAGGGGGAATGCTGACAGGTAGGGTTTTATTACATAGGAAATTGCGCGCAGAATGTGCGCATATTTGCTTGTAAAATAAAAGTGCACCTTTTCATCCCCCAAGAATGGGGGAACGAGGGGGTTGAAGTGTTAAAACACTTTTTTATAGAACAACTCAAATGAAAGCGAGGATTAAAATGAAAAAAAGATTACTAAGCATCTTGCTCACAGTAGTAATGGTAATGGGTATTATACCCGCATTTGGCGTTGTGGTGATGGCGGAGGACAGCCTTCCTACAGTTACAAGTGTAGTTTTGACAGGCGAGGGAATAACCTATGACGCAGAGCACAGGTTCTACATTATCCCCACCGATATGACGGCAGATGTAACCATTACAATAAGCGGTACAAATTTTGCAAATATGAACGAAAACTGCTTTTTCAAGTATTCAGGTAATGCCGGAAGTGCTGTGTATGCAGGCACCGGATGGACTATTGACACAGCTAACAATACTGCAACAAAGTCAGTTGGAGCAAGTGTATTTACAGACAGCTCAGATAGTAAAGGCTTTGAATTCAAATTCAGCACAAATGGAGGTTCTTTTTATGATTTGAAAGGTATAGGCTACTGGGCAATTTGTGCAGATGAAAACCCCTATGCAGGGGAAGAGGAAATTACTATCCCCGATAGCTTGCCTGAAATAACAAACGAAATTGCCCGTGCCTTTGAAAACGGGTCGGAACAAGCCTCCTATAGCGAAGGCAATAGCTGGAGCGGTGCGTATTGGAGTGACGAAAATATCTATGCTCATTTTGCCGTAAACCTTGCCACAGGTGATGTTGTATACTACGAGCTTTCAGATTTTGTAACCGTTGTAGGTCTGGCTGATACTAAACAGGATGAATGGCCCCAAAGCTACGACTACATTGCGCTGCCCAAAAAGGGCTTTATAGAGGTTGAAAAGGATGGCGAGTATGTTTTCTTCGCAGACCGCGATGTAAAGGTGAAGGCATACTGTGAAATACATGGAGTGATAACTCATCAACCCACTACCGAGGAGCCTTATGTTGAGGTGAACCTGCCTGAGGGGGCAGCGTACCAATGGTATAAGGTCACAAGTGGCGAAGTGGAGGTTATCAATGATGGTGAACTTGCCGGAAGCTATGAGACTTCCTACTACGAAGAAGGGGTTGGCTGGCATGGCTTCTGGTGGGACTCCAGTTATGCAAACTACTTCGAGGTTTACCTTTATGAAGGCGACAAAATAACAATTATCCCCAGTGCATATTGCATTGATATTGGCATATTTAATGACGATGACGGATATGGCGGTTCTTTATCCGAGGTTGAAGCAGGCGGCGAGTTTACATATACTGCAGAAGGTGACGGCTGGTATGATGTTTACGCATATAGTGACATTAACGATGACACAACCCTAAGAGCATATACAGAGGGCACAGTCTATGCCCCCATTGAAAGTGAAACAGCTGCAAGGCTTGTAACAACTGCGCCCGGTGAATACTACTGTGAAGTAACCTTTGCAGATGGTTCAACCAAGGAGTCAGATTCCTTTGTAATAAGTATGTTTACTCATCAGCCCACTTGGGAAGAGCCTTATGTTGAAGTGGTTAGCCCTGAGGGGGCAACCTATCAGTGGTACAAGATTGAAGGCGAAAAAACAGAGGTTGTCGATGATGGCGAAATCGGCGAAAGCTATTATGATTCCTACTACGAAGAAGGTGTTGGCTGGCAAGGTGATTGGTGGGGATATGATGGTGCTGACTATTTCTGGGTTTGCCTTAATGAAGGCGAAAAAATAACAATTATCCCCAGTGCATATTGCGATGAGATTGGCATATATAATGAAGATACCGGAGATGGCACGTACATCTATGATGTTAGTGCAGGCGACGAACTCATATATACTGCAGAAATTGACGGCTGGTATTATGTCTACGCATATACTTATTATGAAGACGAAACAACCTTAAGGGCATATATAGGCGAAGAAACCCACACACCCATTGAAGGTGAAACAGCTACAAGGCTTGGCAGCTTAAGCCAAGGTAAATTCTATTGCGCTGTTGCTCTTTCTGACGGCACAGAGGAAAAGTCTTACAGCTTTGAGGTGCCTGTAATAACCCATCAGCCCACTTTGGAAGAGCCCTATGTTGAAGTGGTTAACCCCGAAGGCGCAATCTATCAGTGGTACAAGGTTACAATTGGCAATGTGGAGGTTGTCAATGATGGCGAAACAGGCGAAAGCTACGACGATTCCGACTACGAGGATGGCGTAGGCTGGCAAGGCAGCTGGTGGGGATATGATGGTGCTGACTACTTCCGGGCTTACCTTCATAAAGGCGACACAATAACAGTCATCCCCAGTGCATATTGCAACACAATTGGTATACGTGATGAAATGGGGGAATATGATAATTATTTTTACGAAATTGAAGCCGGAGGCAAGGTTACATATACTGCGGAAGGTGAAGCCTGGTATACTGTTTACGCATATACTGATTATGCTGACGACACAACCTTAAGGGCATATATAGAAGGTGAACTCGATGTGGCACTTGAAGGTGAAACAGCTGCAAGGCTCAGCACTTTAAGCCGAGGCAAATACTATTGCGCTGTTGCTCTTTCTGACGGCACAGAGGAAAAATCCGACAGCTTTGAAATTAATAAGGTAAAGGTAACAATCGACGGTGTTGAAACTGAAGTGGACGGCTTTATTGAATTAGGTGCAAAGAATGAAGATGGCACATATTCACTTCCCGAAAATGTTGTTGGCTACTATATTGACGAGAAGCTGGCCCCCGCAGGTAAGTACGAGGTATCCGGCGGCGAGGTTATCACAACCGTTGAATTTAACATAACAATGCTCACGGGTGCGCAGGTGCGCTACGGTGGCGGTCTGGATGAAAACGGCAAGGTTACCTCAGGCAACGGATTAAGATTTATTGCAACAGTTGACAGAAGTGAGTTCGATGCCATAGGCTACGGCATGAAGTTAACTGCTGAGGGTAGCAGCATGGAGACAATTGTCAATGCCGAAAAGTGGCAGGACGACACAACCTTCTCCGTTGCGTTAACTGACATGGCAGAAAGTAACTACATCCGTAAATTTACAGCAACACCCTTTGTGAAGGTTAAGTATGACGATGGCACAGAAAAGACAATTTACGGTACAGATACTGTTACAAGAAGCATTTATCAGGTGGCAGCAGGCTTACTTAAGGATGAAACACAAACGGCTTACGGTCTCAGCGACGTTTTGAATGCTTATGCTAACCAGACAGGTATCCGTCTTGTTGTGAAGGACGGGGAATTAAAGGCTAACACCAACTACACCGAGAGCGGTTCCTATAATCTTACAGAAGAAGAGCTTCACTTTGAAGTAAGCGGTGCCGAGTACGACCAGTCAGGCAACAAGTACAGCGTTATCCTTACAGCATTGGGAAATGCAGAAATTATTACAGATAACGACTACTGGTACGACTACATCCGTATCAACAACAATAACTCACTTATTAAGGATAAGGTTACTGTTGAAAGAGTTGAAGGAAACTCTAAGGCGGTTAAGGTTACCTTTGCGGCAGACGGCTTAATTGAAAGACCCTCTGATTCAAACGATAACACAATCCCCGATAACGCGGGCGACGACTTTGATGGCGAAACAGATTTTTAATTAAAACATAAAAAAGACGGTCAGTTGACCGTCTTTTTGTGTTTTTGCATATATTCCTTTGGGGTTATATTGTAGCGGCGTTTAAAGGTTCGGAAAAAGTGGGGAATGTTATTAAAGCCGCACAGCTCTGCAATAAGGTTAATTTTAAGGGTCGGGTTACGGCGTAAAAGCTCCTTTGAGCGCTCAAGCCTTGTTAAAATTAAATCATCCCTGGGGGTTGTGTGGAAAATTTCTTTATACAATTTATAGCCGGTGCAGCGTGGCAGGGAGTATTTTTCAAACAATGTGTCTATTTCGGGTGGCGATTTTATGTCAGACAAAAATTCGCTGCGTATGAGACCTATAATTTTTACAGTGTCGGAATTTAAAAGTGAAGACGAGGTTTCAAGCCCTCTTGCAAGAGAAACAAAAAGCTTAATTATTGAAGATGCAATTTCCTGCTTGTAGCCAATGTCCTGCCTTACGTTAATGTCCAGAATTTTACTTATAATGCCGTTGATTTCGTCGCAATTATTTGGGTAAAGAATTTTGCCGAAAGGAATATTAAGTGACGAAAAAAGCTCTCTTGGCGCATGAAAGCGAATGTAGCTGTTGCGGAAAGATGCAAGTGATATATAATCGTGCAATGAGTTTTTCTCATACAACACGCAAGCACCTGAATTTATAGGCATGCCTTCAAAGAGGGCAGGGCCCTGGAAATATATGAATGTATAGTCGGGGCAAACCCATTTAAAATGGATATTTTCAGCCTCGGAAAGGTTGTAGCCGCCTTTTACAAAAGAAATAATGTCCATAAAAACACCTCAATGGATATTGTAATATATACCATACAAAAATGCAATAAAAAAATACATAGCTGCATTGAAAAATGTACATATATTTGGTATGATATTATCAGAATATTATTTTAAAGGAGATGCTTTAAATGAAAAAGTTTCTGGCACTCGTTTTGAGCTTGTGTATGCTTTTATCAGTTTGCCCCGTTTTTGCGGCAGAGTATGAAGCAGAAGACGACACTGTTTTTTACATAAGCTTCGATGAAGAATTGCCCGAAGGCGCAACAGGCTACAATCTGTCTGTGCTCAATGAAGGTGTTTACGGCAACTGTGCATGGTTCAACGGCTCAACAAGCTACATCCATTTGCCCGACAACATTACAAACGGCGTAGAGGACTTTACAATGGCTGCATGGATTAAGCCCACAACCTCTACTGCTGCATGGAGAAGAATTTTTGACTTTGGCTCAGGCACAGCAAACTATGTGTTCTTAGGCATGCCTTACTCCGCAACACAGGTTCGCGGTGCTGCAAAGTATAATAACGGCAGTGAATGGAACGTAACTGCCGATAATGCTATTGCAAAGAACGCATGGAGCCACGTTGCATTTGTTAAGGAAGGCAATACAGGTACAATTTATGTAAACGGTGTGGCTACAGCTACAAACACAAACTTTACAACAACACCTGCATCTTTAGGCACAACAACACAGAACTACATCGGTAAGAGCCAGTTCCCCGATGCATACCTTAATGCTTATCTTGACGAAGCATTCTTCAGTAAGAGAGCAATGAGCGCTGATGAGATTAAGGAGCTCGGCACTTTCCCCACAGTTGTTTTGGACAGTGAAAAGGTGCTTAACTCCATCGACATCCCTGTAAAGGATTCTGTTAAGGAAAACATCACTCTTCAGAAAGAGGCTATGGGCTATGCTGTAACATGGGCAAGTAGCAATGAAGACGTTGTTTACCCCTACGACATTCCCAACGGCGACTATACAATTCCTGCAGGTAAGGTTACAAGACAGGCTGAAGACACAATTGTTACCCTTACAGCAACAGTTGACTTTAACGGAGAAACACTCACAAAGGACATTGACGTTAATGTTATTGCTAAGCCCGAAGAGGTAGGCGAAACAGAAGCTTACCTTTACGTATATTTCCGCGGTAATGTAAAGGGTAGTAACGAACACCTTTCAATTCACCTTGCAGGCAGCGAAGACGGCTACGAATGGTTCGACCTTAACGGCAACTGGCCTATCTTAGAATCTACAATGGGCACACAGTGCCTTCGTGACCCTTACCTTTTGAGAAGTAAGGACGGCGACAGATTCTACCTTATCGCAACTGACCTTAACACACAGGACGGTCAGGGCTGGGGCCCCTGGAGCTTAGAGGGCAGTAAGTACCTCATGATCTGGGAGTCTGACGACCTTGTTAACTGGTCTGAACAGAGAATGGTTAAGTTTGCAAATGATGACATGGGCTGTGCATGGGCACCTGAAGCAATCTGGGACCCCGACACAGAAGAATATCTTGTTTATGCATCTGCAAAGGACCTTACCTTAGGTTCTGCTGCAATCGATACAGTTTATGTTGTAAGAACACGTGATTTCCGCACATTTAGTGAACCCGAATATTTTGTACGCCCCTATGAAGACAACGGCGTTACAAGCTACACTGGCGGCACAAACCGTATTGCGGCTATCGACTCTAACATTATTCAGGCAAACGACGGCAAGTTCTACCACTTCTACAAAAAGTGGAACAGTAAGGTTGCAATGCTTGTAAGTGACCACGCATCCGGCCCCTATACTGAAGTTCCCGGATTTAACTACATCGGCGGCGAAGGCCCCGGTAGCTTCCTTGTAAAGGGTACTGACGATACATACGCACTTTTAATCGATAACTATTCTGTATACGTTCCTTATCTCACAACCGACATTGCCTCCGGTAAATTTACAGCCGGCAGCGGCACCGTTAAGATGCCTACAGGCAGTAAGCACGGTGGCTTCCTTCCCATTAACGCTGAAGAATATGCAAGAGTATTGGAAACTTATGGTAGCCCCACACCCGATGAAGCGGGTGCTGATGCAAGATATACATTCGACTTTGAAAGCGATGTAGCAGAATATCTTAACGGTAATGCAACCGTTAAATACAGCGAAGAAAGAGACAGCAATGTTCTTGTTCTTGACGGAAACAACTCTTACTTTGAATTCCCCGAAGGTATTTTTGACAGACAGGATGCTATGACACTTTCCTTTGATGTTAAGAATACTAACACAAATGCCGAAGCTGCATATATGACATTCAGTATGGGTACAGGTGATAAGTATTACTACTTCTACAAGACAAACTCCAACACAATGAGAAGTGCAATCAATGTTACAAGCCCTGTAACAAGTAATGCTTATACATACGAAGAAAAAGCAATTTCCAGTACATTGGGTGATTTGACAAACAAGTGGATGCACGTTGACCTTATTATGGATGGTTATTCCATGAAGGTTTATATGGATGGCATTCTTGTTGCAGAAAATAACGATATTAAAACAACAGTTTCCCACCTTGGTTTGGAAGGCTTGTCTGCATACCTTGGCAAGAGCATGTATTCTGCAGACCCTTACTTTGTGGGCGAGTTTGATAACGTTGAGCTTTACTACCGTGCACTTACACCCGGCGAAATTGCAGAGGGTACAGGCAACACCGACGAAGATATGGCAGCACTTGATGCAGCAGCTGTTAACTTCGGCTACGATGTGAACTACGTAACAGGCAACATCACACTTCCCGAGATGGGTGTTTACGGAAGTACAATTAAATGGCTTGAAACAAGTGACGAAAGCGTTATCGCACTTGATGGTACAGTAAATGTTCCCGAAACAGGTTCAAAAACAGTAACACTTAAAGCTGAATTTGACTACAACGGCACAAAGTACACCAAGGAATATGTTCTTACAGTAAAGCCCGTTACAAGCTATCTTGAGTCTACTCTTGAAAGCGCATGGAAGACATATCCCATTCCTGTTGCTACAGGTCAGGTTACCTATAAGTTCAATGTGACTCCTCAGCAGGCAAATATAGATGCGGGAATATCCTTTGGTGATAAGGATGTTACACCCACCGCATATGGTCATATGCCCATTTACGTAAGAGCTACAACAGGCGGTTACTTTGATGCATACAATGCCACAAGCTATCAGAAGACCGAAACTGTTAACTATGAAGCAGGCAAAACCTATGCTTTCACAATCGAGGTTGACATAAAAGAAAAGAAATACTCTGTTTACGTTGACGTTGACGGCGTAAGAAAAACTGTTGCAAACAACTTTACACTTCGTACAAGTGCAACATGTGATGATTTAGGCAAGATTATGGTTTATGCAGGCAGCGGTGTTTCCACTCCGGGTCAGCTTAAGGTTACAGACCTTGAGGTTATACTTCCGTTGGAAATTCAGTTTGAAAACGTTGTTCTTAGTGGCGGCAAGGTAACAGGTAATGTTGTAAGCGAGGAAGACTTAACAGAAAGCATTGTTATTGTTGCATGCTACAACGATGACGATGCCCTTGTAAGCGCAAAGGCTGTAAAGCTTGTGGATAATGCTTTTGAAGCAGAGGCTGCTACAGAAAACGTTAAGGTAATGCTCTGGAACAGCGTTTCCGGCATGGTGCCTTACCTTGAAGCAGTTACAGCTGAATAATCTTAAAAACTCAGAGGATGCAACTTGCATCCTCTGTTTTTTTACCTTATAGGAAATTTCTAATTCCCTATAAGGTAAAAAAATAAATTTAATTGAATTGCCATGCGAGGATTTCCTCGCGAGGCTCGGAAAACGCATATGGCATTACAAAGTGTTTTCTCCTATACGCCTTAGCTTGAACTGTTGTCAAGGCGTGTCGGAGACACTTTGTTCTTACCACTTTGACCATATTTTGACCGCTTTTGTAAATGGAATTGACAAAAAAGGCATGAAAATATAAACTGAAAGATAACAAAGCAGTAAGGAGGGGATTGTGTGCAGATACTTGTTTGTGACGACGAAATAAATGTTGTAAATAATCTTACATGTGTGCTGGAGGATATATTCAAAGCTAATAAAATAAAAGCAGCTATTTATAAAAAAACAAACCCCTACGAAGTTGTGAGTGATAAAAAAGCCTATGACATGGCATTTTTAGACATAGAGACAGGAAGCATTAACGGCATAGAATTAGCAAAGGTAATTCTTGAAAATAACCCCGACTGCTTTGTGTTTTTCATAACCAATCACACAACCTATCTTGACGATGCCTTCGATGTTAAAGCCTTCCGCTATCTTAATAAGCCATTGGACAGGGCAAGGCTTGAAAGCTCAATTGCCAGGGCTATGCAAAAAGCAGAGGAAAAAAACAATAAAATTGTTTTAACAACTAAAGCAAAGCGACAGCTTGAAATAAGCACCGCATCAATTATTTATATTGAAAACAGTAACCGCCACACCCGTGTTGTGGCAAAAAGCGGTGAATTTATTGCCGAAGAGACCTTCATGGCAGTTAAAGCAATGCTGGAAGCTGTGTCAGATGCTTTTGTTCATACCCATCAGAGCTTTTTTGTGAATATAAAATATGTTTCTTATTACGACAACACAACCGTTTGTCTCAGCTGCGAAGGAAAGGAATACAAGGTGCATATGTCGCGCAGAAAATATGCCCATTTTGAAGACAAAATGTTTCAGGAGGCGAATAAACAGCGATGGTAAGTGTTATTTTATCTGTTATTACCGAATACCTCATTTTTGCCTATTATCTCAATTATGAAGAAAGCATGAAAATATCGAGGCTTGGCGTAAATGTGCTTACTGCCGTTTTCTATGGAATATACACCCTGGTGTGCGCCTTTTCTCCCATGCCCATGCTTAATGTTATAACCTTTTTTGCAATGAATTTGCTCTTGATTTTTATTGCATGGAAAAAATCCTTGCTTTTTGACCTGTTTTCTGCAGCCTTGCTGACCGCTTTTATGATGTTTTCTGAACTTCTTGTGGGCGTTGTTTTTAACCTTGGCGTAGGAGGGGTGTATACCGCCTTTACAAAGGAAGAAACCTTCCTTCTTTTTGCTTTTTCAAAGGTTATTTATTTCATTTGTGTGGCAATTTTAAGGCGCTATACAGCCTACGGCACGCAGAAAGTATTCTTTAAGGAGGAGCTTTTTTTCCTGCTTTTGCCCTTGGCAACATGTGTTTTCTTTAACGCCTTTGCAAGAGTAAGATTGCAGGTTGACCAGAAGGGGCACGCAGCGCTTATGGTTGTGTCGGTGCTGCTTATAGTGGCAAATGTGTTTGTGTATCTGGTATACAACCTTATAACCGACAAAAACGCAAAAATACGTAGCCTTGCTGCAGGGGAGCATAAAAAAGAAATTGAATATAAAAGCTACGAGCTTCTTAAGGACGGTTACGATAACTTAAAAATGCTTGTACACGATTTTGAAAAATACTGCAATAATATTGAAGAGCTCATGAAAACCGATGCAGAGGCTGCCAAGGAAGAAATAAGGCTTTTAAGGGAGCGAAACAAAAAGCTTATGCTCATTGAACGCACCAACAACAAAGCACTTAACGTTATTCTTGACGGGAAAATGCGCGAGTGCAACGAAAAGGGAATTGAATTTAAAATAGACATACAAAATGTTGACCTTTCATATATTAACGAACTGGACACAGTTACAATTTTTTCTAACCTTCTTGACAATGCAACAGAAAACTGCCCGGGCGATGGTAAAGGGAAAATTGCTTTGGAAATTTACGTTATAAATGACAGCTACACTGCCATAAGCATTGAAAACAGCTGTAGAATAGAGCCTGAAAGCAGAAACGGACTTTTTGTAAGCTCAAAGGAAAACAAGCAAAGCCACGGCATTGGTCTTAAAAGCGTAAAGCGTGCATTGGAGGGTTATGGTGCAAAAATGAAGTGCGCCTACGAAAAGGAAAGAAATACTTTCCTGGTAACAATACTTATTAACAATAAAACAAAGTGATGGTGAGAAGCTGTCTTGAAGGATAAATTTATATTCAGGGAAAAAGGAAAAAATATAGAGGTGTGCCGGAGCGATATTGTGTTTTTTGAAAGCTGTGGGCACTACATAATAATTTACATGAGAAATTGCGAAACTCATAAAATAAGATGCACAATGACCAGGCTTTCCGAAATGCTCAATAAAAACACCTTTGTGCGTATTCATCGCGGATTTATTGTTAACAAGCACTATGTTGAAAAAATTAATTATAAGGGCATAATGCTCAAATCCTCCTATGACATATTGCCCGTAAGCCGCTCCTTAAGAGCAAATGCAGAAGCGGCGTTTAATTCCTATTAAAAGGAATTGGAATGTGAAGCTCCGACCTGAAAAAGGTCGGAGCTTTCCCTTTTTTCAGGCTTATTTATGTTGCAAAAGAGGGACATTTGTTATATAATAAACGTAGTATAGCCAAAGGAGGAGAAAATATGAAAAAAGCATTGGCAGGTTTACTTTGTTTGTGCATGGGGCTTGGCTCTGTGCCGACAATGGCAAAGGAGAGTGAAGAGGCATTGAATATTGGTTTCGACAGCGCTCTTGGTTACGAAAATTATCGCCTTACATATTTGACGAAGGCATAAAGGGCAAGAGCGTTTGGTTTAACGGTGGTACAAGCTACGTAAAAATGCCCGACGATATTAACAAAGGTGTTACCGATTACACCTTCTCAGCATGGCTCAGCTTCACAGGGCTTGAAAAGGGCTGGCAGAGAATTTTTGACTTTGGCACAGGTACCGATAACTATGTTTATTTCGGCATTCCCTCAAATACAAAAAACCTTCGTGTTGCATACAAAATAAACGGCAGCGACGAATGGAATGTCGATGCTGAAAACGTTACAAAGCTTAACGAATGGATGCACGTTTGTGTTGTACACAAGGGTAACATGGTTAAAATTTATGTTGATGGCACCCTTATTGCCGAAAAGGAATGTGAATACACACTTTCAGACCTGGGCGATACAAGAAGTAACTATATAGGCAAATCCCAGTTTACCGCAGACCCTCGCCTTAATGCCTATGCGGACGAAATAAGCTTTGTTAAAAAGGCATTAAGTGCTGACGAAATTAAAAAAATGGCTAAAAAGCCCACTGTGTCCTATTCACAGGAGGACTACAGAAAGGCATTGGAAATTGCAAACGGCGACTCTGTTAAGGGCAACATTACCCTTAAGGACACTGTTTTCGGCAAGAGTGTAACATGGCAGTCAAGCAATGAAGCTGTTATTAACACAAAGGATATTCCAAATGGCGACTATGTTATTCCCAAGGGTAAGGTAACAAGGCAGGATGAAGACGTTAAGGTTACCCTTACTGCAACCGTTGATTTAGGGCTTATTAAGCCTACCTTCACACAAGAGGTTACCGTAATTAAAAAGCCTCAGCCCGTAGGCGAAACAGTTGGCTATTTTTACGTTTATTTCCGTGGCTTTGTAAACGGCAGTGACGAGCATTTGTCCATTCACATTGCCGGCAGTGAGGACGGCTACAATTGGTTTGACCTTAACGAAAACAAGCCTATTTTAGAAAGTAAGATGGGCACATACGAGCTTCGTGACCCCTACTTATTAAGAAGCGTTGAGGGCGACAGGTTCTACCTTATCGCAACTGACTTAAACACAAAGGACGGTCAGGGCTGGGGACCCTGGAGCTTAGCGGGCAGTAAGTATTTAATGGTATGGGAGAGTGAAGACCTTATTAACTGGTCTGAGCAGCGAATGGTGAAGTTTGCAAACGATGATATCGGCTGTGCGTGGGCACCCGAGGCAATATGGGACCCCGACACAGAAGAATATTTAGTTTACGCATCAGGTAAGGACTTAACGATGGAGTCCCCCGGGGACACAGTTTACGTTGTAAGAACCCGTGACTTCCGCACATTTACAGAGCCCGAATATTTTGTGCGCCCCTTTAATGACAAGGGCGAAAGAATATGGGCGATAGACTCCAACATTATCCATGCAAACGACGGTAGGTTCTATCACTTCTACAAGCAGACAGGTCATATCGAAATGATGGTAAGTGACCATGCGTCGGGCCCTTATGAATACATAAACGAATTCCCCCGCCCTGCAGGTGAAGGCCCCGGCAGTTTTCTTGTTAAAGGCACGGACGATACATATGCTTTAATGGTTGACGATTACTCGGTTTACGTGCCGTATTTAACCACTGACATTGCATCGGGTCAGTTTACAAAGGCGACAGATACCATAACAATGCCCACAGGCAGTAAGCACGGCGGTTTCCTGCCCCTAAACGAAGAAGAATACAACCGTGTTATGGACAAGTGGTATTATATTTCACGTGAAGAAGCTTTAGAGCGCATGATGAAAAAGGCAGGCTACGGCACAAGTGAGGTAAAGGCATTTGCGGACTGTGACAATGGTTATGTAAATAAGGCGTTTGAATTAGGCATTACAAAGGGCAACGAAAACGGACTTTTTGAGCCCGACAGACCTATCGATGGGGTAGAGCTTTTACTTTTTGCCTCACGTGTGTTGGGCATGGATGAAGCTCAGATTGATCTTAATGATGCATCGGTAGAAGAATATAAGGGTAAGATTCCATATTATTTATTCAAACAGCTTCTGGCATGCTTTGGTACAACAGAAGACGGATTGAAAATGAACATAAATACCGAGGCTTTAAGAGCTCAGGCAACCTTCGACGAGGAAAGACAGAAGGAAGTTAAGGAAAAGGCAATTACCTATGGCGACGTTACAATGAAGTACACAATGAGCATTATGGGCGAGGAGCCTTTGGAGGGTTATCCTGTTTACATTGCTCTTCATGGTGGCGGCTCAAGCGATACACCCGACTTAAATAACTCTCAGTGGAGCGCTATGCAGAACTATTACCGTGGTAGTGTAGAAAGCGGTATTTACATTGCGCCCCGTGGTGTGCGCGATACCTGGGACACACACTTTAACCCCGAAAGCTATTATTGCTATCAGAGATTACTTCAAAACCTTGCAATTTTTTACAACATTAACCCTGACAGGATTTATCTTGTAGGCTACAGTGCAGGGGGCGATGGTGTGTATCAAATAAGTGCCCGTATGGCAGACTATTTTGCCTCTGCCAACATGAGCGCAGGTCACCCCAATGGTGTTGATTTAACTAACGTTAAAAATATGCCTTTATACCTTCAGTGTGGCGAATTGGATACAGCCTATGACCGCAATAAGGAAACTGAGGAATATGGTAACAATGAAAATGTGGCAGGGGTATTTATCCACAAGAATAAGCCCCACAACTTCATAGACAACGGCACAGAGCTGCAAATGCTTACGGACGGTACTTTTGCCGATACAAATGCAATCCACCTTGTAAGTAAACACGTTAGAAACCCCTATCCCGAAAAGATAGAATGGAACCTCTCTTTGAAAAAGAGCGACATGTTCTACTATGTGGAAGCTACTGCCACAGAGGGCACTGTTACAGTAGAGCGCAACGGAAACACCTTCACTGTTACAGGCGATGTGGATGCAATTTATGTAAACGATTTGTTTATAGATGTTGAAAAGCCCATAGTTGTGATATATAATGGAGAAGAGAAGAGCTTTGAATATAAGTTCGACTTAGAAACAGTAAAGGAAACCTATCAGATGCGATTTGACAAGAGCCTTACATTCGCAATGAAGATTAATTTGAAAGGATAAAAACTATGAAACCCTGGATTAAGCACAGCGCAGACCCCTTTGCAACAAAAATTAACGGCAAGTATTACTTTATTGCCACAGCACCCGATTACGATTGCCTCATGCTCCGTGAGAGTGATACTCTCATGGGCTTAGCGGATGCAGAGCCCAAAAAGATATGGACACGCCACGAAGACGAAGACATGTCAGGCTATATCTGGGCACCTGAGCTTCACTACATTGACGGTGCATTCTACATTTACTTTGCGGCTTCTCGCGTTGACGACGTTTGGCATATCCGTCCCTTTGTTCTTAAGTGCGAGGGCGACCCCATGAATGACAAGTGGACAGAGCTTGGCATGCTTCACCCTGTAACAGGCGACGGCTTCAGCTTCAAGTCCTTCAGCTTGGACATGACAGTTTTCGAAAACAAGGGCAAGTGGTACACGGTATGGGCAGAAAAAATCGGCAGATGGAAGGGCACAAGTAACCTTTGCATTGCCGAATTAAAGAGCCCCTATCAGCTTGGCAGCAAGCAGGTTATTCTTTCCACACCCACATACGATTGGGAAAGAGTGGACGAATGGGTTGAAGAAGGTCCTGCTGTTTTAAAGCACAACGGCAAAATTCACCTTACATATTCTGCCTCTGCAACAGGTGCTTGCTACTGCATGGGCATGCTCACAATTGACGAGAACGACGAAATTCTTGACCCTAACAAGTGGGATAAGGAGCGCTACCCTGTTTTAAAGACCGATGCAGAGCTTGAAGTTTTCGGCCCCGGTCACAACAGCTTTGTTAAGGACGAAGAAGGCAACGACATTTGCGTATTCCACGCACGTGACTTTGAAAAGATTGTTGGAAATCCGTTAGATGACCAGAACCGTCATGCACACCTTTTGAAGGTTACATATGACGAAAACGATAAACCTGTATTCGATTTAAAGAACTGTTTAGCATAAGAGCAAGGTGTTTCCGACACTCCTTGGCAAAAAAAATAGAGATGTGATAGTCACATCTCTATTTTTTTGCAATATGTACCTTGAGAAGCTTCAACAGCAACAAGCCTGTTATTAAGCCTGCAGCACCCTGAACAATATTGGCTGGCACACCTGCCAAGGAGGGAATGAAGCCATAAAAAATACCTTCAAATATGTAATAGCCTGCTGCCATTAAGCATTCAGCAGTTATTCCACCTATAACAGCTGCGGCGGTAACACCAATTAAATTATGTGTTTTTTTAAAAATAAGGTTTGCACAAATTGCCATTATACCTTTAATTACAAAGGTTACAGGTGCGTAGATTATATAGCCTGAGAAAATGTCTGCAAGAGCTGAGCCTATAGCTGCCGCAAAGAACGAATAAAACGGAGGCAGTAGCCAGCCTGATAATAATACTACGCTGTCACCTAAATTCATATACCCCTTAAACGGAGATGGGATTTTTATAATCATCGTCGCAATGCATATAAGTGCGGCAAATAATGCGGCATTTACTATTCTCTTTGTTTTTAAGTTCATAATGATACCCTCTTTACAATTTGTTGAAAAAAGAATATACTAATTTTGATTATATAACAATTATCAAAAAAGGAGTTTTTTATATAACCAGATGAAGTATTATATAGATAGTAATTCGAAACAAAGCATGTATATGCAGCTTTATAAACAGTTGAGAGAGGACATTGTAAATTCAGTATATAAATACGGTAACAAGCTTCCATCAAAGCGATTGCTTGCGAGTGAAACACTTACAAGTGTTATTACTGTTGAGCATGCATACAGCATACTGTGCGATGAAGGCTATGTCGAGTCCAGAGAGAGAAGCGGATATTATGTTACATACAGAAAAAAAGATTTCATGCCCGTTGGTGAAGTGCAGGAGAGCTTTAATGCAGCAGAGCAAGGCTATATACATACTGATGACGAGTTCCCTTTTTCTGTTTTTGCAAAGACAATGCGAAATGTGATAAGTAAATATTCAGATAAAATTTTAATAAAATCGCCAAATTCCGGCTGTTATGAATTGCGAAAGGCAATAAGAGATTATCTTATGAGGGGAAAGGGTATTAAGGTTGACACCGACCAGATTATAATAGGGGCAGGGGCAGAATATTTATACGGCTTAATTGTTCAGCTTTTAGGAAGAGAAAAAACTTATGCAATTGAAAACCCGTCATATGAAAAAATACATGCAGTATATGAAGCCAACAATGTCAGGTGCGAGCTTCTTAAATTAGAAAAGGATGGAATTGCTACAAAAGAATTGCTGAAAACAAAAGCAACAGTTCTTCATGTAACGCCATTCAGAAGTTTCCCAAGCAATATTACGGCAAGTGCCTCAAAACGATGGGAATATATTGCTTGGGCATGTGAAAGAAACGGGATAATCATTGAAGATGATTATGAGTCAGAGTATACCGTTTTAAAAAAGAGTGAGGATACTCTTTTTTCTCTTAAACCTGACGGCAGAGTAATTTATCTGAATACCTTCACGAAGACCATTGCTCCTTCAATGAGAGTGGGATACATGGTTTTACCCAAGGACCTGGTGAAAGTGTTTGCAGACAAGCTGGGCTTTTATTCATGTCCTGTGCCAATGTTTGAACAATATGTAATTGCAGAGCTTATTAATAATGGGGATTTTGAACGACATATTAATAAAGTAAGGCGAAAGCGTCGTCAAATGTTGAAGCAACTTGTTGACAAAAGCAATAGGATATGAAATAATAAAGTTATAAATATAACAGAAGGTGAGAAAATGAAAAAAAGTATCTTAATTACAATGTTTTTTATGCTGCTGTGGGGCATAAGTGCACAGGCGGAACCCGAAGCACCCGTATTCAGCCTTAATGGTGGTGTGTACGAGGAAGCTATCGAGGTTTCCCTTGCAGGCGAGGGCGACATTTACTATACCTTAAACGGTGATGTGCCGACAACAAGCTCAACCAAGTACTCAGAGCCCTTCGTGATTGAGCCAAGTACAACTACACCTCCTAAGGGCACAGTTATCCGTGCGGCTGTTATTAAGGATGGCGAAACAAGCTATGTTTCCTCAAACACATATTTTGTAGGCGAGGGTATGTGGGATTATGTAGGTAATTACCCCTTTGTTAACCTTATTGCCACGCAGTATGATTTGTGGGACTCTTCTAACGGTATTTACACAAACTACAACTATGAGCACAAAGTGCCCGGTGTTTTTCATTACATAACAAAAGAAGGGCAGAGTGAAATCAACCGCACCATTGAAATGAAGGTTTCGGGACATGGCTCACGTTCTGCAGCGAAAAAGTCATTACGAGTGTACTTTAAAAAGACTGACCCCACTCAAAGTAAGCTCCTCGAATATGACCTTATCCCCGGTGATGGAGTTGAAAAGTATTCCAAGGTAACCTTCCGTATATCTGACTGGCAGAGTACAAACCTTAGAGACCCCTTAGCACAGCGTATCGCGGCAAACACACGTGTTGATACTGCATGGAGCACTCCCATGGTGCTGTTTTTAAACGGCGAATATTGGGGGCTTTACGAGTGTCGCGAGCAATACGATAAGGACTATCTTGAAGAGCATTATGGCATTGACGGCGACAATATTGTGTTTTTGGACCGTGACTGGACACAGCCTATAAGCTATACCGAATATAATGGCGTAACGTATATTGACAAGCTTGAATATTCAGAAGGTCCCGAGGATGATAACGAGGACGGATTATTGGGCGAAACCTATTACCGCACCCAGTGGGCATATGTGAAGAGTCTTGTATTGGATAACGATTTTACACAGGATGATGTTTATGAAGAATTCTGTTCAGTAGTTGATGTGGATAACCTTATCGACTATATGATTATTTACATGCACGCAGGTAATGACGACTGGCCCGGTAACAACATGAAGTTCTGGCGTGTTACAGAGGAAAGTATTGACCCCACAGTTTACGGTGCAGATGGTAAGTGGCGCTTTATGGTGCATGACTTTGATATTTCCTACGATAATACAAACCATAACACCCTTTACTTATCCACAATGCAGAAGGACGCTGACACTCAGGCTCGGCACCCAAGGTTTGCGACGGATTTATTTGAAGGGCTTTTCAGAAACGAAGATTTCCGAAACGAGTTTGCGCAGAGAAGTATGGTTTATTTGCGCACAATAATGCGAGGTGCAACTGTTGCAGCAATACTCGATGAGCTTGCAGCTGAACGCGAAGCGGGAAAGACGGCTGATATTGCGCGCTGGAGTCTTGGCAGCCTGGCAGGTTGGAAGAACAATATTAACAATCTTAAAAATTTTGCATCAGGAAGACCGAGCCCTTTCAGAAGCCAGTATATGGATGTTTTTAACACCTATTACGATGCAGGCATAACGGGGGTGTGCCTGTTTAATATAACAGGTGATGAGGCTGAGATAAACGGCGGTAAGGTAATAGATGGGGACGAGCTTAAAATGTTTACAGGCATTCCCGTTACAATTAAGGCTGAAGGCTCCTACATTGCAGCAGTCGGCGACGGAGTTGCAAAGGTTAATTTCGGTGAGCTGACCTTCACACCAAACGGCGACTATACCATATCTATCGAAAAGCCCTCTGCCGCTATTGTAAAGGCAGAGGTCAGAAGCGAAAAGCTTACTGCATGGGTTGAAGTCAGTGAGGTTGCTTATCCAAACGCAATGCTCTATGTTGCAGGCTACAGCGAAGATAACGAAGTAATTTTTGCCAAGACATTAGACATAAACAATCCTACCATTATGGTACCTCCTGCAGAAGAATACAAGCTCTTTTTGTGGGACGGATTAAATCCCGTTACACAAAGCTACACCATTCTTCCAAAGGACGGTGACAACAAAATAGAAGACCCTGCAGACGGCGACTTTGACAAGGAAGCAGAGGAATTTTTAAACTAAAGCAAAAAGCGGAGATACATTCTCCGCTTTTTCTGTTGCAAAATTTACTCTCATGTGTGATAATAAAGCAAGATGGGTAAAATCATAACAGAAAGGGTGAGGGCATGAACAAACCCAAAAATTTATTTGAGCTGTTTTTCACGTTTTTTAAAATAGGGCTTTTTACCTTTGGCGGTGGCTATGCAATGATTGGTGTTATCGAAAACATATTTGTTGAACAAAAAAAGTGGTTAACCGACGACCAGATGGCAAACATTGCAGTTATTGCCGAATCAACCCCGGGACCCATTGCAATTAATTCCGCAACCTATATAGGCAACAGCCTTGCCGGCTTTATGGGTGCGTTGTGTTCTACACTGGGTGTGGTGCTGCCGTCCTTTATTATTATATTTATCATATCCTTAGGCTTTGATGCTGTTATAGCTTACCCCGTTGTGGCAAATGCTTTTAAGGGCATTAAGGTGGGTGTGAGCCTGCTAATTCTGGATGCAGGTGTTAACATGGCACTTAAGGCAAAGAAAACCACTTTTTCAAAGGTTGTAATTATTTCTTCCTGCCTGCTGATGCTTTGCATAAATGCATTTATGTTAAAAATTTCGTCAATTGTGCTTATGCTTCTGGCAGGCAGTGTAGCTCTCGGTATGTATTTTCTGAAAGAAAACAGGAGGAATAAAAAATGATTTTTATTGATTTATTCCTTGGCTTTTTCCTAGTGGGGCTTTTTACTTTTGGTGGCGGCTATGCTGCAATTCCTCTTATCCGCGAAACTGTTTTAAGCTATGCATGGCTTGACGAGGCAACCCTTACCTACATGATTGCAATAAGCGAGTCTACCCCGGGGCCAATTATGGTTAACCTGGCAACCTACATCGGCAGCAGTCAGGCAGGGCTTTTAGGGGCAATTGTTGCAACGGTGGCTGTTGTTACACCCTCCTTTGTTATAATACTTCTTATAATGACTCTTTTAAAAAGGTTTTTACAAAAGAGGGGTGTGCAGGCTGTGTTCGACGGCTTAAAGCCTTGTGTTTCGGGCATTATTGTGGCAACAGGTATATGGATGACAATTTCTAACGTGGGAGGAGGGAATGTTAATGTAAAGGCCCTTATCATCGCCCTCATTTTAGCAATTATTATGCTACTTTCCCGCATTATAAAAAAGAAAAGACTTTCACCCATTGTGCTTATCTGCCTTTCGGCATTATGCGGTGTTATCGTGTACGGAATATGAAAAAAGACTACGGAAAACCGTAGTCTTTTTTTGCCTTATGACAATTCATAATGCAAAATACAAAGTGTTTTTGTAGCTGTAAGTTTTAATTGCAACTACTATAAAAGATATTTAAAAACGCCTTGCTTTTTAGTTGGAAGAACCATTTGCGAGGTTCTGTTCGTAGGACTGTATCATCTTCTTAACCATCTGACCGCCTACACTGCCTGCCTGCTTACTTGTTAAGTCGCCGTTGTAACCGTTTGTAAGGTTTACGCCAACTTCGTTAGCAGCTTCCATCTTGAACTTATCAAGTGCATTCTTTGCCTGGGGTACGAGTTTCTTATTTCTACTGGACATTTTTCATTTTCTCCTTAAAATTTAAATATTTGTTTGTGAACAGTTTAAAGCTGCCTTTGTGTTGAAAGGCTTCTTTTAACTTTCACAATGGTATTGTGTGCCGATGGTTTTACTTATAATCATGTAAATTTTAACTGAGTTTCAAAAATGCAACATTTTCAAATGTACAAGTGCATTTTCATGTGATAAAGTATTCTTATAATATTATTTTTTGTGAGGGGATATATTATGTCAAAAACAAAAGGCGGATTTACACTTCCCGGTGAATCGGGTTACGAAAAGCTCACCCTTGAGCTTGCCGAAAAGTGGGGAGCAGATGTTATCCGTGACAGCGACGGCACAACACTTTCTGACGAAATTATAAATGCAGGCTACGGAATTTATTCAACAATTTGCATTATCCGTGACCATAACGAATGGGCAAAGCAAAACCCCGATAAGCTTCAGCAGACATTTTTAATGACCGAGCCCCGCATTCCCCGGGGCGAAAGCTTAACAATTGACCTCATGGCTGACTTTTTTAAGGAGCAGTTCAAGCTTAACGAAACAAAGGACAGCTTAAAGTACTGGCAGGTTTTTGACCGCACGGAAAATTGCGAGGTTAAAGACTGGAGCTATGAAAACGGCAGTGTTACAATTAAAACAAAACCCTGGCATAAGTACACTGTAAACTTCCTTGCTTATAGAATATGGGAAGAAATTTCCATGTACAACCACACCACAAAC
>JAFQLL010000058.1 GCA_017414645.1 Clostridia bacterium | reverse complement strand
CTTGATACCGTGATTGATACAGGGTGCATATGCAATTACAAGAGAGGGACCATTATAGCTTTCAGCTTCAACAAATGCCTTAATACACTGAGCGGGGTTAGCACCCATTGCAACCTGTGCTGTGTATACATAGCCGTAGCTCATAGCGATAGCAGCAAGGTCCTTCTTCTTAACTTCTTTACCTGCAGCGGCAAACTGAGCAATAGCACCTGTAGGTGTAGCCTTTGATGCCTGACCGCCTGTGTTGGAGTAAACTTCTGTATCAAATACAACGATATTTACATCCTGGTGAGATGCGATTACATGGTCTAAGCCACCGAAGCCTATATCGTATGCCCAACCATCGCCACCGAAGATATATACGCTCTTCTTGTTGAGGTATTCTTTATTCTTAAGGATTTCAGCTGCTTCTTCTGTACCCATCTTTGTGAGTACTTCTACAAGCTCAGCTGCTGCAACCTTGTTAGCTGTGCCGTCGTTCTTTGTTACAAGGAACTTGTCGATAACAGCCTTAGCCGCATCGGAGGCTGTTTCCTTAACCTTTTCTACCTTTTCAATAAGCTGGTTACGGAGTGTGCTCTGTGCAAGGAACATACCATAGCCGTATTCAGCGTTGTCTTCAAAGAGGCTGTTTGCCCAAGCGGGACCTTCGCCTGCCTTGTTAACTGTGTAAGGTGTAGCAGGTGCACTACCGCCCCAGATAGAGGAACAGCCTGTTGCGTTAGCAATGTACATTCTGTCGCCTGCAATCTGTGTAACCAATTTA
The DNA here is from genome assembly GCA_017414645.1 of Clostridia bacterium. Taxonomy (GTDB): domain Bacteria; phylum Bacillota; class Clostridia; order UMGS1883; family UMGS1883; genus RGIG1927. The sequence goes on along the minus strand of JAFQLL010000058.1, from coordinate 17,158 downwards.
GCATAGGGGGTTTCACCACAGCCTGCGCACGCACCGGAGAATTCAAGGTAGGGCTGCTTGAACTGGCTGCCCTTAACTGTTGTAGCCTTGAACTTATCAATAACCTCCTCCTTTTCGGGAAGTGTAACTGCATAGTCGAAGTAGACTTGCTCAGCAAGCTGGCTGTCGAGCGGATTCATTGTAAGGCACTTACCAAGACATACGCTTGCACAAGCGCCGCAGCCTGTACAGTCCATAACACTAACTGCGATAGCGTAGTTCATACCATCCATCTGCTTCATGCCAACATACTTCATGCCTTCGGGAGCAGCCTTAACCTCGTCATCTGTAAGAGCTACAGGACGGATAACTGCGTGAGGACAAACGTAAGAACACATGTTACACTGTACGCACTTGTCCTTTTCCCATGTGGGAACGTCGATAGCAATACCGCGCTTTTCATATGCAGCGGAGCCTGAGGGGATTTCACCGTTAACGTACTTTTCAAAAGCGCTTACGGGAAGCTTGCCACCAGCAAACTCACTGATGGGAAGAAGAATTTCGTTAACGTAGTCGATAAGACGGCTTGAGCCTTCTACCTTCTTTGTAAGAACTTCGTCTTCTCCATTCTTCCAGTATTCGGGCACTTCAACCTTAACAACCTTTTCTGCGCCTGCGTCAATAGCGTCGTGGTTCATCTTAACGATTGCGTCACCCTTCTTGGAGTAGGATGCTGTAGCAGCGTCCTTCATATACTGAATTGCATCTTCAGCAGGAATGATGTCAGCAAGCTTAAAGAATGCAGACTGAAGAACAGTGTTGATTCTGTTGCCGAGACCAATTTCCTTACCGATTGCGATACCGTCAATTACATAGAACTGAATGTTGTTTTCTGCAATGTATCTCTTAACCTGACCGGGAATGTTACGGTCGAGCTCTTCAATTGTGAGCCAGGGGCAGTTAAGAAGGAATACACCACCGGGCTTAACGTCTGTAACCATGTCATACTTTCTGATGTAGGAAGCCTTATGACATGCAACAAAGTCAGCCTTGTTGATAAGGTATGTGGAAGTAATCTTCGCGTTACCAAAACGAAGGTGAGAAACAGTTAAACCGCCGGACTTCTTGGAGTCGTAGTCAAAGTAAGCCTGAACGTTCATGTCTGTATGGTCACCGATGATTTTAACAGAGTTCTTGTTAGCGCCAACTGTACCGTCGGCACCAAGGCCCCAGAACTTACAGCTTGTGATGCCCTCGGGTGTTGTGTCGGGGTTTTCTGTAATATCGAGAGAAGTGTATGTTACATCGTCGTTGATACCGATTGTAAATCTCTTCTTTTCTGTGTTCTTGAATGCAGCAATAATCTGTGCAGGTGTTGTGTCCTTAGAAGCGAGACCGTATCTGCCGCCATAAAGGTCAACCTTTAAGCCTTCTGCCATACAGGATGCACAAACGTCAAGGTACAAGGGTTCGCCTACGCTGCCTGCTTCCTTTGTTCTGTCAAGAACAACAAGGCGCTTACATGTAGCCGGAACTGCTGCTGCAAAGTGCTTTGCGCTGAAGGGACGATAAAGTCTTACCTTGATAACACCAACCTTCATGCCGTTAGCACTGAGGTAGTCAACTGTTTCACTGATTGTGTCACAAACAGAGCCCATAGCAACCAATACTACTTCAGCGTCAGAAGCACCATAGTAGTTAAAGAGCTTATAGTCTGTGCCGATCTTTGCATTAACCTTGTCCATATACTTCTGGCAGATTTCGGGAACAGCATCGTAATACTTATTGGATGCTTCTCTTGCCTGGAAGAATACGTCACTGTTCTGTGCTGTACCGCGCTGAGCAGGATGCTGGGGGTTAAGGCTCTTCTTTCTGAACTCGTCAATCTTGTCGAAGGGAGCCATTTCCCTTAAATCTTCGTTGTCCCAGACTGCAACCTTCTGGTATTCGTGGCTTGTTCTGAAGCCGTCGAAGAAGTGAAGGAAGGGAACCTTTGCTTCAAGTGTTGTCATGTGAGCAACAGCGCCTAAGTCCATTGCTTCCTGGGGGTTAGTGGATGCAAGCATTGCATAGCCTGTCTGACGGCATGCATAAATGTCCTGATGGTCACCAAAGATAGAAAGCGCATGGCTTGCCAATGCTCTTGCAGATACGTTGATCACACTGGGCAAAAGCTCACCTGCGATTTTGTACATGTTAGGGATCATAAGAAGAAGACCCTGAGATGCGGTATATGTTGTTGTGAGCGCACCTGCAGTAAGTGAGCCGTGTACTGCACCTGCAGCACCTGCTTCGGACTGCATTTCAGCAATCTTTACAGTATTGCCGAATAAGTTCTCTTTACCTTCTGTTGCCCACTTGTCTGTTACTTCAGCCATGTTGGAAGAAGGTGTTATGGGGTAAATAGCAGCAACGTCAGTAAAGGCATAGCTAGCCCAAGCCGCAGCTGTATTACCGTCCATAGTTTTCATTTTTCTTGCCATTGGAAATCCTCCTTTATATATATAAGAAAGCTGATATCTGCTCTCTTTCTGTACATAATCAAGCTACAAATAGCTCTTATTATCATACTCCAAATTACCCATCTCGTCAAGTGCAATTTGTGCAAAAAAGACAGAAACTCGTTAAAATTTCTGCCTTTTTTGTTAATTTTAATTAAATTTGTATATTTTTTGAGCTAATCTGTAAAGACTTACCGTAAGCTTTCTGCCCTGATAACCCGGGAAGGACGATATAACGTTAAGAGAAAAATACTTAAGCATTGCGTACAAATGCTGGTCCTTACCCTTTATGTACTTCCAGAGCTTGTCCTTCTTGGCAAGGTTTTCTTCCCCATCGGCTATGTAAAGGAATATTGTAGAAACAACCATCATCATGGAAAGAGACGAGAACATGTTTTTATACAGAACATAGCTCATTTCCTTAATTTTGTCCAGGTCATGACAGTCGAGCATAATATATGTAACCTTAACCTGCTGGTCAACACGGGACGCCATAACGCTTTCGTTAACGCTCTGGTCACTTCTGCCGATAAAATAGCGATAAAGGTCAATGTTCATATAGTAAAGAGTTTTTACAAAGGGCAAGGGATAATAAACATAGATATTATCAACATAGAAGGTGTGCTCAGGCAACTCCAGCTTACAATCAAGAAGCATTTCCCTGCGGTAGGTTACAGCATGCATCATAAGGTACTGGCTTGTTTTGAGGCCCTTTGTTTCCTCCCAGGTGCAAACTGTTTCCTCGGGGAAAACATTGGTATAGCGCATGATTTTGCTGGAATTGTCTTCAACGTGCTCATACACGTAGTTTGTTGCAATCATGTCGGGGGTTATGCCCTCGTTTACAAGCTTTCTTATGCCTGCAAGATACTTTATAAGAGCACCCTCGTCAAACCAGTCATCCGAGTCCACAACCTTATAGTAAAGCCCTGTGGCATGCTTCAAGCCTGTATTTACAGCACCGCCGTGGCCTTTGTTTTCCTGATGCACAGCCTTTACCACAGAGGGGTATTTTGCAGCATAGGTGTCGGCAATTTCCCTTGTTCTGTCCTTTGAGCCGTCGTTTACTATAATTATTTCAACCTCTTCGCCACCTGCAAGAAGCGAATTGATACATTTTTCCATATAAGCTTCCGAGTTATAGCTCGGAATTGCGAAACTTACAAGTTTCATATAATCACTCCCTCTTTTCAGTATATCACCTTTCGGTTATTTTGTCAAAAGGTTGTTGACAATAAAGCTCACTTAATGTATACTTGCAACGAAGAACAAAGTGTCTCCGACACTCTTTGGCAACAGCTCAAACTAAGGCAAACAGAGGAGAAAACACTTTGTAATGCCATATGCGTTTCCCGAGCCTGTCGAGGAAATTCTCGCATGGCAATATAATTGAATTTATTATTTACATTAAAGAAATTTGTATATTTTCTTTAATGTAAGCAACTGACAGTTCGAAACCATCCTGTCATTAAACAAAACTATGGAAAAGCTTGATTGCTATGGGATGGGTGTGTTATGCCCATCCTTTTTAGTTTCAGCTTTCAAGAAGGAGAAATTTTAATGAAACTTACATCCAAACAGCTCACCCGTGCCGCAACGGTGGCAGCATTGTACGCCGCATTGTGCTTTTTTCTCAAGCCTCTTTGCTATGGCTCAATACAGCTTCGCATTTCAGAGGTTTTTTGTGTGCTGCCCATTTTCATGAGCGAGGCAATTCCCGGGCTTTTCATTGGTTGCTTTATTGCCAACCTTTTAGGCGGTGCTTTTATGATTGACGTTGTTTTAGGCTCGCTTACAACACTTGTTGCCGCACTTCTCACGCGCACAATTTACAAAAAAACAAATAACACTCCCCTTGCACTTTTTCCGCCGGTTATTTTAAATGCTCTTATAGTTGGCTTGTATGTGCCCTTTGTTTATTCAGACGCATCTACGGTAAACACACTGCCCGTTGTGCTTACAAGCATGCTTACTGTGGGAATTGGTCAGGCAATTGTAATATATTTACTAGGAATTCCCTTTTCTAAGGCTCTTTCCAAGCTGAGCTTTTAACATTTTGTTAACAATTTTGTAAAAAGTCTCCCTTGTTATTGACTTGGGAGGCTTTTTGCGTTATTATTAGTATAGATGTATATTGTTAGATTTAACAGTGGTTTCTACATTATTAACTATTATGAACAGGAGGATTTATAATCATGAATCTGAAAAAACGATTCTTAACATTTACTGCTTCAGTTGCGCTCTCATTAGCACTCGGCGTTTCGGCAGCTGCCCAGAGCGGAACCGTTACTGCGGACTCGCTTAATGTCCGCTCCTCCACAAATACTTCGGCAGAGGTAATTACAAAGGTTGCAAACGGTACCGAGCTTGAAATTATTGCATCGGACGGTGCATGGTATAAGGTTAAGCTTTCAGATGGCAAGGAGGGCTACGTAAGCGCTCAGTATGTAACACCCAAGCAGTCTGTTTTCGGTGTTGTTACAGCGTCTAACCTTTTCGTGCGCAAGTCTACAGGTACAGGAGCACAGGCAATAACAACCCTTCCCTACGGAACTGTTGTTGAGCTTCTGGCTTACGATGGCGCATGGTATAAGATTTGTTACAACGGCGGCAAGGTCGGTTACGCAAGCGCTCAGTACATTTCTCTGGATTTGTCACTTGCAGTTTCAACACCCTACACTGTTTACGGCTATATCAATGCAACCTATCTTAACATTCGTGCAACTACCGACACAAAATCCACTTCTTTGGCATTATTGCCCTTAGGCACCTGCGTTGAGATATTGGCTTCTGACGGCTTATGGTACAAAGTAAAAACAGCTTCCGGCACAGAGGGCTATGCAAGTGCAGACTATATTTCACTCACACCGGTTGAGGAGCCTGAGGACTCTGACGTAACCAACCCGGCTACAACCAAGACCGACACTGCACCCACCTCCAACGTTCCCGATGCAACAGCGCCTGTTACCGACGAAATGTTCCTTAAGGGACAGACAATTGTTGCAGAGGCTAAAAAATACCTTGGCAGACCCTATGTGTGGGCAGCTGAAGGTCCCAACAGCTTCGATTGCAGCGGCTTTACAATGTATGTAATGAACATATTCGGCATTAAGCTTCCCCATCAGTCGGGCATGCAGTACAACTATGGCTTCAAGGTTTCCAAAGACAACCTTATCCCCGGCGACTTGGTGTTCTTCAGTTCAAAAAGAACCTCGGGCGTTGCCCATGTGGGCATTTATGTGGGTGACGGCAACTTTATTCACGCCTCCAGCGGCAGTGCGAAGTCGGTAACAATATCTTCACTTTCGCAAAATTACTACACACAGCATTATCTCGGTGCAAGACGACTTTTGCAGTAAAAAATGAATGAATGGGTTTGTCCCCTTTTCTTAAATCTTTACGAAAAAACACTTGACTTTTGTGCTATATAATGTAAAATAAAAGATAATAATGGTATTACTGTGCCTTGCATGGTAAATAATCGGGAGAGGTAATTTTGAGAGTTATTTCAGGCAGTGCAAGAGGTTTAAAGCTTTTATCCTTAGACGGCTTGGACACACGCCCTACCTTGGACAGGGTTAAGGAAGCATTGTTTTCCATGCTTACCCCCTACCTTACAGGAGCGGCTGTGTTGGATTTGTTCGCAGGCAGTGGTGCATTGGGTATTGAAGCCTTAAGCCGCGGCAGCATTGAGGCAGTGTTTGTGGACATGCTCCCCTCTGCTATGGATATTGTAAAAAAGAATGTGTCTCTGGCACGTTTTACCGAGCGTTCAAGCTTTTACCAGAAGAACGCCCTTGATTATTTAAGGCAATGTGATAAATCCTTTGATTTAATTTTTCTTGATCCGCCTTATAAAGGTGAATTGTATGAAAAATGCCTTACAGCCATTTATGAAAACAAACTTGTAAATAAAGACGGTATAATTGTTCTGGAATGGGACAGCACTCTTTCTCGCCCACCTGTTCCCTCACAGTTTGAAATATTAAAAGAACGCCGTTACGGCAGGGTTATGGTAACATTGCTCACCGTAGATTGAAAGGGGTTTTAATATGGAAAGAACGGCAATTATCCCCGGAAGCTTCGACCCAATAACCAATGGCCACCTGGACGTTATTTTTCGTTCTTCAAAGCTTTTTGACAAGGTTTATGTGGCAGTTCTCAGCAACAGTGCAAAATCGCCTCTCTTCTCTCTTGAGGAAAGAGTTGAGCTCATTAAAAGAGTTACAGGTAATTTTGAGAACGTTTATGTCGAATCTTTCAGTGGCTTGCTTGTGGATTTTGCAAGGAAAAAGAATGCAAGCTTCATTATTAAAGGGCTTCGCGCAGTGTCTGACTTTGAATATGAGTGTCAGATGGCTCTGGCGAACAAAAACCTTGCGGAAGATGTTGAAACACTGTTTATGACATCCTCGCCCACTTATTCGTACCTCAGCAGCAGCATTGTAAAAGAGCTCGCAAAGCATAATGCTCCGCTGGAAAATCTGGTACCTGATGAGATTGTACAAGATATTTACAATAAATATAAAAATGTTTAGGAGGAATAAAGCATGGAAATACTTGAAATTTTAGATGTTCTCGAAGATAAGGTGGAAAATGCCAAAAACATTCCCATCATCAACAGAGCAGTTATTGACAAGGAAGACCTTCTCGCATCTATTGAAGATATTCGCCTTCGTCTCCCCGACGATTTAAAGCAGGCAAGATGGATTAAGGACGACAGAAAGAGAATTCTTGCTGAAGCTAAGGAAGAAGCAGATTCTATCATTAAGCAGGGTGAAGAAAAGGCTGCACAGCTCGTTGACGAACACGCTATCACAAAGCGTGCTTACGAACAGGCAAACAGCATTATTGCATCTGCACAGAAGAATTCACGCGAGCTTCGTCTTGGTGCAAGACAGTATATTGACAAAATTCTTGCTGACAGTGAAGCTTCTCTTTCCAAGAGCCAGGACACAATCCGCGCTATGCGTGTTGAGCTCCGTCAGGACAATACTGCAAAGGCAGTTGAAACAACAGCAACTTCTGAAGAAGAATAAGCTTATTAAAGGGCTGAGCCGTGGCTACAGCCCTTTATCATGTACTAAACAATACTCTGGAGGTAAAAAACATGTCTGGACATTCCAAATGGGCAAACATTAAAAACAAAAAAGGTAAGGCTGACGCACAGAGAGCTAACCTTTTCACTAAAATCGGTCGTGAATTGGCGGTAGCTGTAAGAGCAGGCGGCCCCGACCCCGACAGCAACAGCAAGCTTAAGGATGCTATCGTTAAGGCAAGAGCAAACAACATGCCTAACGACAACATTACACGTTGCATTGCAAAGGCATCTGGCGAAGCAGGCGGTGCTGATTACGAAGAAATCACATACGAAGGCTACGGTCCCCGTGGTGTTGCAGTTATTGTTGAAACACTTACAAACAACCGTAACCGTACAGCAGCTGACCTTCGTCACTACTTCGATAAGTACGGCGGAAACCTTGGTCAGAACGGCTGTGTAAGCTTCATGTTCGACAAGAAGGGCGTTATTGTTATTGAAAACGATGGCGACATTGACGAGGACGAGCTTATGATGGCAGCACTTGATGCAGGCGCAGACGACTTCACTTCTGAAGACGAATTCTTCGAAATTTTAACAGACCCTGCAGCATTCAGTGCAGTTTACGAAGCACTTTCCGAAGGTAAGGACTACAACTTTGTAACAGCAGAGGTTCGCATGGTTCCTCAGACAATGGTTGAATTAACAGACGAAGAAGACCTCAAAAAAATGAACAAGCTTCTTGAAATGCTCGACGACAACGACGACGTGCAGAACGTATACCACAATTTTGACGAATAAAAAACGGGCGGTTTTTCGCCCGTTTTTTTCGTTAAAATTGTGGTAGTGCAGAATGCAGAGTGCAAAGTGCAGAATTAACGTTTGGCGAAGCCAAACATATCGCATTTGCCAAAGGCAAATATATCGCACCGAAGGTATATCGCGTTTGCGTAAGCAAACATATCGTGCAGAGTTTAAAAAAATAAGCACTTGCAAAAGCAAGTGCTTATTTTTTTAAAATTCTGCATTACCTACTGTTCTTGCGTAGGGAATTACGTCACGGATGTTGTCAATGCCTGTAAGGTACATTACAGCTCTTTCAAAGCCAAGGCCGTAGCCTGCGTGCTTTGTGCCGCCGTACTTTCTAAGGTCAAGATACCACCAGTAGTCTTCCTCGTTAAGGCCCATTTCCTTCATTCTTGAAACAAGAACGTCGTAGCGCTCTTCTCTCTGGCTACCACCGATAATTTCGCCGATACCGGGCACCAGGCAGTCCATAGCTGCAACTGTCTTGCCGTCATCGTTTAATCTCATGTAGAAAGCCTTGATTTCCTTAGGATAATCTGTTACGAATACAGGGCGCTTGAAGACCTCCTCTGTAAGGTATCTTTCGTGCTCTGTCTGCAAGTCACTACCCCACTCTACGGGATATTCGAACTTGTCGTTGTTCTTTTTAAGGATTTCGATAGCATCGGTGTATGTTACCTTGCCAAAGTCGGAGGATGCTACAAACTGAAGTCTTTCCTTAAGACCTGTGTCAACAAACTGATTGAAGAACTCAATTTCTTCTGCTGCATTTTCAAGAACATAGTTAATCATGTACTTAAGCATATCTTCAGCAAGTGCCATGTCATCGTTTAAGTCTGCAAATGCAATTTCGGGTTCAATCATCCAGAATTCTGCAGCATGGCGGGTTGTGTTGGAGTTTTCAGCACGGAATGTGGGACCAAAGGTATAAACATTTCTAAATGCCATAGCAAAGGTTTCGGCAGAAAGCTGACCTGAAACTGTAAGGTTTGCGCTCTTACCAAAGAAGTCCTGGCTGTAGTCAACCTCGCCGTCCTTCATGGGAATGTTTTCCATGTCCATTGTAGTTACACGGAACATTTCGCCTGCACCTTCACAGTCGCTTGCTGTGATGATGGGTGTGTGAGTGTATACAAAGCCACGTTCGTTAAAGAACTTGTGGATAGCGTAAGCTGCTACGCTTCTTACACGGAATGCCGCAGAAAGCAGATTTGTTCTGGGACGAAGGTGAGCAATTGTTCTTAAATATTCCTTTGTGTGACGCTTCTTCTGCAAAGGATAGTCGGGTGTGGATGTGCCCTCCACATCGATGGCTGTAGCCTTGATTTCAAAGGGCTGCTTTGCTTCGGGTGTAAGCACAAGTGTACCAACTACGTTAAGTGCTGCACCAACGTTCTGAGAAGCGATTTCCTTGTAGTTACTGAGGAATTCGCTTTCAAAAACAACCTGGATGCTCTTAAAGAATGTACCGTCGTTAAGTTCAATGAAGCCGAACACATTGGAGGAACGAAGTGTTCTCACCCAACCTGAAACCTTAATCTCCTTATCAGCATACATTTCGGGATTTTTAAATATATCTTTTACTAATGTTTTCATGTTAATCTTCCTTTCTTGCTCTCAATCAACTTTGATTAGGTAATTGTACCCCAAGGGCATTTCCTCGCTTCGCTCAGGGCACAACATTTATATAAGGTACGGGGATGATTTAAACGAATTACAAGCAAAGCTTGCACGAATTTCACTACGTGAATGAATTTATGCTTCGCATAATGAATTACCTGCGGACTTTCGGAAGAAACTCGCTTGCGAGTTTCAACATTAATGTTTGCAAAGCAAACAATTCATGAGGGTTCCCTCAATTCATGGCGAAGCCAATTCACGCACATCGTGCAATTCATTTTATAACAAAGTTACGCCCTTTTCTTGGCATACTCTTACAGTTTCGTCGTCCCAGATGCTTGACTGCACCTCGCCGATATGCGCTGAGCCCATCATAAGCATACAAAGTCTACTCTGACCAATACCGCCACCTATAGTTAAGGGCAGCTCGTCATTTAAGAGCATTTTGTGGAACATAAGTTCTCTCCTGTCGTCGCAATTTGCTATGGTAAGCTGTTTGTCCAAAGCTTCTTTATCAACACGGATACCCATGGACGAAATTTCAACTGCACAATCTAATGTGTCGTTCCAGAAGAAAATGTCGCCATTTAATGACCAATCGTCGTAGTCGGGTGCTCTGCCATCGTGCTTTTTGCCGCTTTTCAAAGTTCCGCCAATGCCCATAATGAACACTGTTCCGTGCTTTTTAGTAATAGCGTTTTCCCTTTCCTTGGCTGTAAAATCCGGGTACATGTCTTCTAATTCCTGGGTTGTAACAAAGGTTACCTCGGAATTAAGGTTTGCATCAAGCTGAGGAAAATTTACCTTCAAGCGGTCGTTTGTGTTGCAGATAGCTCTTACAATAGCCTGAACAACCAGCTTTAAATAGTCTGTATTTCGTTTTTCGGGAGTTATAATCTTTTCCCAGTCCCACTGGTCAACGTAAATGGAATGCAAGTTGTCCAGCTCTTCGTCACGGCGGATAGCGTTCATGTCGGTATACAAGCCGTTGCCAACCTTGAAGCCATAGTTTTTAAGCGCAAGGCGTTTCCATTTGGCAAGTGAATGTACAATCTGTGCATTCTGCCCTACCGCAGGCACGTCAAAGGCTACAGGGCGCTCCACGCCGTTAAGATTATCGTTAAGACCGCTTGCTTCTGTTACAAAAAGCGGAGCGGACACTCTTTTTAAATTTAATTCGTTACTGAACTCTTTCTGGAAGGTCGTTTTAATGTAAGAGATTGCCCTCTGAGTTTCGTATTGGTCAAGCTTAGGCTTATAGCCCTCGGGAATATATACTTTATTCATGCCTAACTCCCCCATTGTTAAATTTCATTTAATCATTATATACCAAACTATTGCCAAAGTCAACCAAAAGAAACAGCAAATAAAGTAAAAAGGCAGGAATTTTCCTGCCTTTTTGTTACTTTGTTACTACGTTACTGAGTGTTTTCATGCCTTCAATGCTGTCCCACACAAAAGCTTTAAGCATCATACCATCCACATTTTTTAAATATCCGCCAAATACAACACTTTGTCCCTTAGCAAATTTCGAACGCATATAAATTTTGTCAATTAGTACATCATCCTTATACACAGCAATCATGATTGTATCAACTGCATCACGGTCTGTATTTTTTTGAACTTCTACTTCAGCATAGAAACTATTGTTTAATTCAGTGCAATTAATCCAATTTACAACATAATCTGACATTTTCTCTTTATCAACAGACACATATATGCACTCTCCCATATTATATCCGTATGCATTTGTTGCTTCAATAGCACACCAATAATTATGCTCCTCTGTAAAGGTATAACTCACTTGACCACTATTCGCTTCTAATACTATCGTATCATATCGCACATCATCATAACATATTGCCAACGCTTTATATGTTGCATCTTTTATATCATAAGTAAAAGTTACTGTATCACCAATTTTTGCCGATGTAACGTTTGCTGAAATAGTAGAAGATGGTACAGAATCATATATTGATATATTTACACTGTCACACATATTATAACCACATGTGTTTGAAGATTCTATTGCACACCAATAATCACGTGCTTCTGTAAAGGTATAACTCACCTGACCACTATTCGCTTCTAATACTATCGTATCATATCGCACATCATCATAACATATCGCCAACGCTTTATATGTTGCATCTTTTATATCATAAGTAAAAGTTACTGTATCACCAATTTTTGCCGATGTAACATTTGCTGAAATAGTGGAGTATGGTACAGAATCATATACAATAAATGCACTCCAATTACTTTGTACGGTATCAGCATTAGGTCTTGCTATAACAAAGGCTTGATAATGTCCTACCGACACATTTTCAAAAACACATTCCGTTGAATACGACACCTGGCTATATTTTATATCCTCCCACCCCCAAGGCTCTTGAACTAAATACACGTCATAATATGTTGCGTTTTCTGAAGCATCCCACGAAACTGACACATTAGAACCTGAAACTTTTGTCGTTACATTCGTCGGAGCATATACAGTTTTTTCTTCATAATTAGGGTCTCCATAAAACTCAATATAATTTGTCTCATAACCAACTTGTTTACCTGTGTTTCGATAGTATTTTCGCTTTTCCACTTTATTATTTTTATTTCCTTCAATACTGTAAACATATGTATCATCCACATCATATACCAAAGCGGTATGGTCAATATTTACATCACTGTCAGTTTGAACAAACATTAAATTTCCTGCTTGGGGTACGGTTGATTTTGTAATGTTAAAATTAGTTATACTCGATGTAGTCGAATTTCTAATTATACTTGTAGGTATTCCTGCCTGACGAGCACACCAAGAAACAAAAGCCGCACACCAACCGGCATCTTTTGCCACTCCTTGTCCACTCGTAACCCCAGGCATTCTTTGATATTCTGTATAATTATTCGAGCCTGTACTCTCACCGCTAAAATCACCACTATAACCGCCTTCATGATAACCAAATTGTGACAAAGCAACATTTACAATGTCAATTCTTTGATTGCCGGTTAGATTAACACTCATTAAATTCTGATAATAAATCCCATTGATGTACGCTTCCGAAAATTGATACGTGGGGGAAACTGTTGCTGCCTTTACATAATAAGGAATCGACGTTAAGACCATAAGCATTAATATACAGACCGAAAAAAATTTATTTGCATTAGTTTTCATAAAAACCCTCCTAAATAACTCCATTAAAGTTTAGCACATTTCATGCTAAAAGTCAATAGCACGAAACGTGCTATGGTATACTAATCTAAAATATATGATTAGTGGTGATTTACATGTTGCCTCGATTGCGTGAGTTACGGGAAGATAGAGATTTAAACCAAACCCAAATTGCTAAAATTTTGAATATAGCACAGCGCACATACTCAAGCTATGAAACAGGTGACCACACCATTCCCTATTCTGCGCTTATAAAGCTTGCCAAATTTTATAACACCAGTGTTGATTATATCTTGGATATGACTGACCAAACAAAACCATATCCCCCAAAGAAAAAATAAGACCTCAATTGATTTTCATAAATCAATTGAGGTCTTTTAATGTGAAAAACGGGAGGATATAGAATCCTCCCGTTTAATTTTTTGTTACTTTGTTGCTACGTTGCTGAGTGTTTTCATGCCTTCAATGCTGTCCCACACAAATGCTTTAAGCTCTGCGCCTTCACAGCCATCGAGCATGCCACCGAATTTAAAGGGGTTACCTGCCACTAAATCGCCGGATACATAAACCATGTCGAGCATTACGCCGTCTTTATAAACTGCAAGCATGAACATGTCCATCTTGTTGCGGTCAAATCTTTCAACCACCTCTGCTTCGGCATAGAACTTGCCGTCAATCACTTCGCCCTTAAGGGTTGTGAGGGCATAGTTTTCACCGGGGACACCGTCGCCTACATAAAAATCAATATTTTCGCTTGTGCCTGAAAAATCGGCTGTAAGAAGCATTAATCTTGCTGTGTATTTTCCGTCTTCAAGAAGGCATGTAAAGGACATACCGCCGCCAAAATCTTCATTGATTTCTGTGCCTGTTACATATTCGGTGCCATCGAAAATTGCAAGACCGTAGGAAAGCACGTTGGGAATTTCGTTCCATGTAAAACTTACCTGCTCCCCTTCAATTTCCATGCTGAAGTCAAGCGCTTCGTTGTAGAAAACAAGCTCTGTGTTTTCGCTCAATAAATAATCGGCCTTGTTAATTTTATCCCATGCTTCCTTTTTGCCTTGGTAGTAAATTTTTTCGGTGTAGGAATTAGCCAGTGCAAATTCCTTAAGCACCTTTATGCTGGAAGGAATTGAAAATTCTTTAAGGCTTTCGCATTCTTCAAAGACATATTCACCGATGGAAACAACACCGTAGGGAATAACCATAGTTTCGAGACCTGTGCAGTAGGAAAAAGCATAATCGCCAATGGAAATAATGCTTTCGGGGAGGATAATTTGCTTAAGTGCTGCACAGTTATAGAATGCAAATTCGGGGATTATTGTAAGGCCATCACTGATGGTTACGTTTTCAAGCTTCATGCAGTTACCAAAGGTTGTTTTGTCCCACTGGGTAAGGGTTGCAGGAATGGTAACGTCGGTTATACCTGTGCTTAAAAATGCTACCATGCCGAGCTTTTTAAGGCTTGAAGGAAGGGCAACAGTGTTAAGCTTCTGAGCGCCTGCAAAGGCTCTTTCGCCAATGGAGGTTACGCTTTCGGGAATTTTAACAGTTGTAAGGCTTGTGTAAGCTTCAATCTCACCTAATTCGGTAAAAATGCAGAAGGCGTTGTCGCAAATGCTTGTTATGCCCTCTTCGATTACAATTGTTCTAACCTCAGTAATGTCGATTTCATCGTTCCAGGGTGCTTCGGTCATTTTGCCTGTGCCCGAAATTGTGAGCTCGTTTTTTGCATCGTTAAAGCTCCATGTAATTTCATCGGCACTTGCAATTATTGCCACAGATAAAATAACTGCGCATATTATTGTCATTGTTAAAAACTTTTTAAACATAGTAACCTCCAATTATTTACTGTACTTTATGGTAACGCTTCTTGTTGAGTTATTCCAGGAAACACTGCCGCCGAAGTATTCTACTACGGCACGCACGGGAAGCAGGGTTCTGCCGTCCACAAGAACGGGAGCGCTGTCAAGCTTGTAGGACTTGTTTTCGTCGAAGGCGTAGCTTTCGCCAATACGAAGGTAGAGTGTTTTTCCGTCAAGCTTAAGTGTAACCTGCTTTAAATTTTGGTTCCAGCCGACAGTGCCGCCGAGTGCTTCGATTACGGCACGGATGGGAACCATTGTGCGGTCGTTTATGATGCAGGGCACGGTTCCCTGATTGTCGATATTTACATACTTGCCGTTAACAGTCATTTTAGGGCTGTTAAGGTAAAGCTTTATAACAACCTCGTCTGTCTCTTCTTCCTCTACCTCTTCCTCTTCGACGTCTGTCCATACGGCTATAAAGTAGAAGGTGCCGTCTTTCGGGCAGCCCTTCATCCATTCCTCGTTCACATTAATTTTATCACCCGGGTCAAAGCCCTCCAAGCCATATTTATTCTGTTCAAGAACGTCGAAAAGCTGCCAGCCGTTTTTGGGTGTGTAGTAGGTGTTGTCGGCACTACGGTAAAGCACCCATTTATAAAATTCTTTGCCGCTCTGCTTAAACTTACAGTCCTTTACTGTAAGTGTCTGACCGTATTCGTAAATTTCACTTGCCATTGTTCCGCTACCGCCGTGGCCATCGTAGCTAATGGTAATAGTTTTCTTTTCTTCCTTGGTCCACCTTGCGTAAAGGGTTATGTCGGAGCCGCTTGAGTGGTAGGTTGTGTCACTGGCAAGCATGCCGCCGTCCTTTTTGGTGTACCAGCCTGCAAAAACGTATCCGCTTCTTACAGGTATGGGAAGTGTGCCATACAAGGAATTTTCTTCGATTTCTCTACTGCCCACACTGCAGCTGCCACCATTTGCGTCAAAATATATGGTGTAGGTGGACTTGCCGAGCGTTTTGAAGCTTCGGGTTTCGCCTTCGTAGCGCACACCGTCCGCAACTGTAAAGAATTTGTATTTATATGTAGTGCCCTTTGTAAGGGTGTAGCCAAGCTCCAGGTTTATGTCGTACCAGGAATGGAAAAGTGTTAAGCTTTTGCCAACATTTGAAACATTTTCTGTATGGTTTTTGAGAACATTACCATTAGCATCCATAAGCACAAGACCGCACTGGGTTACCTGGCTTCCGTAAGGCTTTGTAATCTGTGTAACAACACAGGCGTTTGTTTCGGTAACAAATTCCTTTGCTACATAGTCGCTTTGTGTGGCAGGGGTAAGCTGTACTGCCGGCTGAGGTGTAACAGTAGTGGTTGTGCCGCCAACAAGGCTCCAGTTTGGTCTGAAAAAGCCCTGTACAACACGTGCAGGAGTATTTTTGCCGCAGATACAATTAGCTGTGCGCTTTGCAGTGGTATTGAGATTAGACTCACTTACCTTGTTACCATTGCCTCTTTCAACAATCCTGATTGAATAACCGCCGTCTGCATTAGCATTTTGTGAAACCCACGTTACAATAACAACATGAGCTGTTAAGTCATAAGAATTATAATTAAGATATTTGCCGGTATTTGAATAGCAAGTCTTGCAGTACGGCATGTACAAAACCAGGTCACCCACCTGAGGCTTGTAGCCGTTGTATGTTGAAAAGTCGCTTGACCACACTTTTGTAAATGTGCCTGTGTTTACGTTTTTCCAGTGACCTGCGCCCGCACTGCGAGGAATTACGTTAGTTGGAATACCTGCCGCTGCTGCGCTCCAGGACACGAAGGATGCGCACCAGTCCTGGCCGTCCTTACTCATAAAACGACCGTACTCGGTGTATTTGCCGCCACCGCCGCTACCTGCCCAATCGCCCGAATAGGTGCCGCCCTTGTAGCCCTTCTGGCTTAAGGCAACCTGTACAAAACGTGTGGCAGGGTCTGTATAGCTGCTGTAGGCGTTGCATGCCGCCTGATAGTAGGCACTGGCCCTGTAAGCGTCGGACACTGCTATGGGAAGACCGGCCGCACTGATACTGATCGGCAAAGAAGCCATGAGCATTGCCATAACCACTACAAGGCTTATTACCTTGATAAAATTAAATTTCACAACAATTCCTCCATTTAGTCACATGTAACAATTATACCATTTAAGCCATTTATTGTCAACAAGGCGAAAGGCTACGGAATTCTCCCCT
>JAFQLL010000057.1 GCA_017414645.1 Clostridia bacterium | reverse complement strand
TGTTAAGGTAAAAGAAGGTGCTAAGGAGAGAATCCAGATGTTCGAAGGAACAATCATCTCCAAGAAGCATGGCGGTATTTCCGAAACATTTACAGTAAGAAGAGTTTCTTACGGTGTAGGTGTTGAAAGAACTTTCCCCGTAAACTCTCCCATGATCGACAGAATCGAAAAGGTTAGAGGCGGTAAGGTTCGTCGTGCTAAGCTCTACTATCTCAGAGACAGAGTTGGTAAGGCTGCTAAGGTTAAGGAAAAGCTTTAATTCCCCATATGTCCGAGGAGAGCTTGCTCTCCTCGGAGGGGTTAACCTTAATCTGAAATTTAATATTCTTCGGGGCGGGGTGTAATTCCCCACCGGCAGTGACAGTCTGCGACCCACCTTGGTGGCTGATGAGGTGCAATTCCTCAACCGACGGTATAGTCCGGATGTGAGAAGAAAGTTTTATGAAAATCTTTTGATTTTCGTTATTTTGCTTACAAAAGCTCCGTATAATATACGGAGCTTTTTTCGTACGGGAAATGAGGGGTAAAAATGAAAAACAGTAAAACAAATTTTATAGTAAAGGTCGGAGCTTTTTCGGCAATTGCGTTTGTGCTTCAGGTAATAGGTAGCCTTATGTCAATTAAGGTCGCAGGCTTTCTTGAGGTGGAAATTTCGGACCTGCCTGCAATTATTATTGCCTTTGCGATGGGCCCCTGGGCAGGCGTTTGCGTGGAGCTTGTGAAAAATTTGCTTCATTGTACAATGACCTCTACGGGCTTTGTAGGCGAGCTTGCAAACTTTGCGGTTAACGGCGTTTTTGTATTTGTATGCGGAATGATTTACCAAAGAAATAAAACAAAGAAAGGTGCAGTTATCTCTCTTGCGGCAGCTACTGTGGTTATGGCAGGGGCAAGCATATTTACAAACCTCTTTATAATGCTTCCTTTGTATCTGCCCGCCGTAAGTTTTCAGGATAAGCTAAACTTAACTCTTTCAACAATTGTACCCTTTAATCTTGCACGTGGTGCAGCTCTGAGTGTTATAACAATGCTCATTTATAAAAAAATATCAAAACTTCTTAAAAGGTAGCCGCGGCTGCCTTTTTTGTATAATATGGCTTTAAAAGGGAAATACTTCTGTAAAAGGAAGTGTTGACTTATGAAAAAAATTGCAGTTTCAATTTTGGTTGGCTTGCTTATTACATCAAGTATAACAAGCTATTCGCAAACCTTATCGGAAGAGCTTGCAAATGGCATTGTGCGACTTCATATAATTGCCGAAAGTAATTCGAAGGAAGACCAGGCTGTTAAGCTAAAGGTTCGTGATGCTCTTTTGCAGGCTATGGAAAGCTACGACAGTGCTGATGAGGTGAAAGAAAACCTTCATGTGCTGAAAAATGTAGCTGACAGAGTTTTAAAAGACGAAGGCTTTAAATATCATGCTGTGGCAGAGTACGGAAAATTTGATTTCCCCACAAAGCATTACGATAGCTTTTCGCTCCCTAAGGGGAAATATAACGCTGTGAGAATACGCTTGGGAAAAGCCGAGGGTGAAAACTGGTGGTGTGTGCTTTTCCCGCCTCTTTGCATGGTGGATGCAGCAACGGAAGAAAGTCTTTTGAAAGAAACCTTTGGCGAAAACTACAGCATGGTTACAATGGAGGACAAGCTGCCTGTAAAAATAAAATTTAAAATAGCAGAGATGTTTTAGCAACAAAAAAACTTGCCTTATGGCAAGTTTTTTTGTTGACTAATATTTTAAAGAATTATATAATCAATATTTAAAGGAGATGATTTTATGAGACAGCGAAACCGTAAGCATCTTGATGAAAGACTTGACAATTGCTCCGAAATTTATTCTGATAAAGGCGATATTTTAGATGAAGAATTTTTAAGCCACCATCCTTTACATATGGAAATAGGCTGTGGTAAGGGCAGGTTTATAACAACTCTTGCTTCCCTTAACCCGGATATTAATTATATTGCAAGCGAAATGATAGCAAATATAATAGTGCTTGCAGCTGAAAAAGCAAAAGAAATGGATCTTGGCAACATAAGGTTTGTTTCGGGCAATGTGCAGTATATGGCGGATTCTATTCCTGAAGGTAGCATTGACAGAATTTATCTTAACTTTTCTGACCCCTGGCCTAAGGATAGGCACGCAAAAAGAAGGCTGACACATAAAAATTTTCTTGATTTGTATGAAAAGCTTCTTGCGCCCGGTGGCGAAGTGCATTTTAAAACCGACAACAGAGCTCTTTTCGATTTTTCTCTTGAAAGCTTCAAGGAAAACGGCTGGGAGTTAAGCTCTGTTACAAACGACTTGCATAACTCCGGCTTTGAAGGCAATGTAATGACCGAGTACGAAGAAAGGTTTTCATCTCTTGGTTTTACAATTAACCGCCTTGTGGCGAGGAAAAACAGAGAATAAAAAATCGACACCCTTCAGATGAAGAATGTCGATTGGTGCCCGAGACCGGAATCGAACCGGTACGGCTTTAAGGGCCGCAGGATTTTAAGTCCTGTGCGTCTGCCAGTTCCGCCACTCGGGCAAGCACAGCTATTATAGCAAAAAAAAATTTACTTGTCAATAACAAAAAACAGATTGGACGATTTGAAAATGGAAAAATTCACAAAGTATTATTCAGCGACCCTCCTTGGAACAGGTAATAACAACACTATTTGCCTTAAAGAAAAATCCGAATATATTTTGAAGAGCTATTATAAGCTTCGGGTGGAGGGCGAGAATGCTTATAAACTGTTTTTTGTTAACAAGGTTGATTCTACCGGTAACTGCAGAGCAGAAAAAAACGGCGACAGCTTTGAAATATGTGAAGCATATGCTGCTTATTCACCCGATAAGGAAATAGAAGAAGGAAAGGTTGAAATAACCTTCGGTGGCAATAAGAATAAAACTGTAGAGGTAGGCGAAACCTACTCCTGCGACGAGTTTTCGTTTGACTACAAAAAAGACGGATACATGGTGTTGACGTTTAAAATTGTTACCCAAAAGAGAAAAATAATTCCTGCTACAAATGAAAGCATGTCAACAGGGCGAATTTTTGAAAACGGGAAAGAAATATGGTGGGACAATTTTTCATTAAGACCTGCATTTGTAGGAGTTAAAAGGGATAAGAAAAAAACAGTGGGCTTCTGGGGCGACTCCATAACGCAGGGCTCAAGAACAGGCATTGATAAGTACGAAGCCTGGGTGCACCGAATAGGTAATTATCTTGAGAAGGATATCAGCGTATGGAATTTAGGCATGGGCTGGGCTCGCAGTTACGATGCATCTCTTGGAGGTATTTTCACAAAAAAGGCTGCCATGTGTGACGAGGTTTTCATTTGCTTTGGCGTTAATGACATTCGCTCAGGCGGCAGAACTGCTCAAGAGGTCATTGTCGATCTGAACACCGCGAAAAGCCTTCTTGAAAAAGAAAACAGTAGCATAAAGGTGCATTTCCTTACCGTGCCGCCCTTTAACATGAGTGAATACGAGGAAGAGCAGCGCAAAATGGTTAATGAGTACGTAAGAAGTACAGAGGGCTATTTTGACATTGCCTCCTGCCTTGAAAAAAATGAGGATGGCGACGTTATAGATGAATATATGACAAACCCGGGTGATGCACACCCCAATGGTGAAGGCGGCAGAGCCATTCTTGAAAGCTTCATAAAATGGAGGGAAGAAGCGCAATGGTAAAGAAAATTGTGCTGTGGATACTGCTTATTGGCTGTATGGTGCTAATATTTAACTTTTCTTCGCAGCCCGCAGATGATTCGATGGACTTAAGCGACGGCTTGCTCAATAAAATCCTTGTGTTTTTTAAAATAAGCCTTCCGAAAGACGTTGTAATATTTATGCGGGTTTTTATAAGAAAGGTTGCACATTTTGCAATTTATGCTTTGCTTGGCATGCTTGCGTATCTTCTTTTAAAAACAGGTTATTCAATTGAAAATAAATTGGCTTTTCCATGGGCACTTTCCGTGAGCGCATTTTATGCCGTAACTGATGAAGTGCATCAGCTTTTTGTTTCCGGCAGAAGCGGAAGTGTGAAGGATGTTTTCCTCGATAGTGTGGGAGCATTATGCGGAATTATTCTGGCATGGGGAATGTGCCGTATATTGTTAGGGAGAAAGAAAAATGGTTGATTTACATTCGCACGTTCTTTTTGAAATTGATGACGGTGCCCAAAGCATAGAAGCATCGGTAGAAATATTAAAAAGAGCGATAGACGCAAAAATTAATAAAATGATGGCAACACCTCACTTTTCTATTGGTGATGATGTGGATATATTTCTTGACAGGCGAAACAGAAGACTGGAGGCTCTGAGGGCTGCCCTGAAGGAGCAGGAGATGGATATATGCCTTAAGGGTGGGGCAGAGGTTTACATAACCGATGAAATTTTTAACGAGGACAAGCTTGATAAGCTGACAATGGAAGGCAGTAACATTATGCTTACCGAGTTTAAATATCATTCACTTAAGCCCGAAACCTTTCTTGACTATGTTGATGAAATACAAAAAAATGGCATAAGGGTACTTGTGGCGCATCCCGAGAGATATTCCTACCTTATGGCCAATCCGAGGCTTCTCGAGGCACTTTTAAATCGTGAAGCCCTTTTGCAGGTTAATGCTATAAGCCTTTTCGAAGAGGGTGAAGAAGGGGAATTTGCAAGGTTTCTGGTGAAAAACGAGCTTGCTCATGTAATTGGCAGCGATATTCACCACCCGGGGTCAAGGCGTCTTAAGGCAATGAAAAAGCTGGGTGAAAGTGACACAGCTTATATTGTGCGCGCACTTAATGATGTGCCGGATAAAATTTTCGAAGGAGTTTTTTAAATGTATAATATAACAATTGTAGGCTTAGGTATTATAGGCGGTTCGCTGGCAAAGGCGCTTAAGGGTTATCCCGATACTACCGTTTACGGAATTAACCATCGTCAGAGTATTATTGACATGGCGGTTGCCGACAGAGTAATTGCAAACAATGGCGAAACAGATGAAGAAATACTTGAAAAGAGCGACATGGTTGTGCTTTGTCTGTATCCTTCTTTATGTGTGGATTTTGTGAGAAAGCACATCGACCACTTCAAAAAGGGCGCTCTTCTTACCGACGTGTGCGGTATAAAGGAGCAGTTTGTTAAAGACATAAATTCTCTTATA
This sequence comes from Clostridia bacterium, assembly GCA_017414645.1. Lineage (GTDB taxonomy): Bacteria > Bacillota > Clostridia > UMGS1883 > UMGS1883 > RGIG1927. The sequence continues at coordinate 19,975 of JAFQLL010000057.1, read as the reverse complement.
CGCCCCGACATGGAATATGTGGGCGCACACCCCATGGCAGGTCGTGAGGTGTATGGCTATGTTAACAGCTTGCCTGATTTATTTAAAAACTGTAACTTTCTCATTACGCCTACACCCGACAACACCGAAGAGGCAATCGGCGAAATTGAAAAAATGGCAAGGTATATAGGCGCAAAAAAGATTGTGCGCATTTCGCCTCATGACCACGACGAAATGATTGCCTATACCAGCCAGCTTATGCACGTTATTGCTGTGGCACTGTGCGACAATAAGCACATTGAAATTGCCTCCAGCTTTGCGGCAGGCTCTCTTCGTGACTGTACACGTGTTGCGGTTATAAACGAAGTTTTGTGGAGCGAATTGTTCATTGAAAACAAAGAAGCTCTTTGCGTGCTGATAGATGAACTCAAGGGTAGCCTCGACAGAATAGAAAATGCTATAAAAAATGAGGATTACGACACCCTTAAGGCTATTATGAAGCATGCAACCGAGGCAAAATTAAAGTACCTTAACGGCGAAACTCATATGAAACCTATAAATCAATAATTATAAAAGCGAAGGGATTTCCCTTCGCTTTTATAGTTTTGCTCGTAATTCGGTAACTTTTCCTATTATTGTAACAGGAGTATTTTCAATCTCTTGAGGTGTGAAGAAAAGTGGTTCATAGTTGCCGTTAAGAGGCATAAGGATAATCCCTGTGTCTTTTTTTATTACCTTTTTTACTGTGGCGTCGGCAGTGCCAACAAGCGCTACGCAAATATCACCACTTGCAAAGTCGGACTGTTTTCTCACAATGACGGTGTCGCCGTCCACCATTCTGGGGGACATACTGTCGCCCTTGATGCGCAATGCAAAAGTGTTTTTGAGCTCACTTTCGGACAAAACAACGTCTTCGTAATCGAGAATTTCTTCTACTGCCTCGGTGGGAACTCCTGCTCTTACATAGCCAAGCACAGGTATACGGTATGCGTTTTTTGCACCTTTGCCACCGGAAAGATAATCAATACCCACATTGAAAAACTCGGCTATTTTTACGAGAGTGTTATACCCGGGGTTGTTTTTGCCTTTTTCCCACATGGCAACAGCAGACTGTCCTACTCCCAAAAAATCTGCCAAATTCTGCTGCGAAATTTTATCCTTACGGCGAAGCTCTTTAATTTTTTCACCTAACATGCCCAAAACCCCCTGTACCTTTTTTTGTACTTTTGCGTCAAATTACTATTTTTTACGACATAATTATATCATATAAAATGATAAAGTCAATACCTAAGACACCAAAAACCACTAAAATATTACTAAATATCATTGACAAATTGGAAAAAGCGTGCTAATATTATCACATCAAATGATAATTTGAATTATTTGAAATGATTTTGAAAGGAGAACGGCTATGACAGCAGAAAAGTTAAGGAAGTATCCGGGCATGGTTGTGGTGAAGAAGGAGATGGAGGCAAGGCTCAGAAAATTGCGCGATGAAATTGAAGAGCTTCAGCGCAGAATGGACCGTGCTGTAAGAAAGTGTGAAGCAGGTGAAAAAGTGACCACTCTCCTTGAAATAAAGGAAGAAAGGCTTCGTGTTACACAAATGCTTCTGCAAAAAATTGAAGAATCAACCCTTGAGGTTGAAGCGGCACTTGAGGCAATAGCGCCGGACCTCACTCCATTGGAGTACGTCATTATTTTAAAGCTTTATATTGAAGGCTTAAGATGGAATCAGGTTATGGATCTTTTGCAGACTCATCCTGACTACACTCGTTTTTGTTACGAGCGCAGCACATACATGAGAGCGCACCGCAGTGCACTTGACAAGCTTATGGCGCTGGATAATTAACGAAAAACGCAGAGCACTTTAAAGTGTTCTGCGTTTTTCATTTTAACAAATTCAGTACTTCTAAGCCCTGACTTTCGGCATATTTTACAGTGTTTCGTGTGCCGCCGACTTCGCCTGTGAAAAGGGCAATAACCAAAGATGAGTTGTCAACCATCCACATGTTGCGGCTTTGATAGGAAAGGGGTGAATAAGAAGGGTAGGACATATGCACAAGCTTGGCAGCAGATAAAATTTTTTTGTATAAAGCCTGCTCTTTTGCGTTCCTGCCGTGGTAAAAGGTAGGGTAAGGAAGGGCACATACAATATTTATGTCGGGATAAAGGTTTTTAAAATCGAGCAGCAATTCTCCTGCCCATATGTCAACACCTTTTGCCATGCCTGTTATAAATGTTCTGTAACCACGGTCAATAGCTGTGTTTATGGCATTGCATAAAAGTGCCTTGGCTTCTTCCTCGGATATATTAAGTTTTTCCGGACGGTGCCCTGTAAAACAGCACTGCTTGCTTCTGTCAAAAAGTTCCATAGGTTTACATAGCCTTTCCATTGTGTATCTTCGAAAATTATATAGTAAATATTTTTTTGTGTCAATGGGTATAATAGAGCCATGAAGAATATAAAAAACATTTTATGGGGAATCCCTATAGGCTTTGTTAACGGTTTTTTTGGCTCGGGTGGCGGAGTTGTGGCGGTATATGTGCTGAAAAACATTCTTAAGGTGGAGGATAAAAAAGCTCATGCAACAGCCCTTGGAATTATACTGCCCCTTTCCTGTGCCTCGCTTTTTATGTACCAGAAGTCCGAAGTGGATTTTAAAATAGTGCTCCTTTGCGCCATTGGTGGGTCTATAGGAGGCATTGTCGGGGCAAAGTTTTTAAGAAAGATACCTAAAAAGTGGCTGAAAATTGTTTTCGGATTAGTTATGATATTGTCAGGATTGAGGATGATTTGGTGATAAGTATAGCGGCAGGTTTTTTGTCGGGGATTATATCGGGCATGGGTATAGGCGGTGGAATGCTTCTTATCCCTGCGTTGGTGTTTTTTCTTTTTGTGCCACAGCAAACGGCTCAGGCCATAAATTTGTGGTATTTTATTCCCACGGCAGTAATAGCTCTTTGCATTCACGCAAAAAACAAGACCATTGAATTTAAAAAGTGTGCACTTATCATTTTGTCGGGGGTGCCCTGCTCTCTTCTGGGAGCGTATCTTGCGTTACGTTTTGACCCTGCCATTCTCGGGAAACTTTTTGGAGGTTTTTTAGCATTTTTCGGGGCAAAAGAAATATTCGATGGCTTTACAAATAAAAAATAAAGTGTTATAATAAATAAAATTATAATTTGATTAGTTGCGTGCAACGAACAATCCCTCCGTCGGCGATGCCGACACCGCCCTTTGCACAAGGGAGGCTTAAATGTGGGTTTTAGTAAGGTAGTAGAATAGTTTATGGATAAAAAATCGCTTAGTGTACTTGAATTTGATAAAATTAAACAGATGCTTGTCAATGAGGCTGTGACACAAAAGGGCAAAAGCATGTGCGACGGGCTTCTTCCCGAGGCGGATAAGTACGTTGTGGAAAGAAACCTTCGCGAAACAAGCGAAGCAGAAAGCCTTGTTATTAAAAAAGGCACGCCTCCGCTCTCGCCCGTAGGCGAGGTTAATGGCAGCGTTATGCGTGCAGAGGCAGGCGGTGTGCTGAATGCAAGGGAGCTTCTTAACTGTGCCCATGTGTTAAGGGTTGCAGGGGAGATTGCTTCTTATATTGATGAGGAGAACTTTGAAGATAACTATCCTCAGCTTGCTGAGGTTACACGTGGTCTTTTTACAGACAAAAGAACGAGCACGAAAATAATTTCTGCAATTATTTCGGAAGACGAATTTGCCGACGATGCAAGCCAGACACTTTTTAATATAAGGCGCAAGGTTAAAAGCCACGAGGCACAGATAAGAGAAACCTTGAACTCCATGATTAAAAACCCGAAGTATGCCTTAGCATTGCAGGATGCAATTGTTACCATGCGCGGCGATAGGTTTGTTGTGCCCGTTAAGAGTGAGCATCGGGCTTCCGTGCCGGGTATTGTGCACGATTCTTCTTCCTCCGGGGCTACAATTTTTGTAGAGCCTATGGCAGTTGTTGAAATAAACAATAAAATACGTGAGTGCAAGGTGCAGGAAAAGGAAGAAATTGAAAAAATACTTCAGTATTTTTCGGGCCTTATTGCCGAGGATGCGCCGGGGCTTAAGCGTGACGGAAGCATTATAGCAAATTTTGACTTTGCATTTGCAAAAGGCAGGCTCAGTACAAAAATGCAGGGCGTTGAACCCGAAATTAATTCTGACGGAATTATTGATATTAAAAAAGGCAGGCATCCGCTCCTTGACGGCAAAAAAGTGGTGCCTACAGACATATATCTTGGCGAGCATTTTGATACGCTGGTTATAACCGGTCCGAATACCGGCGGTAAAACTGTTGCACTGAAGACACTTGGTCTTCTTACGCTTATGGCTCAGTCAGGGCTTCATATCCCTGCCGGAAGCGGAAGCAAAATTTCAGTTTTTGAAAGCGTTTTTGCCGACATTGGTGACGAACAGAGTATTGAACAAAGCCTTTCGACCTTCTCAGCACATATGGTTAACATTGTGCGTATACTTAAAGAAGCCAACTATTCCTCTTTGGTATTGTTCGACGAGCTGGGCGCAGGCACAGACCCTGTTGAGGGTGCAGCACTTGCTGTTGCAATACTTGAAAGAATGAAAAGTATTGGCGCGAAAACTGCTGCAACAACTCATTACAGCGAAATTAAGCTCTATGCATTGGAAACCGATAGAGTTGAAAACGCTGCCTGCGAGTTTGACGTTGCAACACTCCGACCAACCTATAAGCTTTTAATAGGTGTACCCGGAAAAAGTAATGCATTCGCAATTTCAAAAAGGCTTGGCCTGGATGACGAAATTATCGAAAGAGCAAAAAGCGTGGTTGATGGCGAATCCACAAAGTTTGAAGATGTTATTTCTTCCCTGGAGGAAACAAGGCGTAGTGCTGAAATAGATGCCGAAAAGGCAGAAGAGGCGAGACTTGAAAGCGAAAAGGTGAAAGCACGTGCTGAAAAGGAACGTGCCTCCATCGAAAAACAGAAGGAAAAAATATTAAGAGATGCCCGTGAGGATGCAAAGCGCATTTATGAACAGGCGAAACGCGAGGCAGACGAAATTATTAAAGAAATGCGCAAGGGCGCAAAGGATGCACATAAGCTGGACGAAGAAAGACAAAAGCTCAAAAAGGGCTTGGGTAAGGTTGAAGAAAAGCTTAGCGAGGACGTATTCAAACAGAAGAATCCGCCAATCGACCCCAAAAAGCTGCTCCTTGGACAAAGCGTTGAGGTTACAAGCATGGGCCAGGTGGGTAATGTGCTTACCTTGCCCGACAAAAACGGAAACCTTACCGTACAGGTAGGTATACTTAAAATAAACGTTCATATAAGCGCACTCCGCTTGGCAGAGGAAAAGAAGGAAAAAGCAAAAAAGGGTGCAGGGCTTAAACTATCTGTCGGCAAGGGCATAAGCGTAAAGAGCGAAATAGACCTGCGAGGCTATATGGTTGACGAGGCTTTAATTGAGCTTGATAAGTACCTGGATGATGCGGCAATGTCATCTCTTGAAAGCGTGAGAATCATTCACGGCAAGGGAACAGGTGCCTTGAGAAGCGCAGTGCAGGAATTTTTGCGGCGTCATCATCATGCAAAGAGTTTCCGTATGGGAGCCTTTGGTGAAGGTGACATGGGCGTAACTGTGGTAGAGTTGAAATAATATATTTTTTTACATTGAGAGGATCTGACACTAATGAGTATGAATTTTATCAGGAAGCTTCCGCTTCCCATGGATATGAAAGAAAAGTATCCTGTAAGCATGAAGGTTGCGGAAACCATTCAGAAGAGAAACGATGAAATCAAGGATGTTTTTGCGGGAAGAAGCGATAAGTTTGCACTTATCATAGGCCCCTGCAGCGCTGACAGAGAAGATGCTGTTATGGAATATATGCATCGCCTTAAGGCTTTACAGGAAAAGGTTGAAGAGAAAATTCTTATCATTCCCCGTATTTATACAAACAAACCCCGAACAACAGGCGAAGGCTATAAGGGCATGGCATCCCAGCCAGACCCCACGAAGAAACCCGACCTTTATGAAGGTCTTCTTTCCATAAGAAGATTACATACAAGAGCTATTGAAGAAACAGGCTTTACCTGTGCTGACGAAATGCTCTACCCTGAAAACTACCGTTACCTTTCCGATGTTTTAGGCTATGTTGCAATCGGCGCAAGAAGCGTTGAAAACCAGCAGCACCGTCTCACCTCCAGTGGCATTGAGCTTCCCGTTGGCATGAAAAACCCCACAGCGGGCGACTATTCTGTAATGCTTAACAGTATTGTTGCGGCACAGAGAAGTCACATGTTCGTATACCGTGGCTGGGAGGTTGAAACAACAGGTAACCCCTATGCCCATGCAATTTTGCGTGGCTACGTGAATAAGCAGGGAGCAAGCCATCCTAACTATCACTACGAAGATCTTGCGCTTCTGCACGAAATGTATGCTGAGAAGGATGTTGAGAATATGGGCGTTGTTATTGATACAAACCATTCCAACTCAGGCAAGAAGTATCTTGAACAGATAAGAATTGCAAAGGAAATTATGCACAGCCGCAACACAAACGATGAAATGAAAAAGTTTGTTAAGGGCCTGATGATTGAAAGCTACCTCGAAGACGGCACTCAGAAGGTTGAAGATGGAGTTTTCGGTAAGAGCATTACTGACCCCTGCCTTGGCTGGGAAAAGACAGAACGTTTAGTGTTAGACCTTGCTGACAGGGTTTAATGCTCGTTATATAAAAATTTAAAAGGAGTGTAGAGAAAATGAAAAGATTTCTCGCGATGGCACTTACAATTGCAATTTTAGCAACTGTAATTATGGTGCCCAACGTACAGGCGGCTGAATATACAGCTCCTGTATACGATGATGTAATCGAGACAATAAAAAAGGTTAACGATTACTGGATTACAAGCCACCGTAATGATGTGGGCTCTGCTTTCTGGGAAAGAGGCGCTTACAACACAGGTAACATGGAAGCTTACTTCCTCACAGGCATTGAAGAGTATAAGGAATACTCCGAAAGATGGGCTAACCGTAACCGTTGGACAGGTCATCCGTCCAATTCTCAGCCCAACGAATGGACCTGGGGCTACAGCCACGACACAAACTCCAAGGCTGTGCTTTTCGGTGACTGGCAGACATGTTTCCAGACATATGCCGACCTTTACAATCTTGACGAAATAAAGTCAGAAAGTAAGATGGAAAGAGCTACATATGTTATGGAATACCAGATGAGCAAGTCTGAGGACGAATTCTGGTGGTGGGCAGACGCACTTTATATGGTAATGCCCACAATGGTAAAGCTTTACAACACTACAGGAAATGAGCTTTATCTTGACAAGCTTTATGAATATTACAACTATGCTCGTGAATTGATGTACGATGGGCCTGACGGTATCCCCACAAGTGAAGCGGGCTACGAATCCACAGCACGTCTCAACAATGGTGCACAGTTCTCCGACGAAAACGACTATAAGTATCTTTTCTTCCGTGATGCAAGATATGTTTATCCCTTAAATCCCATTCCCGGAAACGAAACAACAAAGAACTTCTGGGCTCGCGGTAACGGTTGGGTATTTGCAGCTTTGGCAAAGGTACTCCAGGAAACACCCGACAACTGGGAATACCGTCAGGAATTTATGGATGCATACCTTGGTATGGCAAAAACCCTTAAGGAATTCCAGAAGTTTGACGACAAGGGTAACGGCTTCTGGACACAGTCTATCTTAGCTCACAACTACAGCTGTGACCCCGGCTACAACCCCTATGGTTATGAAACAAGCGGTACAGCATTCTTCACATACGGTTTCCTCTGGGGTATCAACTCCGGCGTTCTTGATGAAGCGGAATACCTCAACACAGCTCTCGCAGGCTGGAAGTACCTTACGGAAATAGCTATTCAGCCCAACGGCAAGGTTGGCTACGTGCAGTGGGTAGGCGGCGAAGCAGGTAAGGCTGCAGTATATGACAACACTCAGGACTTTGCAGTTGGTGCAACACTTCTTGCAGGCTGTGAAATGGCTAAGTATGTTGGCGGTATGCAGGGTTATTTCTATCCCTATCTTCAGAGAAGAATGGTTAACATGGTTGGCTTGAAGGTTGACGCTCCCTATGCATTTACAGGCAGCAACGTTAAGCCTATTGACGCAGCTCCTGTTATTGTTAACGACAGAACTCTCGTTCCTGTAAGAGTTATTTCCGAAGGCTTGGGTGCAACTGTTGAATGGGACGGCACAACACAGGCTGTTACAATTACATTGGGCGATAAAATGATTGTTATGAACATTGGCAGCTATGTTTATAAGGACATCGATGTAATTGAAAGAGATGGCGACAAAGTTACAAATGCAGTTAGTGCAGATAAGACTCTCGATGCAGCGCCCATGCTTATCAATGACAGAACAATGGTGCCTCTCCGTGCGATTGCAGAGGCTCTTGGTAAGACTGTTTACTACAACGATGCTTACAAGCTGATTATCGTCGGCTATAAGAACGAAGTGTTCCAGAAGAGCGAAAAGGCTATGGAAGAAATGCTTGCGAATACTCTTGCGACAGGTGTAAGACCTGAAAAGAATCCCTATTACGCAAATCTTCTTCAAACACCTGCAGAGCTCACAGACTCCAAGATTATCAGAGCTGTCAGTGCAACTGCTACAGCGGAGCCTGAAAACTTCAACGCAATTTATATGTCCATCGACGGCGACCCCTCATCCCGCTGGGGTAGTGACAGAGAAGCTACTCTTATAGTAGACTTTGGTACTGTGCAGTACATGGAAAAGCTTTGCCTTTCTATCTGGAGAGGTAACAGCGGACAGAGAAGCACAAAGTTTGACCTTTATACATCTGTAGATGGCGTGAACTACGAACCTCTTTATTCCGGCGAAAGTCTCAATACTACAGAATTCAACATTCTTGATTGTGGTAAAGAAGTAAGATACGTTAAATTCCATGGCTATCATAACAGTGAAAATAACTGGGTTAACGTGTTCGAGGTTGTAGGCTACGGCGAAGGCACACAGGTTGCTACAAACCTTAAGTAATAAATAGCAGTATAAATAAACAAAAAAAGTCACGGACTTTCGTCCGTGACTTTTTTTGTTGTGAAAAAACTGAGTGAGCTGTCGTGAACATTTGAAAATGTTGAGCATATATTTGATTTTGATGTTTTTGGGAATGGAGGCAAAAAAGTGTGCTGAAAAAATACACAAAAAGCGATGTAAAATACTATAAAAAATGTCACAATTGCACAAAGATATTGAAAAACACGTTTTTCAAATAAATGCACACTAAAATCACATAGACAAATGATGAGTGAGCTGATAAAATCACGCCATAACAACAAACCCCCTTTTATTATTTCCTCCGATGAATTTAAACTGCAAAAAGCGGCGTTTTACCACACTTTACCGTTTTTTGCAGTAAGGTTCATCTCAAAAGAATGAAAAGCCAAATATATGAATTTGATGCATTGGTCAAAAATGCGCAAAAACACAAAAAATACAGTAGTAATGGGAGTTTTGGGGACTTTGAGGTGTTTGGAAAAACACGCTGATTCAACAAAAACATATAACAACGAAAAAGCATATCTTAAAATTAAAATATTTTGTTATTAGAAAATGAGGAGTGTTAGGTATGAAATTGAAAAATGCTATCGCAATCGTGGTTGTTCTGGCAATGTTGCTTGCTAACCTGTCGGCATTTACTTTGATTGCAAGCGCAGCAGAGGCTAGTGTCGATACGGATGTTACTGATGCAGACATCGTTGAGTACGCAAAAACAAACGGTTATGTGTTCAATGCACAGAAAACTACCACTACACAGGTTGCAGGCAGCGGCAAGTGGCCTTCCCTTGGAACATGCTGGCCCGATGTTAACTGGACAGTTGAACAGAACAGCGCAAGCGTGTGGGTAATGGGTGAAATGTATAACCCTTCACTTACCTTCAGAACTGTTAACACTTACAAAAATCCTTCAAAGGTAACCTTTAATGAGAACTACGGCGAAGGCAACAGCTATGTTATCTTCAGCTTTGTTCCCGGCGAACTTGCATATAACTACGGCGATGTTGCTCTCGTGGATATTGACGGTAACCTTATTACTGCTTTCCGTCTTGATAAGTCCGACGCAGAAGCCGGTTCTGTTCTAAATGTTGGCTGGGGCCACACAGGCTATGCTTCGCCCTTCAGAACATTTGACGAGGCAACACAGACTTATGTATATAACGGATATGCCTATACTGCAAGCAATGATGTTTCGACAAATATAACATCAGGCTCTTCGCAGATTGACATTCTTGTTAAAAAGGTGGATGACAGTTCTTATCAGGCAATTTATTTTGTTGATGGCACAGCTGTAACAACCTTTACATATGGCGGCACATTCAATGGCCTGGGCGGAATCTGGGGTTGTCCTACAGGTGCAACAGGCAGCCACACTAATATGTCCCTTACAAATCCTGCTATATATGTGGGTGATGTTCCTTCCTGTATTGCTTATGTAACAGCCTCCTACAGATATAATGTAACAGGCGACGACAACGTTGACGAAATTGTTTACACTGCAGTAAAGGGCTATGATGCCGGCAACGAAAACTCCCAGGGTGCATGGTTCGACGAATATTACTATTCTGCTCTTGGTTCGCATCTTATGTACAAGGTGCCCGGATGTTATTTGTTGGCTGACAACGAAATTGATGTTATTCAGAAAAACCCCGATACAAAGGTTGTTCTTACAAGAGTTCCCAACTGGTCTCATGACACTTTACAGCCCAGTGACCTTTACGTAGATGAAAAAACAAACAAGACCTACATGGTTGCAACAAGAAACCTTATTCCAAACGGTAATTTTGGGTATGGCCTTAATGCATGGTATAACGGCACCGGTGCACATGCTGAAGAAAAGAACTTCGACGTAAACGAAGCCGGTGCTATGGTTAAGTTTATGGGTGTAAACAACACATCTACTTCCGAATCCGGTCTTTACAGAAAATGGGATGTTACACCCGGTGAAACCTATGTATTCAGATATACTTCTTCAGCAGATTGCTCCACAGGCGTAATTTCTGAGACTGATGATATTGACAATAAAACATATGCAGGCAATAACATCTTAGGCTACGTTACAGAAGGCACACACGATATTGTATTTGAAGCCACAGCAAACTACGTTCAGTTTAACCTTGGTTGGTTCAAGGATAAGGAAGTAGGCAATTTTGGTCTTTACAAGCTTGAGATTGTAGAGCCCGGCGATGTTCGTACAACGGTTATAGAGGGTAACGCACCTGTTCTTCCCGCAACAGTGGCTCTGGGTGAAGATGGTGTTGTCTCTGAGGTGACATGGGACGAAACAAAACTTAACAGCCTGGAGCTTGGCTTAAACCTCGTTGCAGGCACGGTAGCCGATTCTGATGAAACTGTTACGGCTTATGTGATGGTATATCCCGAAACCTTCAGCTTGGAGGACCAGGTTTCCCGCAATGGACAGAAAGCCGTAAGAAGCACAGGCGATGTGCCCATGCCGCAGGACATTACAGGTAAATTTGCAATTGAAATGGACGTTGAGGTTTCCGAATACGGCGATATCTGGATTATATTCAACGACAGCACAATTCTTAATAATTGGTATTTCCACAACGACCAGATTCTTTTAGGCTTCTATGTTGACGGTGAAATTACACCTATCAATGGTCACGGCGATGGTAACAGAGATGATCAGACAACACTTACAGTGGCAGGTATTGATAAGAACTATCGTGTATTTGTCAAGGGTGATTGTGACACAGACAAGTATACAGTAACAGTTACAACACCCGACGGTATGGCAAGGACCTTTGAAGATTTCGGCTTCAGAATGAACGCTGATAAGCTTAACAGCCTTGCAGTATTTACAAACAGTGACGGTACAGGTAGCCTTACGGTGAAAAACATTAAAGTTTATGACCCCGAGGATTTGAACGCACAGTACATTCTTGAAAATGGCAAAGTGCTTGGAGAAGAAAATATTGGTGACTACTTCTATGATGAAGAAATTACCTTCTACGATCAGGCAAAGTTCTATACCTCCTATACAGATGAAGAAAAGGGCAAGGATATGGGCCACATTGTAAAGAGCACAATGAAGCAGACCTTCGTTGTGGACCCCACAATGACACCCGAAGCTCCCCTTCCTGTATACGTTAAAATGCACAAGGAGCATGCGGTAGTTTACGATACCTTTGCTACAGATAATGAAGCAGAGCTTACTGTGGCAGAAAACCTTCTCTTTGCAGGTGCTAATGGTGTTTCTGACGCTCCCGACGTTGATGACGACAACGTAGCTACAGTTACAGGCGGCGGCTATGTAGCAAGCCCCAGAATTCCCCTTCTTACATTTAATATTCCCAATTTTAACGAGGGCAATGTTGTAATGCTTAATCTTTACGTGTATCGTGTTAACCACAATATCGGTGAAGGTGAAAGCATGAAGCTTGCAGTGAATGCTGTTGATACGGTAGTTGACGAGAGCATGGTTTATGCTCCCGCTGACGTTGCATCTCTTGAAAACCTTATCTGGACAGACAAGGCTGTTGAGGCAGCTTCCGTAGTTGAAAACGACAGACGCGACGTTACAGCCGATACTCACAGAATGGCAGTTGACGTAACCGACCTTGTAATGAAAGCAAAGGCTGAAGGTAAGGAACAGATTACATTTGCTGTATACACCCCCACAGCAGGTGCGTATATCGTAAACCGTGAAAGCGCTGTCTATGGTGGTGTACACCAGGGCGATACAGCCGCATTCCTTGAAATTGAAAACGATACATACACAATTGATGTTTTAGGTGCAGACAGTGTTACCAAAAACGGTAGCAAGGTTCAGCTTGAAGAAGACGGTGTGACAAAGGTTATCATCCGTGATAAAGCAACAATGAGACTTTATGCTGAACACGAAGCTATTGTTGCCTTTGTAGATGACGACAATACCTACGTATACAAGGAAGACAAGGTTGTGAAGCCTTATGCCTCCTCGTCCTGTGTAAGACCGGTAGCACTTGGTCTCAGTATGGTTAACGGTGCGCAGGTGCGTTACGGTGATAAGGTTGACGAAAATGGTAAGGTTGGTAATGGCAACGGCTTGAGATTCATTACAACCATTGACCATGCCGACACCCTTGCAGACTTTGTTGCACAGGTAGGTGCAGATGGTGAAAGCCTTGAGTATGTAAGCGACAGCTTCACTATGGGTGCGCTGCTTAAAGCTGACGGTGTAGCCGAAGCGAAGGAGGTTGTTGCAAGGAAGCTTCAGAACAGTGACGTTTATACTACGGCAATAACAAAGCTTGCCGAATCTAACTACAATCGTAATTATTCTGCAACACCCTATATCAAGATTGAAGACGATTTTAACGGCGACGAAATATATGTTGCAGACACATCTGTAACAAGAAGTGTTTACAGTGTTGCAACAGGCATTCTTAGAACTCATGACATAAGCGAGGAAAATGCTGACGATTATTCGCTGACAAATGAAGACCTTCTCAACGTTCTCAGAGCTTATGTTAACCAGGTTGGTATCCGTCTCAGCTACAACCCCGATGCTGAAGAAACCTTCTCTGCACGAGAGGAAGGCAGCGGTGCTTATGCAAACAGCGATGCATTCTTCGATGTATCCTATACAGATAACGGCGATGGCAGCTACACGGTTGTAATCGCTCCCATGGCAGACTACAACACACCTGTTGAAATTAAAGATTGGTGGAAAGATTACGTGAGAGTAAACAATAATAATTCCAAGGTGCGCACAATGATTACCGACGATTTCATTGATGAAAACGGCACTCTCACATTTAGATTTGTAGTAACAAAATAAAACATAACCACTCCTCATAAAAAGAGGGAATGCAGCAAATTGTGCATTCCCTCTTTTTCTTTTAGAAAATTTTACTTTTTGCGTGCAGGTCCGTAAAGCTCCATAAAGTTAACAGGGTCCATGCTTTCGTCAATTAGAGCGAAGCTGTAGCCCTTGGAAACAAAATAACTCAGAATGGCATCAAGATTATTTGCCGTTGACTTTTTGTCGTGCAGAAGTACAATGGGATTTTCGTTGCCTTTAAGATCACCTTTTATTCGCTCAAGCATGGTGGAAATGGCAGGAGCACCGACTCCGTCGCGAGGGTCAACCGTCCAGTCCCAAAGGTTATAGTTTGCCCCCTTTAATATTTTATACTGTTCAAGATTCATGTAGGGATAGCTGCCGTAAGGAGTGCGTACAAGCTTTGTTTTAAAGCCCAGGGTGTTGTAAAGCGTTTCGTTAGCTTCGTTCATTTCTTCAAGAGGCTTAGATGCTGTTGCGTAAATTGTGTTTACGTCGTGGCTGGAGCCATGGAGTCCTACAGCGTGCCCCTCAGCAACTATTTGTTTTATCAGGTCAGGGTTTTCTGTTATGCGATCGTTAAGCACAAAAAAGGTTGCTTTAGCGTTGTACTTTTTTAAAGTATCGAGAATGGCGGGTGTGTTGTGAGTGGGACCGTCATCAAAGGTAAGATAGATGGTTTTCTTTTCATCTGTTGAGGCGAAAACAACGGCTGACAGCAAAAAGGCTGCGCAAAACACCAATATCAAAAACCGTTTCACCCTATTGCCTCCTCAATACTACCGAGAACTTATTAAGCCAGTATTCCAGCTGAATAAAATATGCAATCGTCTGGGGTGTTGTCATAAGCTGACCATACCAGGGCTGAGAGTTTTCTTCATGAAGAAGGCCTTCAGCTTTTTTTATGTTAACAATGTCCCACAGAGGATTGTCTTTTTCCTTTAAAATCGGGGAGAATATTTCCCTTAATGCAGAAAGGTATTCAGGATTATGAGTTTTGGGGTAAGGGCTCTTTTTCCTCCAGAGTACGTCGCAGGGGAGGAGGTATTCAGCCGCATGGCGTAAAAGTCCCTTTTCGCGATCCATATAGTTTTTATACTCCCAAGGTACTGAATACATGTATTCGCAAATGCGGCGGTCGCAGAAGGGTACTCTTACCTCCAGCGATGCATACATACTGCAGCTGTCTTTGCGGAAAAGAAGAGTTTGCATAAAGTGGTCAATGTTAAGGCGGAACATTTCGCGCATGCGCTTTTCGTCTGCCGTTAAATCAGCTATGAGTGACACTTCGGTTAAGGCTTCGCTGTAGCGATTGGCAACATAGCCCGAAGAGATTTCGTTTTGCAACATAGGCGACACAAACTCCAGTCTGTAGGCGGTGTTTTGAGCCCATGGAAAGCCCTTGTGGTTGCGAATATCTTTGTCTCGGTACCAAGGATAACCTCCGAAAATTTCATTAGAATACACCTGTTGACAGAAAGGAGTAAAAAATTAAATAAGTTTTGGGTACAAAACAAGCTCGAAGTCATCGGCAGAAAAGCCACGATATGCGCCGTGAACCTCTTTGTTATATACGGCTTTGTCAATAAGCTCCTTAAGAGCATCGTTTTTTGCTTTTGCAGAGGGGAGAGTTTCGTATACCTGCAGTAGATGTTTTATTTTTGGTATGATTGTTGCTTTCTTATACACAAGGTCCTTTGCAAGGTCAATTTCTGATTGGACAGCAGCTTCTTTAGCGGTAGCATCGGCAATCTTTTCTTTGATTGCTTGTGAGCGCTCTTTGTATTCTTCTACAGAGTAGATGTCCTGTTCTAAAAGCTCTTGGGCTTTTGTGAGCTGCTTGGTTAATTTGCCAATGTCGGATTGAAGCTTTGCAAGGTACAGTTTCTTTTCTTCGAATGCGGTGGATGTATCTTTGGCATCTTTTGTACGTTGCTCAGATTCATAGTCTGCCAACAAGTCTCTGAGAGAATTAAGAACACGTTGCTCGACAAGCGCGTAAGGAGAGCTGACATTGGGGCAAGCTCTGGCATGGCAAACAAGGTAGGGTTTTTTGTTTGAAGATGGCGCGGCACGGTAAACCATTCTGCGACCACATTTTGCACAGATAATTATGCTTGCAAGGGGAGATTTTACCTCGCTGCGGTAGCCTACCGGGGGAGCAGGATGCTCTGCCAGAATTTTTTGAGCAAGGTCGAAGGTTTCTTCTGATACGATGCCTTCGTGAAGACCTTTGACTATGATACAGTCGTCATTAAGGTTGTAAGGTCGGGATTTAACTGTTTTGCCGTCTACCATTCTTTTGTTGGTTTTGCGGTAACCCCAACGAATTTTACCTGCGTAGGTGGGGTTGGTTATAATATCCTTTATTGTTTCCTTCATCCAATAGTCTTTACGGTGTGGAGGAATACCGAGCTCGTTAAGCTTGTGTGCTATTTTTTGAAAACCTACACGTTCTAACTCACCTTTTTCGTTTTCGTACCCATTGGTGTACCAGTTGAAAATTAAGCGGACGATGCGTGCGTGCTCGGGGATTATTTTAAGGGTGTAGCCTTTGTCGCATTCAATTTTGATGCGCTCATAACCGTAGGGTGCAATTGAGCCGACGAATTTACCTTCGCGCGCAGAAGTTTCGCGGCCTCGCTGTAGACGACGGTTAATGGTTTTGTATTCACGGCGGGACATGAATAGCCCGAACTCAAAGTATTCTTCGTCGAATTCGTTTGAGGGGTTATAGGTTTTCATGGGGGTAATAATAAGTGTATTGCTCCACTTGAAGGCTTGGGCTACATAGCCCTGGTCCATGGTGTCGCCACGTGCCAGACGCTCGATTTCCATTACGAAAACGCCGGACCATTTGTTGTTCTGGACATCTTCGAGTAGTTCCTGCATAACAGGACGTGCAGCGATTGTATCGCCGGAGACAATTTCCTCGTAAATGCGGTCGATGGAGATTGAAAGGCGCTTAGCGTGGTCGAGCAATGCTCGCCGATGCCTGGCGAGAGTTTCACCTTCTCCGCGCGCTTCGGCTTCCATATCCATGCGGCTTTTTCGAAGATACATACAGTATGCCATTATTTTTTTCACTCCTTTCATATGTGATTTTATTCTAAAAATCGACAAAGAGGCACTGCGCTTCCTGTTCGATTATTTAGGCAAGAATTATTATGTTAGCAGGGGGTAGCGTAGCGGCGACGAGGTAGTGAATGACAATCCGGTGGATTGTTAGAGCCGAGGCGTGACCGACCCGAGGGGAGAGATGGCAATGCCACTGGGAAGAGCTACGGGCTTTCTGATAAGATTACGTAGAGAAAATAAAAAATATAGCAGGGAAATGTGCGCTGAGCTCTGTAATCTGAGCGAAAGATGCGTGAGTAACATAGAACGTGGCGTTGCTGACCCTAAATTCAGCACGGTTGTTAAGCTGTGCAAGACATGCGATATTGATATTAAAGAATTATATGACACGTATTTAAAAGAATTGAATATAGAGGATGAATAAACCCTGTAACTGTTTTGTCGGTTGCAGGGTTTATTTCTTTTTCTTGAGTTCTTTGCGAAGCTCTTTAAGCTCGGGGAATCTGGATTCGTAAAATTCCATTTGGTATTTGAGTTCTTTGTATTCTTTCTCGAGTTTGTGCATTTGTTTTGCTAAAGTTCTTGCATTTTCAGCAGATACCTTTGCAGGTTGCTTTTTGGTTTCAAGCTCTTCCGCAAGTTGTTTATTGAAATAGTGGCGGTAATCTGAAAGAAGTTTAGAAAAGTGAGGGAAGGACTGCTCTTGCTCTGATATAAGCGTGTTGATATCCTTTTTGGCATTGGAGATAAGCCTGTTGAGCTTTGCCTCTCGTTTTTTCAACTCATTTAATTCAGACTGTGTTGATGCTACCTTTTTATCGGTAAGAGTGACGATGTAGAATTTTCCGTCATCAGATTGAACACTGACGGGAGTATTGAATTGTAATTGAGGTAGTGTGTCTGTAAAGGATGTATGCCCACCATTTGACCAATATGCTCTGTCTAAAAGATATAAAATATTACGTTCTTTGACTAATTCAAAGGTATCTTCATTTACTTTAAACCAAAAGAGCATATAAAGGGAAATGTCTGCCTCTAATTTATATGTAACCCCTCTGTCTTCGGGGTTGCAAAAAATATAATACCGTTCGTTACCCCAAGATTCAAGCCATATTTTGCGTTGATTTATGGCTTTGTATTTTTGATTGTATTCAGTTGTGAGAGCGATGAACTTATTTTCGTAGGAAGATTTTATGTTGTTAATTTCACTAACATAAAATGAATAATTAGAATTAAGTTGGTCTTCTGTTTTGTCAAGCTGGTGAGATAGGTCGTTTGCACGTTTTTCATGTTTGGATATGACAAAATGCATACGACGTTTGTCTTCTTTGAGGGCTTTGACCTGCTTTTCTAACTGGGGCAATTTATCTTCTTTTTTGATGAATAAATACCATGAAGCAAAAATTATGAATGCGAGTATAGATGTGATAAGCGCTGTAACTGTAATAATTCGATGTTTATCAATCTTTAATTCATAGGTACAAAAAACTTCATGCGTATGTGCGGGATAGCCATGGTGATAATGGTATTCATCCGTGCCACTTACGTTATGCCCTACCTGAGCATCTGTATTTCCCGAATGAGCAAAGGCGGATAAAGATAGTAGCATAAAAACAAGAAGCCCCAAACATGTAAATTTTTTCATAGAAACACGGCCTTTGGTTAAAATTCGATTTTACACTCTACAACTTTACCGATAATATTAATTTCTGTTTCCTTGGTGTTGTAGATTTGTATTTCATGTGCAGGGTTAAAAGATTGAGGAATGAGCTGGACTATGTTGCCGTCTTGCTTGTAGCGCTTTACGGTAGCATCCTCAGAACCAACACGAACGACTGCAATTTCACCGTTTTCTACAACACCTTGCTTACGAACTATGATAATGTTTCCGTCATTGATTTGTGCAGCATTCATACTGTCACCTTTGACACGGAGAGCAAAATATTCGGCTCCGCCATTATGGTCAGTGTAGGTGTAGCTCTCAATGTGTTCATCGGCATACAAAGGAAGACCTGCGGAGATATAACCGAGGACAGGGATTTTGTGGGTGGGATGATAACTATCCATAGGAATATGAGCAATAGTTTTCCCGGGAAGACCTAACAAATAGTCTGATGTAACGTTGAAAATGTTTGCAATGAGGGCAAGTGTGTCGAGATTAGGTTCGACAAAGTTGGCTTCGTATTTTGAAATGTTGGCCTTAGACAAACTTAATTTACTTGCTAATTGCTCTTGAGTTAATTTGTTTGCATTTCGCAAATCTTTTAGTTTTGATCCAAAATCCATAAGAACACCTCGTTTCAATTATCGATACAATTACATTGTACAGTTTCAATAATTGAAAGTAAAGAGAAGTTTCAAAAATTGAAAATATTTTTTTGAAAACTATTGACAATTTCCAAAAAAGAAACTATAATGCAATTAAGGTTTCAAAAATTGAAACAAAAAAATAAAGAGGTGAGTTGTGTGAGCAAGTTGAAAGAGTTGCGTGAAGCAGAGAACATTGAACAGCGAGACATGGCAAAAATTATAGGTGTTTCGCCTGCAAGCTATTCCAAAAAAGAAAACGGAATAATCAGATGTTCTCTGGATGAGGCAAAAAAAATAGCGGATTTCTTTCATAAGTCTATAGAAGAAATATTTTACCCAGAGGAGGTCGTAGAATAGCTGCTATTTTTTTTAAGAGCAAAGTTTCAAAAATGGAAACATAATACCCGAGAGACAAAAACGGTACAGGCAAGGGGGTGTGAGTATGATGAAGAAATTGCCATGGTGGGTGTGGGTTCCCCAGACAGTTTTGTCATTGGTGGCAATGGTCATTGCTTTATGTAAGCTAATATAGCCACAATTAAAGCTGTTACGGAAATTAAGTTGGACACGATTAAGGGCAGCCAAAATCTAAATTTTTCGGTTTTTTTATCGGCTTTAGATGCAAGTAGGCTTTCAACGTAGGCTTTGCCTGCATCAGAAAGGTAAACGTAAGGGTCGCCGTAAGTTGATGAGCGGTGGATAAATTTTTCTTGTATGAGGGTTCTGAATGCGTAGTTTTCAAATTGCTCTACGGCCACAGAATAACCG
>JAFQLL010000056.1 GCA_017414645.1 Clostridia bacterium | reverse complement strand
GTAGACCATGTGATGGGGCAGGCCCAGAGCTTCACCCACAACACGGACTTCGTCCTTATACAGCAGTTTCACAGGCTCCACCAGCTCCATAGTCATCCATGCAGGCAGACCGCCAACATTGTGGTGAGCCTTAACGCCGTCAGACTCTAAAATGTCGGGGTAAATTGTGCCCTGAGCAAGGAACTTGATGTCTGTCATTTTAAGAGCTTCTTCGTTGAACACTTCAATAAATTCGTTGCCTATAATCTTTCTCTTTGTTTCGGGGTCTGCAACGCCTGCAAGCTTGTCGAGGAAACGGTCGGTAGCATCAATATAAATAAGGTTTGCATCGAGTCTGTTCTTGAAAACCTCGATAACATTTTCGCTTTCGCCCTTACGCATAAGACCGTGGTTAACGTGTACGCATACAAGCTGCTTGCCGATAGCTTTAATTAAAAGTGCTGCCACTACAGAAGAGTCAACACCGCCGGAAAGTGCGAGGAGCACCTTCTTGTCGCCTACCTGCTTTCGTGTAAACTCAACAAGCTCTGCGATATATGCTTCTGCCTGTTCTTTTGTTGTGATTCTTTCCATTGATTCTGGTCTTACATTACTGTTCCAATCCATAATCGTTTCCTCCCTATTGTGATATTTATTAAATACACTCAAAAAATGGGTGTTATTCAAACAAAGGTGTTGAGAAATATCTCTCTGCAGTATCGGGAAGCACAGTTACAACTGTTTTTCCCTTACCTAATTTCTTTGCCATTTTAATGGCTGCAGCAACATTTGTGCCACTTGATATACCGCACATGATGCCTTCACGGCTGGCAAGCTCCTTAGCTGTGCGGATAGCCTCTTCGTCATTTATAATGCAAATGTCGTTATAGATTTCTGTGTTCAGAATTTCGGGAATGAGGCCATCGCCAATACCCATCTGAATGTGTGTACCGATAGAACCACCCGACAAAATTGCCGCATGCTCAGGCTCAACCGCCCAGATTTCCATGTCGGGGTTTTCTTTTTTCAGAGCCTCGCCAATACCTGTGATGGTACCGCCTGTGCCTATACCCGAGCAGAAGCCGTGAATGGGACCGTTAACCTGACTTAAAATTTCCTGCGCTGTTACATTACGCTGAATTTCGGGGTTTGCAGGGTTTTCAAACTGCTGAGGCACGAAAACATTTGGGTTTTCCGCTCTCATGCGAAGAGCAGTCTGCAAGCATTCTTCAATACAGTCGCCTATGTTGCCTGCATCGTGAATGAGAACAACCTCTGCGCCGTAGTGCTCAACAAGTTTGCGTCTTTCCTCACTTACAGAGTCGGGCATAATGATAATGGTTTTGTAGCCACGTACTGCACCAACAAGTGCAAGACCAATGCCCTGGTTGCCGCTTGTGGGTTCAACAATAATGGTATCGGGATTAATTTTACCCTCTTCCTCGGCCTTTTTTATCATGTTATAGGCTGTACGTGTTTTGATGGAGCCACCAACGTTAAGCCCTTCAAATTTCACAAGAATGTCGGCACTGTTTTCATCTGCCAATTTATTAAGTTTTATAATGGGTGTATTACCCATAGCTTCCAGAATATTGTTACAAATCATTATTACCTCCGGGAAATGTTCTTAATACATTCTATTAAAAACAAACCCCCATTGTCTTTATATTAGGGAAATTATAGCACAATTTATTTGTGTTTTCAATATTTTTATTTCATTACCCCCATTTAAATTTCAACAAAAAAAATGCAGTAAAACTTCTAATTTTACTGCATTTTTATTACTTTCTTTTTCCGGAACGCTTTTTCATCATACGGTCGGTAAGCGCAAAGATGCAGTCCCACAAGGTGAACACGCCTACAGAAACCACTAGAATGCCTCCGGCAAGGAGCAAGCTTACAGTGCCGCCGTCAAATATGAAATACGCTGCTGCACGCACCAATGCCGTAGCAAAAAGCACACCAAGACAGAGGTAAATATAGTCGTAAACCTTAGCCTCGTGAATAACCGCATGAATTACCGACAAAACCGAAAGATATACAGGGGTTACAACAAGGGCAAACATAATGTCGACGGTTATGAGCATTGTTGCTGTAGCTGTGCTTTTTAAAAACGCATAGGCAATAAACAAGCCCAGATGCCAGAAAAGCGGAATAGTTAAAAACTTTTTTATTTTATCCATAAAACACACCTACCTGAAATTTAAAAGAGTGCAGAATATTGTCTGCACTCTTAATTATAGCCTTGTTTTAAAGCTTTGTCAACCTGCAATGTAGTCCATGGGATCAACGTATTTGCCGTTAAGAAGAATTTCGAAGTGAAGATGGGGGCCTGTAACACGGCCTGTAGAACCAACAGTACCGATGAGGTCACCCTGCTTTACAACAGCACCTACCTGTACTTTTCGCTCGGTCATGTGAGCATAGGTTGTAACGTAGCCGTTGCCATGGTCAATCATAATGTAGTTACCGTAGCCGTTTTTTGTTGAGGAGAAGGTAACCTTACCCATAGCAGGAGCATAAATAGGTGTACCGGGTTTGGCTGCAACGTCAACACCGTTATGGTTTCTGCCCCAACGAGGGCCAAAAGGCGATGTAAAGGTACCTTTTGCAGGCCAGGGAAGTGTTTTCTTTACCAGACCAACCATTTTGCCTGTACCAACACGCACAATTTCGTCAACGGGAGCCTTAAGAATTTTTGTTACAGGGTCAACACTGTGCTTCTTTTCGCCGTTTTCGTAGAAAACAACAGCTTTCTTATATCCCTTGCCCATTTCGCCCTTCTGAGTATAAATTTCTACGCCTTCAGGAAGCGATTCGTCTTCGATAACGGTTGTGTTATAAGGAATGTCATACTCTTCTTCAAATACATCCTTATATACAACAGTGAAAAGGCCACTGTCTTCAATGAGCTCTGCAGCTTCTTCAACTGTTACAATTTCAGTTACAATTTCCTTAGTGTTTTCAATTGTATAGTTTGAATAAATTGTTGCATCGTCACGTTCAAAATTTGCAAGGTATTCTTCAATGGCACCCTCTGCTTCACCTTCTGTTTTAAGGCAGGCAACCACATTGCCGTCAACTGCAATGCTGTAGCAGTCTTCCTTACCTTCTGCCGCTTCGACAATGCCGCGATATATATCTGTATAGAGCATATCGTCAACGGAAGCAATTGTCATTACAAATCTTAAATTGTTTTCAAGCTCGCCACGATTACATTCCTTAACATCTGTAGCAGCTTCTGTATAAGCCTCAATGGCTTCTTCCTTATTTGCTGTTACACCCACGTTTACATCGCCGTAGTAAACGCTATAGCCTACTGTATAATATCTTGTAATAATACCAAAGGCAGAAATAAGCATTACTGCGCCAAGTATTGCAGACAAAACCTTTTTGTTAACATCTTTAATTATATTGTAACTTTCTCTTATAACAGTAGTGGCGGATGTATTTTCCGTTCTTTTCTGCATAAAATCAGCACCTTTCATTTTTTTCACCTCCCCTATTATACACAATTTTTTCCGTTTGTAAACCCTTTTTGTAAAACTTTTTTAACAATTTCGTAATTTTTTTAAAATTTGTTAACAATTTCCCGTCGAATTTCGCCTCAAACTTGACCAAAATTTTTAAATATGGTATAATTTAATAGTTTAAAGGATGTGAAAAATCATGGAAAATGAAATCAGCAAACAGCAAATTACTCAAACCTTAAAGGAAAACTATATGCCCTATGCAATGAGCGTTATTGTTTCCCGTGCAATTCCCGAGATTGACGGCTTTAAGCCCTCTCACAGAAAGCTTCTTTACACCATGTACGATATGGGGCTTTTAAAGGGCGGCAGAACAAAAAGCGCAAACATTGTAGGTCAGACAATGCGCCTTAACCCTCATGGCGACCAGGCGATTTACGAAACAATGGTCCGCCTTACGGAAGGTCACGAGGCTCTTTTACACCCCTTTGTCGACTCTAAGGGTAACTTCGGCAAGCAATACAGCCGCGATATGGCTTATGCCGCTTCCCGTTATACGGAAGCAAAGCTTTCGGCAATTGCAGCAGAGGTTTTTCGCGATATAGACAAAAACACTGTCGACTTTGTTGACAACTACGACTCCACAAGAAAGGAGCCGTCACTTCTACCATCAGCTTTCCCAAACATATTGGTAAACCCCAACCAGGGTATTGCCGTAGGTATGGCTTCCAACATTGCCTCCTTTAACTTAAGAGAGGTTTGTCAGGCAGCAAAGGCACTGATGAAGGACGAAAAGGCTCCCCTTGCAGAATACATTACAGGACCCGATTTTTCAACAGGCGCATACCTTCTCCGCGATGACGATGCTTTTAACCAGATATTTGAAACAGGCAGAGGCAGCATAAAGCTCAGGGCAAAATATAAATACGACAAGAAAAACAATCTTATTGAAATAACAGAAATTCCTTATTCCACATCGACAGAGGCCATTATTGACAAGCTTGCAGAGCTTATTAAGGCGGGCAAGCTTAAAGAAATTAACGATGTGCGTGATGAAACCGATAAGACAGGTTTAAAGCTAACCATTGAGCTTAAAAGAAGCACCGACCCCGATAAGCTCATGGCCAAGCTTTACCGCACAACCCCCCTGGAAGAATCCTTCAGCTGTAACTTCAATGTACTCATTGACGGAGAGCCCATGGTTTTAGGCGTAAGAGGCATTCTCCGCCATTGGATAAACTTCCGCATGAGTTGCACAAAGCGCCGCCTTGTTTACGACGCTGAAAAGAAGGCAGCAAGGCTTCACCTTTTGTTAGGTCTTCGTGAAATTTTGCTTGATATTGACAAGGCTATAAACATTGTCCGCAACACAGAAGAGGACGCAATGGTTGTTCCCAACCTTATGGAAGGCTTTGGCATTGACCGTATTCAGGCAGAGTATGTTGCTGAAATAAAGCTTCGTAATTTAAACCGCGACTACATTGTTAAGAGAATTGAGGAAATCGATGCTCTTACCGCCGAGGTTAAGGATTTGCGCGAAGCCAGCGAAAGCACACGTCGCATTAAGAAGATAATTTCCGATGAGCTTACAGAAATAGAAAAGAAATACGGCAAGGACAGAAAAACCATTCTTATTGATGCAGACGACAAGGAAGAAGAGGCTGTTGTTGAGGAAATTCCCGATTACAATGTTAAGGTCTTCATGACAAAGGAAAACTACTTCAAGAAGATCACACTTGTTTCACTCCGTTCAGGTGGCGAACACAAGTTTAAAGAGGGCGATGGCATGCTCTTGGAATTTGATGCGTCTAACCGCATGGACATGCTCTTTTTCTCCGATAAGCAGAATGTTTACAAAATGCGTCTTAACGATATTAAAGATACAAAGGCAAGCGCCATGGGCGATTATCTTCCTAACCTTCTCAACATGGAAAACGGTGAAAAAATTGTTTACTGCATACCTACGCTGAGCTATACAGGCTTTATGCTCTTTGCCTTTACAAACGGCAAAATTGCAAAAATCGACATGCAGGGCTATGCCACAAAAACAAACCGAAAGCGCCTTACAGGCGGCTATTCCGACAAGGCACCCCTTGCAAATGCACTCTACATTCCCGAGGAAACACTTGTTGCAGCATATTCTGACAACGGAAAGTGCGTAGTATTCGACACAACGGATGTGCTCACAAAAACAAGCAGAACAAGTCAGGGTGTTCAGGTTATGACCCTCAGAAAGAAGGCAAGCCTTTCGCACATTGCTCCTGCAGCAGAAGCTCTGGGCGACCCCAAGGGCTACAAGGCGCGCTCACTTCCCTCGGCAGGCTATTTTTTAAAGGATGAGGACTCAGGAAAAAAGCAGCTTACACTTTTTAACGACTGATAAACACTAAACATTTGCGGAAGGATTTCGCTTGCGCGGAATCCTTTTGCTTTACGGAGGTTACTATGCTTTACTTTAAAAACGACTATTCTGAAGGTGCACACCCCAAGGTTTTGGAGCACCTTACAAAAACAAATTTTGAAAAGCTTGACGGCTACGGCGAGGATAAGTATTCGCTTCTTGCCAAGGAAAAGATAAGACAGGCAACCGCCTGCCCCGATGCCGAGGTTTTCTTCATTTCGGGCGGCACACAGACAAATCAGGCTGTTATAGCAACAATGCTTGAGCGCCACGAAGGTGTACTCAGTGCGCAAACAGGCCACGTTGCATGCCACGAAGCAGGCGCAATTGAATACACAGGTCACAAGGTTATAACACTTCCGCAGCTTAACGGTAAAATAAAAGCTGATGATATTTCAGCCTTTGTTGAAACATTTTATGCCGATGAAAGCCACAGCCACATGGTATACCCGGGCATGGTTTACATATCTCACCCCACAGAGTACGGTACACTTTACACAAAGAAAGAGCTCACAGAAATAAGCGACACCTGTAAAAAGTACAACATTCCGCTGTTTTTGGACGGCGCACGCTTAGGCTATGCACTTGCCTCCGAAACAGACCTTACACTCCCCGACATTGCCGCCCTTACAGATGTGTTCTACATTGGCGGTACAAAGTGCGGTGCTCTTTGCGGTGAAGCGGTGGTGTTCACAAAGAAAAACGCACCCAAGCACTTTACAACCCTTACAAAGCAGCATGGCGCAATGCTTGCTAAGGGCAGGCTTTTAGGTGTTCAGTTCGATGCCCTTTTTACCGATAATCTTTATACAGAAATTTCAAAAAATGCCATTGAAACTGCCGCCATGCTCAAGGCTGCATTCCGAGAAAGGGGCTATGAGTTTTTCATAGACTCTCCCACTAACCAGATTTTTATTGTGCTGGAAAACAAGCAGATGGAAAAAATTAAAGAAAATGTTTGCATAAGCTATTGGGAAAAATATGACAAAGATCACACGGTAGTCCGCTTTGCCACAAGCTGGGCAACCACCAAAGACGACGTAGAAAAGCTTATTGCACTTTTGTAACAGAATATCGACTATACTAAAAGCGGTACAGCAAATTACTGTACCGCTTTTTAACATTATAGGAAATTACGTATTCCCTATAATGTTAAAAATAAATTTAATTCTATTGCCATGCGAGAATTTCCTCGCACGGCTCGGAAAACGCATATGCATTACAAAGTGTTTTCTCCTCTATCTGCCTTAGTTCGAGCTATTGTCAAGGCGTGTCGGAGACACTTTGTTCTTTTTCCCGTATTTGCTTTATACACAAATCGCACAACTCCTTCGCCGCTTCCATACTCACAGCATCGCTCACCATATGAAAGGCTTCCTTTTTTGTATCGGGGATTACAACAACCCAGCCTTTATCAAAGGTGATTTTTACGCCCTCAGGCATTTCGGCAGAAGTTGGGAGGGTATAAATCTTTTCAAGAAGCTCGTCAAAGTTCCGGTCGGTACATTCTAACACCACACTGTTTGTTGCAACAGTCGGTATTTCTGCCAGAAGACTTTCCATACTGAGCTTTTCCTTTGTGAGATAATCCATCAGCAATATAACCGATCCCACAGCATCGAACCTGAATATAAACTGCTCCGATATATGCTTGTCTCTTCCTGCCATTTGTTTCATTATTGCAAGAGGGGTTGTTTTTGTCCGTATAACAGTTGCAGCATACTTTTCTGCCATAATATCGATGGCACTGCTTGCGGTCACAGGCACATATATTTTTGCATTTTCATATTTTTTCATTACAATAAGCGCACACAAGGCCTCGTAGGTGTTATCATCGAGAAGCTTTCCTCTAGAGGCAATACTAAGCTTTTCGCAACGTCCGTCCAGCATGAAGCCTACGTCAAACTTGCCCGCTGCGGTCGCCTTTGCAAAGGCCTCTGAGTCTTTTCTTGTTTCGCACTTACCATCAAAAATACTTACAGAGGACGAAAAATCCGCCAGGGCTGAAATTATAAGCCGCCTGCCCCAGGGAGCATTGGCACAAACGAGAACCTTCATTGGCATACGCTCTGCCTTTGAGTAACCAACAAGGCTTTTAAGATAGTGGAGCTTAAATTCGAATACATACTCAACCTGGTTGATACCTTTTGCCTCAGGGTATACAATATCGCCCTTTTCAAAAAGCTCCTCCATGCTTTGCTGCATTTTTTCTTCAAGGTCAAAGCCGTTTTTGCCAAGCAGGGTTATTTCGGCAACATCTTCACCGTTACAGGAATGCACACTTATACATACTGCACCTTGCAGGGCATAAAAGGCAGTGCCTCGCCTTGTTATGGGCAAAGGCTGCTCGCCAAAGTCCTTTACAGAGCAGCCAGCTCCCAATAGCCCTGCCGTAACAGCATCACGCAGCATTGCCCCCGAAGCAGAATCGTCGGTTGCAATGCCAACCTCACCCATTTGGAACACCTTCCCTGCAACTGAACCTAAAAGTGTGCAGAACAGCGGTGTTATGTCCACATTTACTATGCCCTTTATAAGCCCGTTTTCGAAAAGTCCCGAGCGCTTTTTTTGTCCCCACATAATGTTTTCAGCAACAACGGATCCTTTTTCAATTGTTTTTTCGGGCCATATTTTCACAAAAGATTTTACAAGCACCTCGGGGCCGATTACCGAGGCTTTGCCAACAATTGCCTGCTCATACACTGTAGTGTTTCTGCCACAGTGTACCTTTTCGTCGAAAACGCATCCTCGCAAGGTGGCAAAGGCGCCGATGTGGCAGTTTTTGGAAATAACACATCGTTTTATGCTTGCTCCCTCACAAACAACACTGTTTTCCCCGATTAGTGTAAAAGCCCCTATTTTGGCACCCTTATGAACATGTGCACCGTTGCCGATAAAACACGGGGTCTCCAATATTGCACCCTTTTCCACAACGGCGCCTTCGCTGACGCATATCCCTGCGCAGTCTGTTTTTTTCATGTTTTCAAGAAACAGGGTGCAGCCACGCATATAGGAAGCTGCATCATTAATGCTTTCGCACGCCCCTGTCACAGCTTTTGTGTACACCACCTTACCCGATCGCACAGTTTCACCAAGAGCCTCGTGGGAAAATTCGCCCTTTACGGCATATTCTGCCGCTTTGTGGTTTAAAATATATATCCCTATGCCTTGCTCTCCGGAGAGACTGTTCCACAGCTGTCTTTCCTCAATGCGCGTAACGCGGCCTGTTTTGTCGCTTATAAAGCCTCCGTGCATCCCGGGGTTTGTAAGCACCGTGAGAAATGAACGATTTTTTTTGTGAAACTCTATTGCATTGCCTAAGTCAAAATCGGCATATACGCCTTTTGCAAAATAAACAAAATCTTCCTTAATTTGTTCAGCACAGCAAGAAAGCGCTGTGTCTTCATTTTCCGCTGCAAAGCATTCAACCTCAATACCGAAGCTGTTTGCATCTTTTAAATAATCCATAACATTTTCTGCCATGTAACCACATATGAAGGTAACCTTTGTAACCTTACCTGCCACCAACAACTTCATGATATGCTCTGCTATGGTCAGGTTACCTATTTCGAGCAATATTCCGTTTTTTATGCAGCTTAACGGTCGCAGCCGCACCCCTTCGTCGAAAGCATTTACAACAGCCTGCATTATACCATCGCCTTTCCTTAAAAAATATTTTGAAAATTGACTTTGATTTTACTCTGCATTTCCTTGAAATGCTCTTCTAATTCCGAAAGTGTAACCATTGCCGAGGTGTGGTTGCCTTCTGCAATTTTTGTTTTGTAGCCTGCCCAGTTTATGTTTATGTCATCTACAACCTCGTGCGGAATGAACATTTCAAGAATCCCTGACGTATTCTCCCATTCTTGTATGGTCTTTTTGGTAAGATCCCGGAGTTCATCATCTCTTGCATTTTTCATTTTTTCAACGTTTTCCAGCATTGCATTGCAGGCATTGTTTACAAATTTCTCCTCGGTTTTCCAGCCTGCTATAATTAAAAGAAGCAGCAGCAAAGCAACAAGCATTCTTCGCATTATTTTTCGCCTCTTTTCTGCATGTGTACAATTTTAGAATCAATTGCACTCATGTATAAAACTTCGTTTACATCTGCGATGCCTTGCTTTTTAAGCTCGTTTTCAATGTCCTTAGCTGTAATGTGCGCTCTTTGCATATCCTTTTTGCGTATTTTGCCGTCTGCAACAACAAGATATGGCACCTTTTCCGCTTCCTTTTTACCTATAACCGACACTTGCCCGTTTGTTTCAACAACAATTTCTTCCACATCCTTAAGGCTTGTGTAACCGTTTATACGGATTTGCTCTTCGATGTCGTCAACGGTAATTTTAAGGTTTGCCATCTCCTTCTCAAGAAGCTTTCCGCCCTTTGTTACACTACAGCTGCGCCCAACAAGAAGCCTTCTTATACTGCGACTCTTAAGAACCAGGAATGCAAAAACCAACTCAAGCACAACCAGTGTAAAAATTGGCACAATGCCGTCTGAAAGCGGAGTGGACTTTGACTGCATAGGCACTGTTGCCAAATCGGAAATCATTATGGAAACCACCATTTCCGTAGGATGCATTTCCCCTATGGTGCGTTTGCCCATAATCCGCATGGCAATTATTACCGAAATGTACAAAGCTATTGTTCTTACAAATGAAAGTCCCATTCCATATGCCTCCTCCGTTACCACTATAATATCCCTTTATCAATTTTTTATCCCTGTCATAGCTCCTTTATGTTGACATTTTGTACTAAAATGGGTTATAATATATAGTGTATGTGTGTATACCCAACTTTTATATGAAAGTGGTGTTCTATATAAATGGAAACTTTACGTGTTAGCGGCGGCAACCCGCTCTATGGTGAAATACAGACAAACGGCGCAAAGAATGCTGCGGTAGCTATCATTCCTGCAGCGCTTCTTGTAGACGGTGTCTGCCGTATAGAAAACGTTCCTGACATACGTGATGTAAACGTAATTCTGGAAATGCTTACTTTCCTTGGTGCAAAGGTTACCAAGATTGATAAAAATACAATTGAGATTGATGCATCCTGCGTATCTACCTATAAGGCACCTTACGACCTTGCAAGTCGCATGCGTGCTTCCTATTATCTTTTGGGTGCACTCTTAGGCAGGTTCGGTCAGGCAGAGGTTGCTCTTCCCGGCGGTTGCAATTTCGGCGAAAGACCTATCGATTTGCACGTGAAGGGCTTCAAAGCTATGGGTGCAGCTGTTGATATTGTGCGTGGTCAGGTTGAAGCAAAGGCAGAAAACCTTACAGGTGCCAATGTATACCTCGACAAGGTAAGCGTTGGTGCAACCATGAACATTATCCTTGCAGCAACTTTGGCAAAGGGCAGAACCGTTATTGAAAATGCAGCAAAGGAGCCTCACATTGTTGACCTTGCAAACTTCCTTAATGCAATGGGCGCAAGAATACGTGGTGCAGGCACCGACATTATCCGTATTGACGGTGTTGAAAAGCTCGGCGGCGGAACCTATGCCATTATCCCCGACCAGATTGAAGCAGGCACATTCATGATTATGGCCGCTGCAGCAGGCGGTGATGTTTTAGTTAAAAATATAATTCCTAAGCACATGGCTTCCCTTGTATCCAAGCTGGAAGAGATGGGCGTTGAAATTGATGAATATGACGATGCTATCCGCGTTAAGCGTACAAGCCCCTTACGCCCCTGCGACGTAAGAACAATGCCATATCCCGGGTTCCCCACAGATCTTCAGCCTCAGATTGTAGCACTGCTTACGTTGGCTAAGGGTACAAGCATGGTTACCGAGGATGTATGGGACAACCGTTTCCAGTATGTTGGCGAATTGAAAAGGCTTGGCGCTGAAATTTCTGTGCAGGGGAAAACCGCAATTATTGAAGGCGGCGAGAGCTTACACGGTGCGCCCGTAAGAGCAACTGACCTTCGTGCAGGTGCGGCACTTATTATTGCCGCATTGGCAAGCGACGGTGTTACAACAATTAACGACCCTATATATATCGACCGTGGCTATGAATGCATCGAAGCACGCCTCTCAAACATTGGTGCTAAGATAGAAAGAGTGTACATTTCAAATGGTTGAGCTTTGCAGTCTTTTTTCAGGGTCCAGCGGTAATGCCACCTTTGTGAAGGCAGGCAATACCAACATTCTGGTTGATTGCGGCGAAAGCGGCAGTCACCTGGAAGCAGCGCTCAGACAGATTGGTGTAGAGCCGGAAAGCCTTGATTGTATTTTTATAACGCATGAGCACATTGACCATATAAAGGGTGCAGGCATTTTATCAAGGCGCTATAATCTGCCCATATACGCAAGTGTGGGAACATGGCAGAACATGATTTCGCGCATTGGCAAAATTGATACCGACAACATACGCTACATAAAGGGTGGCATAAAGTTCGGAGCTTTTGATGCCATTGTAACACCCTTTGCCACACCACACGACAGCTGCGAAAGCTTAGGCTTCACAATAGAGCATAACGACAAGAAGGTTTCCATAGCAACAGATATTGGTGTTATGAACAAAACCGTTTATGAGAATATAAAACAAAGCGATATTGTACTGCTTGAGTCTAACCACGATGTGGACATGCTTTTGCATGGTCCCTATTCCCCCGACTTAAAAAGAAGAGTTCGTTCAAGCGTTGGACATCTTTCAAATGATGACTGTGCGCTTACCTGCTCACATCTTTTAGACTGCGGTGTGAAGCATGTTATTTTAGGGCACTTAAGCCTTGACAACAACACCCCCTCGGTAGCATATGCCACAACTGAGGAGGCTTTGGTTATGAAGGGTGCACGTGTTGGGCACGATGTCACCTTAGAGGTGGCAGGCCGATATGAACCTTCCCGGAAATATCAATTATAGGGACCGGCGTCCCGGGCGGTCCGTTTACAGGGTTTAAAGGATTTGATTATATGTCCAGCATTACCATTATTTCAGTAGGTAAAATTAAAGAAAAGTTTATTAAAGACGCTTTGACTGAGTATGAGAAGCGTCTTTCTCGTTTTGCAAAATTTAAAAGCATAGAATTACCTGACCGCCCCATTCCCGAAAGAGCATCAGCCGCAGAGGAAATGCAGGTTCTGGAAAAAGAGGGCAATGAAATTCTTTCAAAAATACAAAAGGGCGACTATGTTATTGCTATGTGCATTGAGGGAAAAAAGCTTTCAAGCGTGGACTTTGCCAAAAAGCTCTCGTCAGCCTTTATGTCAGCTTCGTCCATTACATTTATTATAGGTGGCTCATTAGGCTTGTCGGAGGCTGTAAAGGCAAGAGCCGACTTTAAAATGAGCATGTCGGACATGACCTTTCCCCACAACCTTGCACGGCTTATGCTCACAGAGCAAACCTATCGGGCATTTAAAATCAACTCAAACGAAAGCTACCATAAATAAAAAGCAAAAAAGCTTGGAAAAATTTCCAAGCTTTTTTGCTTAAATTATTTTCGAGCGTTCCTCGCCGAAGTATTTGTCAACAAGCTCCTTTGCTTTTACTGCATTTGTTTTAACTGAGCTATGGCACACTACTTCTTTGCCTTCAATGTTAAGTGTAACCTTGTCAAAGCCCTTACAGCCTATGATGATTCGTCTTATATCGTCAAGCTTTTGCACTTCTTCGGTTTTCACCCTGAGGCTAAGGGTTTTAGTTTCGCCTGAGGGCTGGGTTTCCGGCATTTCAAGGGGGCTCACCGAATCCATAATAAGCTTAGCGGTGACAGCCTTTGCAGTATCTTCGCTTTCAAAGTCGTCGTCCTTTGCATCGATACGTGCACTCATGCGTACGAAAGCGCCTTCCTTTAAAATGGAATCGTGCTTTGTTAAGGTTTTTGGAAATACAATTGTTTCAATCGAGCCTGTAAAGTCTTCCAGAACAACAAAGCTCATCATAGTATTGCTTTTTGTTCGCTTATCACGACGGCTTGTAACAAGCCCCGCCACCGTAACAAACTCACCGTCGCCCACCTCGCCCATGATTACATCAGCAATACGGGTAAAGCGTTCGGAATTTACAACCTCACGATAGTCATCCAATGGATGACCGGAAAAATACATTCCGCCCCATTCCTTTTCCATTTCAAGAATCATGCTTTTTGGAAGCTCGGGAGCATTGGGCAGTTCATCCTTTTCGCTTATTTCGTCTTCCATAATATCGCCAAAGAGGCTTATCTGCCCTTCAATATTGCTCTTTTTTTCCTTTACTGCCGATTCCACAATGTTTTCAAAGCCTGCCAGAAGCTTGCTTCGCGAGGGCACAATCAGGTCAAAGCTTCCCACACGAATTATGCCTTCAACAGAGCGCTTGTTAATGTCCTTATCGCTCATGCGCTTGGCAAAGTCAGAAAAGGACTTGAAGTCGCCATTTTTCTTACGCTCTTCAACAGCACGGTCCACAAAAGCCACACCCACGTTTTTAATGCTGCCTAAGCCAAAGCGAATGTGGTTTCCTTCAACGCTGAAGGTTGAATAGCTTTTATTAATGTCGGGAGGCAGAATTTTAATGCCCATGCTCTTACAGGTTTCAACATAAATGGAAACCTTGCTCGCTTCGTCCATGAAGCCTGTAATAAGTGCCGCCATAAAGTGCACAGGGTAAAAATGCTTAAGATACGCTGTCTGATAGGCAACAACTGCGTAGCATGCCGCATGTGAACGGTTGAAGGCGTACTTTGCAAAGGCATCCATATCGTCAAATATACTGGAGGCGGTTTTTTCGTCAATGCCGCGCCTTAAGCAGCCGGGAATGACAACATTACCCTCTTCGTCTACCTCGCCATAGATAAAGTTATGGCGTGCTTTTTCCATTTCGTGAACCTTTTTTTTGCTCATTGCACGGCGCACCATATCTGCACCGCCTAAAGAGAAGCCTGCAAGTGAGCGCACAATTTCCATAACCTGTTCCTGATACACAATACAGCCGTAGGTGTCCTTAAGTATGGGCTCTAAAAGCGGATGCTTATAGGTAATCATTTCAGGATTATGCTTGTTTCTTATATACTGTGGAATAAAGTCCATAGGACCGGGACGATAAAGGGACACGCCCGCAATAATGTCTTCAAGATTACTGGGACGAAGCTTTTTCATGAAGTCTGTCATGCCGCCAGATTCAAGCTGGAACACGCCTGCGGTGTCGCCCTTTGAAATCATGCGGTAAACCTCGTCCTCTTCATAAGAGATATTTTTAAGGTCAATTTCTACACCCTGGCTTAAAGCAAACTCAACACAGTTGCGGATAACGGTAAGGTTCTTAAGACCAAGGAAGTCCATTTTAAGAAGACCCAACTCTTCAACGGTATCTTTAGTATACTGCGTTACAACAACATCGTCGTTTTTAGACAAGGGAATGTGCTCGTCGAGCCTTTCACCACAGATAACAACACCTGCCGCATGGGTGCCTGAGCTTTTGGGCAAGTCTTCAATGCTGAGGGCTGTATCAATAAGCTTTTTTACCATTTCATCATTATTGTACATTTCCTTCAGCTTAGGTGCTTCCAGGGCTTTTTCAATGGTTATGCCCAATTCCTTGGGCACAGCCTTTGCCACTGCATCCACCTCGGCATAGGGCAAGTCCATAACCCTGCCTGCATCACGGATAGCCGCCCTTGCCTTCATTGTGCCGAAGGTTATAATCTGGCATACGTTATCCTTCCCGTACTTTTCCACAACGTAGTCTATAACCTCGCCTCGGCGCTCCTTACAGAAGTCGATATCAATATCGGGCATTGAAATACGCTCGGGGTTAAGAAAGCGTTCAAAAAGCAGATTGTATTTAATGGGGTCAATGTCTGTAATTTCCAGCACATATGCCACAATGCTTCCTGCGGCGCTACCTCTGCCGGGTCCTACATAAATACCGTTTCTCTTGGCGTAGCCGATAAAGTCGGAAACGATTAAAAAGTAGTCGGTAAAGCCCATGTTGTTGATGACATTAAGCTCATAGGACAGTCTTTCGTTAAGCTTG
This sequence comes from Clostridia bacterium, assembly GCA_017414645.1. Lineage (GTDB taxonomy): Bacteria > Bacillota > Clostridia > UMGS1883 > UMGS1883 > RGIG1927. The sequence goes on along the minus strand of JAFQLL010000056.1, from coordinate 20,862 downwards.
TCATTAACATTTTCGCCGTAACGTTTTATAAGCCCCTTTTTACAAAGCATTTCCAGATAACCTGTTCGACTGTAGCCCTCGGGAATGGGGAACTGGGGCAAAAGCTTTTTATGAAATTCAAATTCAAAGGAGCACATGTCGGCAATTTTATTTGTGTTTTCAATTGCCTCGGGCGCAAACTTGAAAAGCTCGCGCATTTCTTCTTCGCTCTTTACGTAAAATTCGTCGGTAGAAAACTTCATTCGGTTTTCATCGGCAATTTTTTTACCTGTCTGTATACACAAGAGCACATCCTGATAGCCTGCGTTTTCGCGGTTGACGTAGTGTACATCGTTTGTGGCAACAAGGGGCGTGTCTGTTTCCTTTGCCAGCTTTAAAAGCTCAGGCATAATCATGCGTTGCTCTTCAATGTCGTGATCCTGGATTTCAATGTAAAAATCCTCAAAAATTGCCTTATATTCATAAAGCGCTCGCTTTGCACCTTCATAGTTACCCTCTGTAAGAAGATAAGGAATTTCGCCTGCCAGGCAGGCAGAAAGTGCCACAAGGCCCTCGGAATATTTCTTAAGCTCATTCTTATCTGTTCTGGGGCGGTAGTAAAAGCCGTCAACAGCTGCTTTTGACGCAATTTTACACAAATTGCGATAGCCTTTTTCATTTTTTGCAAGGAGCACCAGGTGAAAGTTGTCCGCATCGGCTTTGGATTCTTTGTCAAAAAGCGTTCTGGGCGCAACATACACCTCACAGCCTATAATAGGCTTAATGCCTTCCTTTTTGCACGCCTTATAAAAATCAACTGCACCGTACATAACACCATGGTCTGTAAGTGCCATGGCGTTTTGTCCCAGTTCTCTCGCTCTTTTAGGCAAGTCAGCAACTCTTGCCGCGCCGTCTAAAAGACTGTATTCGCTATGTACATGTAAGTGGGTAAACATTACTCATCACTCAATTCTTGTGCTATTTGTATCAATTTGTTCAATCTGTTATTGAGAGTGCTTTTTGCCAGTGGCGGATCGAACATTTCGCAGAGCTCTCTTAAAGATGCCCCCTCGTTGTCAAGACGAAGCCTTGCAACCTCGCGAAGCTTGGGCTTAAGCTCTGAAATACCTATTTTTTTATCAATAAGACGGATGGCATCGGCCTCACGTCGGGAGTTTTCGTTTATTCGGTCAATATTCGCCATGTCAAAATTAATCTGGCGGTTTGTTTTATTGCGCTTTTCCTTTTCGATTTTTACATCAAGCATTTTAAAAACAGCATGGTAAGCCTCTGTTACCTTTAGAATATCCGATGCGTTTTCGCTGTTGTTGCCGTAAATAACGTAAAGGTTTTTTCTTTTTACTTTTTTACAATCAACACCAAGGCTTTCAATAATTTCAAAGGTTTTGTCGCAAAGATAGGAGTTTTCGGTAAAGATTTCAACCCTATAAGCCTTTTCGGGATTTGCCGCACTTCCCGATGCAAGAAATGCACCGCGGACAAAGGCCTGCATACAGCAGTGGTCAAGCTCCTTATTTTCACTTTCTGAAATCTTGTCTTCTTCAACCTTAAGCCCCAACTCCAAAAGAACACTTTCGGGAATAAGAAACTTATAGCTTTCCGCCATCTCGTCGAGCCTTTCGGCAAAGTCAATATTACAGACCCTGCGCAAGAAAATGCTCAGCCTTTTTGCCAGGGAAAAGCTGTCGGTACCAAAGAGAATACCTTCACCGAAACTGATGCCTCCGAAGGCAAGTATGCCCCTTACCTCGGAGGTCATGCAGCAGTTTTTCTTTATTCTTAAATTCAACAACTCTTCTTTTACTTCGTTAAGAAAGGTCATATTTACTTCCTTTCGATGTCTCTGTGAGAGCTTTTCGCCACAAGAGAATTTTCCTCAAAAATTTTCTTAAGCATTTCTGTAATGGCAACACTTCTGTGTTTGCCACCGGTGCAGCCTATGGAAATTGTTATCTGTCGTCTGCCGTCACGGATATAATGCGGAACAAGATACATTATCATTTCGGAATAACGTTTTACAAATTCGGCACACTCTTCATTTTCAGTAACGTACTTATAAACATCCTCATCAAGACCTGTGCGGTAGCGCATATCCTCCACGTAATAGGGGTTAGGTAAAAACCTTACGTCCATAACAAGGTCTGTTGCAATGGGAATACCATATTTAAAACCAAAGCTCATTACATTAATGGAGAAAAACTCCTTCTTTTTGCCTTCATCACCAAATTTTTCCCGTACAATTTCATTGAGCTCACGAGTTAAAAGGTTTGAGGTGTTTATGACATGGTCTGCCTTTTGCCTTATTTTTGCCATAATTTCTCTTTCGGCAGAAATGCCCTTTTCAACAGGGCCATGAGGCGCCAGGGGATGCGCACGCCTTGTTTCCTTATAACGGCGCACAAGCGCAGTGTGGTCTGCCTCTAAGAACACAATTTCATAGGGGCAGGTTTCCTTAGAAATTTTTGAAAGCTCCTCTTCGATATTCGAGAACATTTCACCGCCACGGATGTCGGTAACAACGGCAACATTCTTTGCCTTAATTTTTCCTTCAGCCACAGCCTGCGCAAAGGCAGAAAGAAACAGCACGGGCATGTTGTCGATACAATAATAGCCCATGTCTTCAAGGAAGTGCAGTACCTGTGTTTTGCCCGCACCCGATATGCCTGTAATAATCAAAAATTTCATTTGTCTCACCCTTATTTCCAGAATTTAACCTCCGGCTCGAGCATTATGCCCGATTTTTCGAAAACCTTTTCTTTAACAGTTTCCATGAGGTTTAATATGTCGCTTGTTGTTGCGTTGCCCTTATTTACAATAAAGCCCGAATGCTTTTCGCTGACACAGGCGTCGCCACAGCTTGTGCCCTTAAGCCCTGCATCTTCAATTAATGCGGCGGCAAAGCCACCAACAGGACGCTTGAATGTACTGCCTGCGGAAGGATATTCCAAAGGCTGTTTATCTCTTCTCTTTTCAGCAAGCTCTTTCATTTTGCCCGAAATTGCATCGCTGTCACCCTTTTTAAGCTTAAAGCAGGCAGCTGTTACAACGTAGGGCTTATCTGAAAAGAAGCTGTGTCGGTAAGTAAGATCGGCTGTGTCGCAGTCCATGCGACACACCTCACCTGAGGGCAATGCGTAATCGATCCAATCGATAACATCCTTTAATTCGCCGCCATAAGCTCCTGCGTTCATACACACGCCGCCACCTACGCTGCCGGGGATGCCTTGTGCAAATTCCAGCCCTGTAAGAGAATTTTTATAAGCTGCATTCGCAGCTGCTGATAAAAGCGCCCCTGCCTGACAAATAACGCTTTCACCTTCCACCCTGACTTCGCTAAGGTTTCTGCCAATGTGGATAACGGCAGCATCAATGCCCTCGTCTGCCACAAGAAGGTTGCTGCCGTTGCCCAGAACGTAGTATTTTTCTCCACGTTCTGTAAGAGTACGAAGCACCTTTGCAACAGCCATGGGAGTCTCGGGTTCAATAAGAACACGGGCTGTGCCCCCTGTTTTAAAAGTAGTATAGTCCTTCATTTGTACGTTAAACAGTACATTGCAATTTTCAAAATTATACAATTATATCACCGTCCGGTTCAGTTTTGGGTATAAAGAAAGCTTGCCCCCACAACACCAGCATCGTTAAAAAGCTTTGATATGCGGATTTTTGTGTTTCTTTTGCTGTTCGTGTCTTTAATGGAATACTTTTGTGCAAACTCTGCTACAGGCTCAAGGATAATGTTTCCTTCACGACTTATTCCCCCACCGATAACGATTTCCTCAGGTTGAAAAATGTTGACCATGTCACATATACCCTCTGCCACATATTCAAGCCACTGTTTTATGACTTCGTCTGCTTTTTTGTTGCCTTTTGCTCTGTCGGCAAAAATGCTTCTGCCCGACACATTGCCCGTAAAGCCCGCTTCCTTTGCCTGCCTTACCAAGGCTGTAACGGAAGCGTAGCGCTCCCAACAGCCGCGCCTTCCGCAATTGCACCTTTCGCCATTTTGCTTGATAACAATATGGCCCACCTCGCCTGCGGCAGAGTTAATGCCACGAAGGAGCCTGCCGCCCAGAATGATGCCACCGCCAACACCTGTGCCCAAAGTAACAAACACAAAGCTTTCGCTCTTCATGTCTGACACAGTGTATTCACCCAATGCAGCACAGTTTGCATCGTTGTCAATATATGCATCCACACCAAACCTTTGTGAAATGCATTTGCATATTTCAATGCTTTTACAGTTTTCAATATTAGGGCAATTTACAATGGTGCCTTTTTTTGTGTCACACACGCCGGGGACACCAATGCCCACACTTTTTATTTCAGAAATGTCAATTTTTGCCTTTCCCGTAAGCTCTTCTATTATTTCAATGACCTTTTTGGGAATTTCCTGCCCGTTTTTAGGGGTAGGGGTCTTTGAAGAAAGCACAATTTTACCTCTGCCTTCCACAATGGCAGCCTTTATAAAGGTGCCTCCAATGTCTATGCCGATATTTTTCACATTAATCTTCCTATGCTTCAATATTTAAATAATCACACAACTTTTTTAGTGAGGTGTTAAGAATAAGCTCTTCGGGAAAGTCAATTTCCTCTACAAGAGCAATGCTGTTGGGTACCACGCCCACCTCCGGCGAAAAATGTGCATCCGTAGAAAGCACAACAGGCACAGAATACTTTTTGCACAAAAGCGCAATTGCTTTGCAGTTTTCTTTGCTCCCAGCTCTTACTTTAAAGGAGTGATTATTTATCTCTATTATTTTACCCTTTTCCTTTGCTTTTTTTACAACGGCTTCATAATCGCACGTATATCTGCCGTCGCCCATGTGGCCAAGCACGTCAACGTGTTCATTATCCATAACGTTGAGCCACGCCTTGGTAACGTCCTCCTGCGGGCTATTGGGTGCAAAACATGGGGTGTGAAAGCTTGCAATAACTATTTCAAGATTTTTAAGAAGCCTGTCTTCAATGTCCAATGTACCCAAGGTGTCCATAATATTAACCTCGGCGCCCGGCAAAAGCCTCACACCGTTGACATATTTGGGCAAATGCCTTGCCGACTGGAAATGAAACCATACAGCACCATCTCCAAGAAGAGGACCGTGGTTTGTCATGGCAATTCCCTCAAGTCCCATTTTTGCCGCCGCTGCAAGGTTTTCCTCCAATGTGGAAAAGGCATGGGTGGAAACGTTTGTATGAGTGTGTGTATCAACTGTAATTTTTATCATAGGATATCTCTCCAACAGAAAGAAACTCGCTTGAGAGTTTCCTCAATGCTTATTAACTTTTCACTGAATAATTTAAGCAAAGCTTAAATTATTCCCGTTGCATCCATATTCAACTGCTTTGCAATTCTGTCGTTCAGCTCTTCTGCTGCATTGTAGCCCATCTGCTGCTGACGGTAGTTCATTGCCGCAATTTCGATAATGATTGCAAGGTTTCTACCGGGACGCACGGGAATTGTAAGCGAGGGCACGTCAATGCCCAGAATGTTAGTATAGGTTTTGTCAATACCAAGTCGTTCGTAATTTTTGCCCTGCTGCCACGGTTCAAGATTAACAACCAGGTTAACGTTTTCAACGTCCTTAACAGCACCCATACCAAAGATTTTCTTCACGTCAATAATACCTATGCCGCGAAGCTCAATAAAGTGACGGATAATTTCAGGCGAGGATGCCACCAAAGTTTTTGCAGAAACTTTCTTGATTTCAACGGCATCATCGGCAACAAGGCGATGACCGCGCTTTACCAATTCAACAGCCGTTTCACTTTTACCAACGCCGCTTTCACCCAGAATAAGCACACCTTCACCATATATTTCCATCAGAACGCCGTGGCGCGTAATAAAGGGCGCAAGAATAACATTCATGGTAGAAATGTAGGAGGCTATAAAGTGGGACGTACTTTCTTCCGTGCGAAGAAGCGGTGTTTTACACGCCTTAACGGCATCCATAAGCTCTGTGGGAATTTCTGCCTTCCGTGTTACCACAATCGCAGGAATGTTTTTCTGGCAAAGTGTGAGGAGAATGTGTTTCTTTTCCTCAGCAGACTTCTCCATAAGATAGAACATTTCCGCCTTGCCTAAAACCTGTATTCTGTTTTGGTCAAAATATTCATAATAGTCCGCCGCAAACTGAATGCCGGGGCGGTGCACATCAGCACAATCAATCCAGGTGTCCTTCATGCCGTCGGGAGCATAAATAACCTCAAGATTAAACTCGGAAATAACTCTTTCCAATAGAACCTTTTCTTTTCTGTTTGAATTCATCATAACATTTCCCCCTTTGTATACAGGCGAGCAACTTTAAACTAAAAGTCTGTTATTCGTTTCCGCTTGCCTTCAGCTTTTCGCTCTGATAATAGGTTGCAAGAGAGTCAACCAGCTCGTCTATTTCGCCGTCCATAATGGCATCGATTTTATAAAGTGTAAGGTTTATTCTGTGGTCAGTAACTCTTCCCTGAGGGAAGTTATAGGTTCTTATTCTTTCGCTGCGGTCACCTGAGCCAACCTGGCTTTTTCTTTCAGCGGCAATGGAGGCGTTTCTCTCTGCTTCCATAAGCTCATATAAGCGGCTTCTTAAAACTTTAAGGGCCTTGTCCTTGTTCTTATGCTGGCTCTTTTCGTCCTGACATGATACAACCAAGCCTGTGGGAAGGTGTGTAATTCTCACGGCAGAGTCTGTTGTATTAACGCACTGACCGCCGGGGCCACCTGCACGGAACACGTCAATTTTCAAATCGTTCTGGTTAATTTCCAGTTCTACCTCTTCAACCTCGGGTAATACTGCAACAGAAGCTGCCGAGGTCTGAATTCTGCCCTGAGATTCAGTTTCGGGAACCCTCTGCACACGGTGAACACCGCTTTCGTACTTGAAACGGCTGTATGCGCCCTGTCCGTCAACAGAGAAGGAAATTTCCTTATAACCACCAAGCTCTGTAGCATTGGAGTTCATAATTTCAATTTTCCAGCGTTTCTTTTCTGCATACATTGAGTACATTCTGAAAAGCTCAGCGGCGAAAAGGGCCGCTTCCTCACCGCCTGTGCCACCACGTATTTCCACAATAACGCTCTTGTCGTCGTTAGGGTCTTTGGGAATGAGCAGGATCTTGAGTTCCTCCTCCAGAGGGGTAATTTTGCTCTTTGCCTCGTTTATTTCTTCTCTGAGAAGCTCTTCAAAGTCGGCATCGGGCTTATCAAGAAGCATTTCCTCTGCATCGGAAATGGTTTGCATAACAGCTTTATATTCCCTGTATTTTTCAACTATAGGAGTCATATCGCTATGCTCCTTCATAAGCTTTCTCCATGAATCAATGTCTGCGATAACCTCAGGGTCGCTGATTTTTTGAGAAAGCTCTTCATATTTTTCTTCTATAAACGCCAGTTTGTTAAACATTTATTTTCACCTCAGAAATAATATCACAGCACAAACACCCACCAGAATACCAAGCACAAAGCCCATTGCCACCTGGAAGGGGCTATGACCTAAAATTTCCTTCAGGGCTTTTTCCTGGCCGATGGCACTGTTTTCGTGCAATGCATCGATAATTCGGTTAAGAGCCTTTGCCTGTTCACCTACTGCTCGCCTTACGCCACAGGCATCATACATAACAACCAGTGCAAAGGCTGCAGAAAATGCAAAGTACACACTTCCCAAGCCATACTGGTAGCCAATTACAGTGGTAAGCGCCATAACAAATGCGCTATGAGAAGAGGGCATTCCGCCTGAAGCAAAAATGCTTTCCCAGGTAAACTTCTTTGCCATAATTGATTCAATGACAACCTTAAGCACCTGAGCGATTGCCCAGCCTGCAACGGCCGCCATCAAAGGTGGGTTTGTGAAAAAATCCACAATAGCTTTCATTTGTATTCCTCCCGGATATCAGTTTTCTCGCTCAAGCATTGCCTTTGCAAGAAGAGTGAGAAATTCACCCTCGTCCTTAAAGGCGGCACATGCTTCTATAGCTTTATTTGTCTCCTTCGTAAGCTCTGCCTTTGCACATTCAAGACCTAAAAGAGTTACAAAGGTGGATTTTTCGGAATTTATGTCTTTCATGAGGGTTTTGCCCATTTTGCTTTCGTCGCCCTCAACGTCCAATATGTCGTCTTTTATCTGAAAAGCAAGCCCAAGGCTTTTTGTGTAACCTTCCGCAAAGGAAGCTGCGCACCCTGATGCAATTGCACCTGCAGCACCTGCAGCATTTATAAGCGCTCCTGTTTTGCGTGCATGGATGCTGTAAAGGGTTTCTATGTCGGCACGCTCCTTTTCAGCCTTTATGTCGTCAGTCTGTCCGCCTACCATGCCCTCAATGCCTGCCATGGCGGAAAGATAATTTATAAAATCAAAGGCTTTTGCCTTATCCTTCACATTTCTTGTTATGTGAGAAAATGCATATGTAAGAAGTCCGTCGCCTGCTAAAAGAGCGTATGCCTCGCCATATTTCACATGGCAGGTAGGCATACCGCGACGAAGGGTGTCGTTGTCCATACAGGGCAAGTCGTCGTGTATGAGCGAATAGGTATGTATCATTTCAAGTGCACAACCAAAGCAAAGCGCCATGTCCATATCTCCGCCAAGGCTGTCAGCAACAGCTAAGGCAATGACGGGGCGTATCCTTTTGCCTCCTGCCAGAAGAGAGTACGCCATTGCCTCGGAAACAATATTGTTCTTTGGGAAGCTTTCGGCAATACTTTTAAGTGCCCCATTAATTTTTTCGGTGTATCCGTTAAGTTTCTGATTAAAATCCATAATGCATTCCCTCTGTAATGATTATTTTACTCTGCTGCAAAATCCTCTTCGCCTGCTTCTGTTACTTTCTTAACCCGAAGCTGAGCATCGTCGAGCATTTTTCGACAATTTTTTGTAAGTGTAACACCCTTTTCAAAAAGGCTCATTGCCTCGTCGAGGGTTGTTTCACCCGCTTCCAGCTTTTTAACTGTTTCTTCAAGCTCCTTTAAAGCTTCTTCGAATGTCATGCTGATTCCTCAATTCTTTGTAATTTCTGACACCTGCGCCTTAAGACTGCCATCTGAAAGCACAAGCTGTATTTCATCTCTTTCTGTTACTTCGTTAACGCTTTTAAGAACGTTTCCTTTTTGGTAAGCAATGCTGTAACCACGTTCAAAAACCTTTAAGGGGCTTAATGCGTCGAGCTTTGCCGCACATTCTGAAAGCGTGTTCATTTTTTTGTCGAGCTTTAATTCGGTTGCTCTTATGAGCATGTCAAAGCTTCGGTCTGTTGTCTGCATGAGGTTTTCAAGTCTCCGCATGAAGCTCTCCTTTGAACAGCGCTCAGATATAAGCCTCAGCTTAACCTCGCTCTCCTCAGCTTTCTTCAAAAGCATGGTTTTAAGCCTTGCACGGCTCTTTTCGAGATAATCATTAAGCTCCATGCTGTCGGGCACGGCAATTTCTGCCGCCGCCGAAGGCGTTGGGGCTCTCAGGTCTGCAACTGCATCTGAAAGGGTAAAGTCTGTTTCGTGGCCAACAGCACTAATTACAGGTATGCGGGATTTAAAAATTGCCCTTACTGTAGGCTCTTCATTAAACGCCCACAAGTCTTCAATGCTGCCGCCGCCTCTACCCACGATGAGCACATCCACGTCTTCTCTGCTGTTTAAAAATTCAATGCCCTTAACAATACTCGCACTTGCGTTTTCGCCCTGCACCAATGCAGGATACAAGATAACCTCGCACAAAGGGTAACGGCGCTTTATAATGTTCAAAATATCTCTTACAGCTGCCCCTGTAGGGCTTGTAACAACGCCAACCTTTTTTGGGAAGCGAGGAATGGGCTTTTTATACTTTTCGTCAAACAAGCCTTCAATGGAAAGCTTCTTTTTAAGCTCTTCAAGCTTTTTGAACAAATCTCCCTGCCCCTCCTGCTCCATAGTTTCGATATAGAGCTGATAGGCGCCATCGCGTTCAAAAACACCAATGCGTCCGTTTGCACAAACCTTCATGCCATTTTCCATTTTAAAGGGTAGCTTCATAACAGCACCCTTGAACATGACCGCCCGAAGTGCGCCGCCCTCGTCCTTTAGGGTAAGGTAAACATGCCCCGAGGAATGATACTTAAGGTTACTTATTTCGCCTTTTATCCACACATTCTGCAAAACCTCGGTCCGCTCCAGTATGGCTTTTATGTAATTGTTAATCTGCGTTACTGTGGCTTCACGTCGTTGCATAGGGTTAAATCATCCTTCTGATTACTTTTTGTTTTTTAAATATTCTGCCAGAACACCATTAATGAATTTATATGTATCGTCCTCACCGTAGGCTTTAGCAAGCTCAACGGCTTCGTTTACAGCCACACGGTCGGGCACGTCGTCCATGTTGTCGATTTCATAAATTGCAAGCTGAAGTATTGCAAGGCTTACCTTGGGAAGGCGAGCCACGTCCCATTTTTTGAGAAGGGGGGCAATTTTTTCGTTAAGCTCATTTTTAGTTTCTGCCGCACCGAAAACAACCGCCTTCATGTACTCCATGTCCTTAGCGTCCATAGAAGCCTCTGCCCACATTTCGTCTTTTGTTGTTTCCTCAAAATATTCGCACATATCGTGAGGAGGCTCCTTCATAAGAGCACAGTTATAAATAATTTTGAACGCGTTTTCTCTTGCTGATTTTCTGCTCATTTCTGACGCCTCATTTCTACAGTAGTTTTATAATGTCTGAGAACATGATATATATACCAAGCCCCAGTATGAGTGCAAGACCTGCCAGGTTAATGTAGCCCAGCACCTCCTGCTTAAGTTTCTTTCGTGTTACAAGTTCAATAAATGCAAATATTATGCTTCCGCCGTCAAGGGCAGGGAAAGGCAAAAGGTTAAAAACACCCAAGTTTACACTTATCATGGCAAAGAGCATGAGCACTTGCATTACAACTGCCAGACTGCCATAGGGCTGTGCGCTCTCTGCAGCATCGCCCACCACCTGCACAACGCCCACAGGGCCCGACATGTCGCTGACCTTAGCCTCACCTGTAAAAAGCATTTTAACGGATACAAGCACCGCCTTTACAACATAGCGTGTATCGTAGTAAGAATATTCAAGTCTTTCTAAGAAATTAAGGGTCTTCACACTTCCCTTAAAACCTATAAGAAGCCTGCCATCCTGCATCAGAGGAATAAGGGTAACAGTATTTTTCTCTCCGTCACGGCGGTAGGTAACCTTAACCTCTTCGGGATTGCTCATCATAAAAAGGCTTACATCGCTCTGTGTTGCAACGGGGGTGTTGTTAAGCTTTACAATTTCGTCGCCTGCCATAAGCCCTGCTTCTTCTGCAGCTGAATTTGCCACAATTTCGCTTATTACGGGGACCTGCACGGTGGGATATGTGTTATTTATAATAACAAAGCACACAAAGCCTAAGATAATGTTCATCAGAGCACCTGCAACAAGAATGCAGATACGCTTTATTGGTGAAATGTTTGAGAAGGCCTTAGGATTGTCGCTCTCTTCCTCCTCGCCCTCCAGCTTTACATAGCCGCCTAACGGCAGGAGGCGTAAGGAATACTGAGTTTCACCTTTTCCCCATTTGAAAAGAAGCGGACCCATACCGATAGAAAATTCGTGCACGGTTACGCCAAACTTCTTTGCAGTAAGGAAATGCCCCAACTCGTGGAGCATTACCATTATCCCGAAAGCGATAATTGTAACAATTATTGAACCAACCATGGAATACCTCCGATTTTACGCTTTTGCCGCTTCCCTTACCATTTGCCTTGCAAAACGGTCCGCTTCCTCGATTGCGGCAATTGAAGTTTCATTCACTACAATATGTTTATCCATCGCGTAGGAAATATACTCCGTAATGTCGCCAAAACGACATTCGCCCTTTAAAAACATTGCAACAGCCTCTTCGTTTGCGCCATTGAAAACAGCAGGCATTGTGCCGCCCTTCTTAGCAGCCCACTTTGCCATGTTAACGGCAGGGAAGGCTTCATGGTCAATTTCCGAGAAGGTAAGTGTGCCTATCTTTGCCAAATCCAGCTTTTCAGAAACCTTAATGCTTCTATCGGGGTAATGAAGCGCATAGGAAATGGGGAGCTTCATGTCGGGCACACCGAACTGACCTATAACTGAGCCGTCGCAGAATTCAACCAAGGAGTGAACAATGCTCTGACGGTGAACAACGGGAATTATGTTATCAACATCAACCCCGAAAAGGTGCATGGCCTCTATAATTTCCAGGCCTTTATTCACCAGTGTTGAGCTGTCAATTGTAATTTTTGCACCCATTGACCAAGTGGGGTGTTTAAGTGCATCGGCAGCGGTTACGTCACGGAGCTCTTCCTTCTTTTTGCCAAAGAAGGGACCGCCCGATGCTGTTATTATAATTTTTTCAAGAAATTTGCCCTGGTCGGCAATGGACTGGAAAATAGCGCTGTGCTCGCTGTCCACAGGAACAATTTTAACGCTCTGCTTTTTAGCCAAGTCCATAACGTAGTCCCCTGCGGTAACCAGAGTTTCCTTGTTTGAAAGAGCAATGTCGCAACCTGCCTCTATAGCAGCGAGTGTGGGGCGAAGCCCTGCAATACCAACAATTGCAGTAACAGCCATTTCGCCCTGACGGGCACATTCACACACACCCTCTTCACCCGAGAGCACTACTGTGTCAGTGTCGGAAACCCTCACCTTCAGGTCCGCTGCGCACTTTTCGTCGTACATTGCGGCGAAGCGGGGTTTATACTTTCGTATCTGCGCTTCAATAAGATCCGTATTTTTATACGCTGTTAAGGAGGCAACCCTTAACTCGTTGTCCTTGTCAACAACATCCAGGCTCTGAGTACCAATAGAGCCTGTTGAGCCTAATATAGAAATATTTTTCATTTTATCAAATCCTCTTTTGCACTTCGCGTTACTTATCAGCCCACAAGGTCAAATACCTGACTTACAAAATAAACAAAAGGTGTTGTAAGAAGTACGCTGTCAAACCTGTCGAGAATGCCACCATGACCGGGGAAAAGTGTGCCGTAGTCCTTAACGCCGTACTCACGCTTGATGGCGCTTGTTGCAATGTCAGACACAGGGCCTAAGACTGCACAGCCTACACCCACAAACACGAGAGCGAGCACGTTGCATTCAATATGCAACACAAAGGTAAGAATTGCCACATATATAAGCATTCCCACAATGCTACCAAGAATACCTCCGAAGAAGCCTTCCCAGGATTTTTTCGGGCTGAGAACAGGAGCCATTTTATGCTTTCCAAACCTTACGCCGATAAAATATGCGCCTGAATCTGCACACCAGGTTCCCACAAAAAGGGAAAGAATGATGTATATTCCCATAGCTTCCTCTCTTAAAGGAATGAGGTAGGAAAACAGCACTGCCACAAAGGTGGATACAAAGAATGCAATGGAAGCATCGGCAAGCTTGACATTTTTATGGTCAAACACCATAAGTGCAAACATGAAACCTATGTAAACAGATAAGCACAAAAGGCACACATCGTAGGTAATGAGCTTGTCGTTAAGATGCATGCAACCCAAAAGCGCACAAAAAGCTATGCCGAATGCACCTGAAAATGCCAGCGGCAACTTTTTTGCAACGCCTGTTACAGAGAAAATCTCATAGGTTGCAATACCGGTTACAATAACCACTGCAAGCTGAAACACAATCGGAGGTGTCAGCAGCACAAGAAAAAACACCGCTGCTCCGACAAAGGATGTAATAAGTCTTGTTTTCATGTTATATATCCCTCCGCGCAAATTATACTCCGCCGAAACGGCGTGTGCGCTGTTGATAGTCATAAATTGCCTGAAGCAGGTCTTCGTTTGAAAAATCAGGCCAGAGAATGTTGGAGAACCACAGCTCGCTGTAGGCTCCCTGCCAAAGGAAAAAGTTACTTAAGCGATACTCACCCGAAGGACGGATAATAAGGTCGGGATCAGGCTGAGTTGCGGTATAGGTTCTTGAGGAAATGTCTTCCTCGCAAATGTCCTCTACCTGCATTTCGCCAGCCTTAACCTTCTGAGCAATTTCCTTAACCGCCTTTATGACCTCGTCGCGTCCGCCATAGTTGAGGGCCACATTAAGCAAAAGACCACTGTTATTTTCAGTGGCCTTTTCCATGTAGAGCTGTTTTTCACGGAAAGATTCCGAAAAGGCACTTCTGTCGCCGATAAAATGAATCTGAACATCTCTGCCTGCCAAACGCTGCAGACCATGGTCGAGATAGTCCTCCAAAATTGCCATAAGTGCGTCAACCTCTTCTTGAGGACGACGCCAGTTTTCCGTTGAAAATGCGTATACGGTAACAACCTTTACACCGATATTACCTGCATACTCAACAATGCGCTCAAATGTTTTTGCCCCAACAGCGTGACCGGAGGTACGGGGCAGACCGCGTTTTTTCGCCCATCTGCCGTTTCCGTCCATAATAATTCCGATATGCTTGGGTAAGTTATCAAAGTCCACTTTTTGCTCTAAGGCTTTTTTACGGAAAAAGTCCTTTAATTTCATATGGACATAATTTCCTTCTGCTTCTTGTCTGTAATTGCATCGATTTCCTTGATCTTCATATCGGTAAGATCCTGGATATCCTTTTCAGCTGCCTTTAAGTCGTCTTCTGTAATTTCGTTCTTTTTCTTCAATGCCTTGTATTCATCCATAGCATCGCGACGAATGTTACGAATGCTAACCTTAGCTTCTTCGCCCTTCTTGGAAACAGTCTTGGAAAGCTCTTTACGTCTTTCTTCTGTAAGCTGAGGGAAGTTGAGGCGGATAACCTTACCATCGTTCTGGGGGTTAATGCCCAATTCGCTTGCAAGGATTGCCTTTTCGATCGCCTTAAGAAGGCTTGTGTCCCAAGGCTGAATCATAAGGGTTCTGGGGTCGGGAGTAGAAATTGTACCAACCTGCTGTACAGGTGTCATTGTGCCGTAGTAGTCAACTGCAATCTTGTCGAGCACTGCCGCATTGGCTCTGCCTACTCTGATAGTGTTTAAATCGTCCTTGTAATATGCAATGGCTTTATCCATTCTTGCTGTAATTTCTTTCATAGTTTATGTTCCTTTCTTTTTTCATATCAGTTTACTTTGATTAGGTAAATGCAACTAAAGAATGATATGCCTTGGCATGATACGGCTACGCCATGATATAAAACCTTCGGTTTCATGATATGCTGACGCATTTTGGTAGATTTGCTCTGCGCCACGAGCGAAGCGAGGAAGTGCTCTTGGGGCGCAAATCTTTTATCTGATTATAAATAAAAATTCGAAGAATTTTTACACCTTAATGAATTTCTAATGAAATTCATATCATGTCGCAAAGCGACATATCATTCATCATACGCGAAGCGTATATCATCCTTTTTAATTATTCTGTAACAAGTGTGCCGATGGGCTCACCCATAACTGCACGGTAAATGTTCTCGGGATCGTCTAAGCCGAACACCTGAATAGGCATTTTGTTATCACGGCAAAGGGCTGTAGCTGTGGAGTCCATAACCTTCAAATCTCTTGCAAGAACCTCAGAGAAGGTAAGTGTGTCGAACTTCTTAGCATCGGGGTTAACCGCAGGGTCAGAATCGTAAACGCCGTCAACCTTCTTAGCAAGCAGAATTACGTCTGCATTGATTTCAGCTGCACGAAGGGCTGCTGCTGTATCCGTTGAGAAGAAGGGGTTACCTGTACCGCAACCGAAAATTACCACTCTGCCGCGGTTAAGATGGCTGTTCGCCTTTCCGCGGATATAAGGCTCGGCAATGGCACGCATTTCGATTGCTGTCTGAACTCTTGTTGTAACGTCAATGGCTTCTAAAGCAGAGCAAAGAGCCAGAGAGTTGATAACAGTTGCAAGCATGCCCATGTGGTCGGCACGGGAGCGATCCATGTTTTCACCGCTTCTGCCTCTCCAGAAGTTACCGCCGCCTACAACAACGGCAATTTCCACGCCTGTTTCGGCACATCTTTTAATTTCATTACAGATTGCATCGATAGTGGGCTGGTCAAGACCAAAGCCTCTTTCGCCTGCCAAGGCTTCGCCTGAAACCTTAAGAAGAACTCTTTTGTACTTAGGTTGCATTTTCTATCTCTCCTCTTAAAAAAATTCGCATAGTTATATACGTTAATTGTATCAAATAAATAGCATTTTGAAAAGGGTTTTTTATAAATTTATGCAAAAAAAGAGAGGATTTTTAAATCCTCTCTTGTGTTCGGTTAAAATCTGAAATCACGTGTTCCCTTTTCAATGTCAATAAGGTTCTGCTTTGCTCTTTCCTTAACCTTTTCGTTTGTGATTTTTTCGATTTCACGGGCAATTATTTCTTCACCCTTCTTCTTTGTATCCTCGCTTGCATAGTCCAGAAGATATTCCTTCAAGGTCATAAGAGCATTGGGGTGACAGCAGTTAATAATCTGCCCCGACTTTAAAAGGCTCATAAATCTGTCGCCTGTTCTGCCCTCACGGTAGCACGCTGTACAGAAGGAAGGAACATGGCCCATGTCGATAAGCCAGTTTACAACCTCATCGAGTGTTCTTCTGTCGGAAAGGTCGAACTGACTTGTACTTTCGTCGTAAACCTCTTCGTCGGTATAGCCACCTACAGATGTGCGGCTTCCGCCGGAAATCTGAGAAATGCCGAGCTGAAGCACCCTTTCACGAACCTCTTTTGATTCACGTGTAGAAATGATCATGCCTGTATAGGGAACCGCAATACGGATAATTGCAACAATTTTTTCAAAAATTTCGTTGGAAATTGCATTTGAGAAATCGTTCACATCGATATCGTCTGCAGGGCATATTCTGGGCACGCTGATTGTGTGGGGGCCAACACCCTTTGCTGCCTCAAGATGCTCTGCATGCATTAAAAGACCTACTAAATCGTAGCGGTAAAGGTTCAAGCCGAAAAGCACGCCTAAGCCCACGTCGTCAATGCCGCCGTCCATGGCTCTGTCCATAGCCTCGGTGTGGTAAGCGTAATTGCTCTTAGGACCTGTGGGATGAAGGGCCTCGTAGTTCTCTTTATTATATGTTTCCTGGAAAAGAATATACGTACCAATGCCCGCATCCTTTAATTTTGTGTAGTTTTCAACACTTGTTGCCGCAATGTTTACGTTAACACGGCGAATGGCACCGTTTTTGTGCTTTATGGAGTAGATTGTTTTAATGCTTTCGAGAATGTATTCCAAGGGGTTGTGCACAGGGTCCTCGCCTGCTTCCAAGGCAAGGCGCTTGTGGCCCATGTCCTGAAGAGCGATAACCTCTGCTTTGATTTCCTCCTGGGTAAGCTTTTTACGGGGAATTGTCTTATTCTGTCTGTGATAAGGACAGTAAACACAGCCGTTTACACAGTAGTTTGATAAATACAAGGGGGCAAACATAACTATGCGGTTACCGTAGAATTTGTCCTTAATTTCTTTGGCAAGAGAATAAATTCTCTCATTAGCTTCGTCAATTTCGCACTCCAGCAAAACTGCCGCTTCACGGTGAGTTATACCCTTCATTTCTTCTGCCTTTTTTATAATAGAGTCAATAAGCTCTTTGTTGTTTTTATTTGCCTGTGCGTATTCCAGGGTTTCCAGAATTTCTTCATGGTTGATAAATTCCTCTGCCTTTGAACTTTTTACGTCATATTTTGTCATAATGTCATCTCCTCAAAGTATCTTCCTACATTATATCACCAATGTAACAATTCGTCAAATCCATTATTTACATAAAAGATATTACAAATTTGTGACGAAAATAAAAGGCAAGGGAATGCAATGCAATTTTAACAAGGTTTCTACAATCCTTACTAAAGCCCACGTTGCGGGACATGCCTGACCATTCTGCTTTTACTGGCTTTACTTTAGCTAAACAGGCGTGTCCCGATACCTTGTAAAAATGTTGCAGTTACCCAATCAAAATAAAAAAGGAGAATACTTATGAACTTCAAAAAAGCAATTTCACTGACGCTTGCCTTTGCAGCACTTTCAACCCAGGCTCAGGCGGCAACTCACATTGTTAAGAAAGGAGATACATACTGGACAATTTCACAAGCCTACGGTGTTGACTTCAACACACTTTTAAAGGCAAATGGTGCCACTACAAGCTCATGGCTTGAAATTGGCGATGTTGTATATGTCCCTACCGAAAAAACTCATACCGTAAAAAAGGGTGATACTTACTGGCTTATTGCTCAGTGGTATGGTGTTGATTTTAATACCCTCTTAAAAGCAAACAATGCCACCACAAGTTCATGGCTCGAAATTGGCGATGTTGTAAAAATACCTTCCTCTACCTCTCAAGGGCCGTCCTCCGGCTCCTCTTCAAGCCAGAGCAAGCCCTATGTAACCTACACCACCTACACAGTTAAATCAGGCGACACCTACTGGAATATAGCCAACAATTTCGGCATACCCATGAGCGAGCTTTTAAGCGTGAATGGGCTTAGCGAATCCTCTGCTATCTATGCAGGCAAGAAGCTTACAATACCTGTGCATCACGTGCCCGTAACAAGCACCCCGGGCAGTCAGTATGGTGAATATCTTGACTGGTGGGAGGCTGTTCAGTACGTTGTGCCCGTGGGTGCCACCTTTACCGTGCAGGACTTTTACACAGGGCAAAGCTTTAAAGCCAAGCGCACAACAGGCTCGGGACATGCGGACTGCGAACCCCTCACAGCCTCCGACACAAGCAAAATGAACGCCATTTTCGGTGGTCAGAACTGGACAAGCCGACCTGTTCTTATTATCTACAACGGCAGAAAAATTGCCGCTTCTGCCACAAGTAAGCTTCACGCAGGCAACGACGGTGCCCCCGGCGGAATATGGACAAGCTGGCGCAGCGATAATTATGGTGCAGGCTATAACTACGACTGGGTAAAGGGCAACAACGCCCACGGAGTTTTTGACATTCACTTTTTAAATTCCATTCGCCATAACGATGGCAAGGTTAATGCAAACCACCAGAAAAACACCAGAATTGCAGCAGGAAGATAAAACAAAAAGGCGGTCAATGACCGCCTTTTCTTTTAAAGCTCATTAATGTAATTCCTAACAAAATACACACCATGTAAATTAAATACGCATTGTTCCACCCTGTCTTTATCAAATCTTCAATCAGCCATACAGTTCCCAATGTAACGTTTATAACACCGACAGTATAGCAAAGCATTATGCTCCCTCCAAAATTTAAAAAGTGCGCAGCCTAAGCTACGCACGAAAAACGCAGCTTGACTCCGTTGCTACACAGTTGCATGCTGTACCAAAACAGGCTATGCAAAATCAAGGCTACGTTTTTACCTAAATAACGTAACCTGTTTTGTACAACAATATTCAACTGTGTAGCAAGTACATTTTACCACCAACCAACATAAAAATCAACACAAAAAAGGCGGTCAATGACCACCTTTTTATTATCTGTCTATTGGCAAAAGCACACCACGGGCAAATTTTTGTTCAAACACCATATGTGCCGCCTGCTCAATGTCTTTCTTTGTTACGGAGTCAATATCCTTAACTATAGCTTCAACGGGCTTTACCTCGTTATAAATGAGCAAGTCCTTGCCGAGTGCGCTCATGCGGCTGGAGGGGTTTTCCATGTCCATAAGTATGGCAGCCTTTAACTGCTCCTTACCTTTTGTGAGCTCGTAGTCGGTTATGCCGTCAGTAAGAAGGTCTTTGATGCATTTATGTATAACCTCTTCGGCAGCATCAAGACAGCTTGCGTTAAGCCCTGTGTAAATGCTGAAAAGCCCTGAAACCTCGGTCTGGGAGGAATAAGAATACACGCTGTAGCAAAGGCCGCGCTCTTCCCTGACCTTGGAAAAAAGCCTACTGGACATGCTGCCGCCAAAAATGTTACTGAGAGCAGACAAAGTATAGCTGAGCTTGTCGTCCTTAAGTGCTACCGAGGGGTACGAAAGGCAAAGATGTGCCTGTTCAATGTCCTTTTCCCATTTTTCTTCAACGGGAGTGAAGGTAGGTACTATTATTCTGTCGCCGCTAAAGGTTGCAATCCGTTTGGAGAAATATTTTTCGCAAAGCCTGATGGCTTCAGCTTCGTCAAACTTTCCGCACACTGTAATTACGGTGTTATCGGGGGTATAGTAACGAGCCATGTAGTCGAGCATTTTGTTTCTGTCTAACAAATCAACAGAATCTAAGCTTCCTGCAATTTCGCGACCTATGGCACTGCCGGGGTAGCAGGCTGCCAGAAGCCTGTCCTGAACTAAATCCTCGGGGCAGTCCTCATACATCATAATTTCTTCTTTTATAACACCGCGCTCAAGGTCAATATCCTTCTTTGAAAGGCGCGGATTGTGGTAAATGTCTGATAAAATATCGAAGGAAAGCTCCATATGATTGGGAAGGGTGCGTGAATAGTAGCAGGTGCAGTCACGGCTGGTGAAGGCGTTTGCCTGACCACCAACGTAGTCGGTTTCTTCACTGATTTGCTGGGCAGTTCTTTTTTCTGTGCCCTTAAAAACCATGTGCTCAATAAAGTGGCTTATGCCCCACTCTGAGTCACGCTCGTTAGTGCTGCCTGCCTTAACCCACACGCCCACAAAAACGCTCTGTGCGCCGGGCATAACCTCGGTTATTATTCTTAATCCGTTTTTTAAAGTTGTAATTTTATTCATTAAATCACCTTAAAAATTAAGGGCGACCACAGGTCGCCCCTACAATATTCAAATCATTCCTCTGTGGCTCCCTCCCCGAGGGAGCTGTCACCGCAGGTGACTGAGGGAGTGTTGCAATTACAAGCTTATTCCTGTGTTTCGGGCTTGGGAAGTGCGTCTTTTCTGGAAAGGTTGATTCTGCCCATACGGTCAAATTCAATAACCTTAACCATGATTTCGTCACCAACACTAACAACGTCAGAAACCTTTTCAACTCTCTTATGGTCGAGCTTGGAGATGTGAACAAGGCCTTCCTTG
>JAFQLL010000055.1 GCA_017414645.1 Clostridia bacterium | reverse complement strand
TTCAACCCCCTCTTCCGTTTGCGGTGCCCTGTATCAACTTCGCTAATCCGCTCGTTGATGACAGACCGCGGCACAGCTCTGCGCATTCGCTCAATCATCCACCGGATGCGCTCATGCTCGATTCCCCCAATCTTGGGGGACTAAAAGGTACACTTTTATTTTACAAGCAAATATGCGCACATTCTGCGCGCAATTTCCTATGCAATAAAAAAAGACGAGACTATATATCTTCACATAGTCTCGTCTTTTTTTGCGCGTGTCGAGGTATCGACACGCCTTTACAGAACTCTGTATACACCTATAACCTTGCCGATTATTGCAACCGTGTCAACAATAATGGGCTCTAAATAATCGTTTTCGGGCTGAAGACGGAAGTGGCCGTTTTCCTTATAAAAGGTTTTAACTGTTGCGCAATCTTCAATTAAAGCTGCAACAATGTCGCCGTTGTTTGCAACATTCTGGCTCTTTACAATTACGAAGTCGCCGTCAAGAATGCCTGCGTTAACCATGCTTTCACCGCGTATTTTAAGCATGAACACATCACTGCCACGGGCAAAGTCACTGGGAAGGGGGAACATGCGCTCAATGTTTTCCTCAGCCAGTATGGGCTGACCTGCGCTTATCTGCCCTATAACAGGCACGGAAAGGATTGTGTCGTCAGCTTCAACAACCTGGGCAACATTATTTTTTGAGGAAACGCGCACACTACGTGAGGAGGCTGCGTCCTTTTCAAGCAGGCCTGCCTTCTGCAGGCGTGAAATGTAGCCATGCACAGTTGAGGGCGAGTTAAGCCCCACTGCCGCACAAATTTCCCTCACTGTGGGCGGATACCCCTTTTCGCGGGAATGCTGCTCTATAAAATCAAGAATTTGCTGTTGTTTGCTTAAGTTGGCTGCCATATGTGTGCCTCCTGTAAAATAATTTTCATCCTTACAGCCTTAGTATAACACACAAAAAAACAAAATGCAAACATTTGTTCGAAAATTTTTCAAAAAAATATTGACATCGAACAAATGTTCTGTTATAGTAAGGGTAGAAAACACGAACACCTGTTCGAAGAGAGGCGGAATTACAATGACAGAAGCTAAATACTTAGGCAGAATTTCTCCCATACTTGCAGACGACTGGATGGACAACGTTCCTTCTTATTATTCATATACTGAATTTTACAACAAGAGAAAGGCTGCAAAAAAGCAGCTTAAGAAGGAAAGAAGGGTTTTCTTTACAGTATGCGCTCTTCTTGTGTGCTTTTGCATGTCTTACTTTACAATAAGCTCATACAGCAGTGAAAGCTACGTTGGTTGTCCTTCTCACGCAGTTACTTATGGCGAAACACTCTGGAGCATAGCAAACGAATATAAGAGCGATGACATGTCCACAGGCGAGCTTATTTACAAAATTAAAAAAGCAAACGACCTTGATTCAAGCGCAATTTCTGCAGGCGATGTGCTTATCATTCCTGTGGAGAATGTGTAAAAAGCCTATGCAAGAGAATAAAATTTAATATAATGGCAATGCTTTTATTAAAAGGCGACAACTAAAAAGAGATTCGTTATGAATCTCTTTTGTCGTATAAAAAAGAGGGGTTTTTATGAAAAAACTTAGTATTTTACTTGTAATTGCATTGCTTTTTTCTTTTCTTTCGGGCTGTTGCCAGAGAGATACTACAGAAACAAGCGCAACGGTAAGGCTTTTAAACTTTAAGCCTGAAATTGCATCGGTCTATGAGCGCATTGCTAAAGACTATGAAAATGAAACAGGTGTAAAGCTTGTTGTTGAAACAGCGGCAGCAAATACTTACGAAAGCACACTTACTGCCAAAATGGCTACAAATGAAGCACCCACCATTTTCCAGATAAACGGTCCCCGTGGCTACGCTAACTGGAAGGATTATTGCAAAAACCTTGAAAACAGCACCATTGCCGACATTGTTACCGACGATGATTTGCTCCTTAAAACCGACGAAGGCGTTTTCGGCATTCCCTACGTTGTGGAGGGCTACGGCATAATTTATAACGATGCAATCATGCGCAAATTTTTTGCACTTCCCGACAAAAAAACGAATCTTGCTTCGGCAGAAGAAATTAAATCCTTCGAGGATTTAAAAGAGGTTGTAGAGGAAATGACAAAGCGAAAGAAGGATTTAGGCATCGAGGGGGTTTTTGCATCAACCTCACTTAAGCCCGGGGAGGACTGGCGCTGGCAGACACACCTTTTAAATGTGCCCGTCCACTACGAGTTCGATAAAAATGACATTGACCTTGAAACAGACGAGGTTAATAACTTTAATTTCGAATTTGCCGAAAACTACAGAAAGCTTTTCGACTTGTACCTTAACAATTCCGTTACTGACAAAAAAATGCTGGGTTCAAAAATTACGGGCGACTCTATGGCAGAGTTTGCCCTTGGGAAATGTGCCATGGTGCAGAATGGTAACTGGGGCTACAGCCAGATAAAAGAAGTCGGCGGCAATGTTGTTGGCGAAGAGGACGTTAAAATGATGCCCCTTTATATGGGCATTAACGACGAAAACCAGGGCCTTTGCATTGGTACGGAGGGGTATCTTGCAATTAACAAGCGTGCGGACGAAAATGCGCAGAAGGCTTCTGAGGATTTCCTCTACTGGCTTTTTTCCTCGGAAACAGGTAAACGCTACGTTACTGAGGAGCTGGGCTTTATAACACCCTTTAACACCTTTTCAAACGACGAAACACCCGACGACCCTCTTGCAAAAGAGGTTGTAAGGTGGATGAACATGGAAGGCACGCATACCGTTCCCTGGGATTTTGTAATTTTTCCCTCTCAGGTTTTTAAAAACAACATGGGCAGTAACCTTCTTATGTACGCACAGGGCACAAAAAACTGGACAGATGTCCGTGATGCAGCCGTAAAAGACTGGAAAACAGAAAGCAACAGGTAAGGGGTGGTATTTTGAAAAAATATGCTCCTTTGTTCCTTTTGCCATTAACTCTTGCATTTTTAGTATTCTTTGTAGTGCCTTTTCTGGGCGGACTAATTCTTTCTTTTACAGAGTTCACAACCGTTGAAAACGCAAGCTTTGTAGGCGTGGAAAACTATGTAAAGGCATTTACAGCAGACACAGGCTTTTTAAATGCCTTGTGGTTTACAATAAAATTTACAATAGTTTCCGTAATCTCGGTCAATGTTTTTGCCTTTCTTTTAGCGCTTTTGCTTACAAAAAGCTTAAAGGGCGTTAACTTTTTCCGCACGGTTTTCTTTTTACCGAACCTTATCGGCGGCATTGTGCTTGGCTATATATGGAACGTTATTATAAACGGGGTGCTCTCCTACTTCGGGGTGGATATCACTTTCGACGCAAGCTACGGCTTCTGGGGGCTGGTTATTCTCATGAACTGGCAGATGATAGGCTACATGATGATTATTTATATAGCAGGGCTTCAAAGCGTTGACCGTGGGCTTATCGAGGCGGCACACATTGACGGCGCAAACCACATAAGTGCTCTGTGGCACGTGACAATTCCGTCGCTCATGCCCTCAGTTACAATATGCACCTTTCTTACCCTTACAAATTCCTTCAAGCTTTTTGACCAGAACCTTGCCCTTACGGGCGGTGCCCCCGGTAAAGAAACAAGCATGCTCGCTCTCGATATTTACGACACCTTTTACGGCAGAATAGGCTGGCAGGGGGTGGGACAGGCGAAAGCTGTAGTGTTTTTTGTAATTGTAGCCCTCATTGCACTTGTGCAGCTTAAGCTCACGCGCTCAAGGGAGGTTGAGGTGTAATGAATAAAACGTTAACAAAAGTTCTTTGGTATTGCCTTTTATCGGTAGTGGCGCTGTTTTTTCTTATACCTGTGTTTATAATACTGATAAATTCCTTCAAAAGCAGGTTTGTAATTATGTCAGAGCCCTTCAGTTTGCCCATGAAGGAAAGCTTTGTAGGGCTCACAAACTATTTTTCCGGCATTGAAGCCTCGGGGTTTTTCAAGGCCTTCGGCATAAGCCTTTTTGTTACGGTTTTGTCGGTTACACTTATTATAGTCTGCTCTTCAATGACAGCCTGGTATATAACCCGCAGAAAAACAATTTTCACAAAAATGCTTTATTTTGCCTTCGTTTTTTCAATGATAGTGCCCTTTCAGATGGTAATGTACACCCTTACCTATGTGGCAGTAAAATTAAATTTTGCAAACCCATTGGGCATTGTTTTCATTTACCTGGGCTTTGGTGCAGGGCTTAGCGTGTTCATGTTTTCGGGCTTTGTAAAGGGCATTCCCCGGGAAATAGAAGAGGCTGCAACCATCGACGGCTGTAACAGTGTGCAAACCTTTTTCAGGGTTGTGTTCCCCATTTTAAAATCCACCACCGTAACGGTTGCAATATTAAATGCCATGTGGATATGGAACGACTACCTTCTTCCGTACCTTGTTTTGGGCTCGAAATATAAAACAATACCCGTAGCGGTGCAATTAACCATGCAGGGCGCTTACGGCAATGTGGACTGGGGCGGCTTTATGGCAATGCTCACCCTTTCCATCATCCCCATAATTGTGTTGTATATTTTCCTTCAAAGGTATATAATAGAGGGTGTGTTAAGTGGTGCGGTTAAAGGTTAAAAGAGTGCAGAATGCAGAGTGCAGAGTGCAGAATTAGGTGACCACAATTTTACTAAAGCCCACAACGTGGGACATGCCTGACCCACATTCAGACCATGATGTTTGTATTAATTGATTTTAGCGAAACAGGCGTGTCCCCGTACCTTAAAAAATGTTGCAATTACCTAATCAACGTAAACTGAAAGAGCTGATGAAAATGCGCAAAAGCGGTATTTTACTTCATGTTTCCTCGCTTCCGTCTCCTTACGGGATAGGAACAATGGGAAAAGAAGCCTACAATTTTATAGATTTTCTGGAAAAAGCAGGGCAGAAGGTGTGGCAGGTATTGCCCATTGGTCATACCTCCTACGGTGATTCGCCCTATCAGGCATATTCATCCTATGGGGGAAACCCCTATTTTATCGATTTGGATATGCTCTGCGAAGAAGGTCTTCTTGAAAAAAGCGAGCTTAATGCCATTTCCCGGGAAATAGATAACGGCAGGGTTGACTACGGATGGCTTTTTTCTACCCGTTTGCCAATTTTAAAAAAAGCGGCAGAGCGTTTTCTTAAAATGCCTTCTGCCGAATTTTACACCTTCACAGACGAAAACCGTCTGTGGCTTGATGACTACGCCATTTTTATGGCAATTAAAGAAAAAATGAACTTTAAAGCAAGGGAAGAGTGGCCAATAGAATTGCGCATAAAGGGCGAAGCAGCGCTGCTTTTTTCCGATGATGACACTGTGCGTATTTATAAAGCAATACAGTTTTTGTTTTTTAAGCAATGGTTTGCCCTTAAGAGCTATGCAAACGAAAAGGGCATTGAAATAGTTGGCGATTTGCCCATATATTGCGCTTCTGACAGTGCCGATGTATGGAGCGAGGGGAGAGCCTTTCTCCTTGACGAGGGCTATGTGCCCTATACCGTTGCAGGTGTTCCCCCTGACGGCTTTTCGCCTCTTGGGCAAAGGTGGGGCAACCCCATCTACGATTGGGATTGGCTGGAGAGAACAAAATATATGTGGTGGACAGAACGCCTTGGGCACACCCTTAAGCTTTTCGACACTGTAAGAATAGACCATTTCCGTGGCTTTGACAGCTATTTTGCAATCGATTCAGGTGAGGAAACCGCCGTTAACGGCAAGTGGATAGATGGCCCCGGCATGAAGCTTTTCAAGGCATTTGAGCGCGAATTAGGCGAAAATTTGCCGATTATTGCCGAAGATTTAGGCTATCTGACAGACAGTGTAAAAAAGCTTTTATCAGATACGGGCTACCCTGGCATGAAAATTTTGCAGTTTGCCTTCGACGAAAGAGAGTCGGGCGATTATCTGCCTCATAATTACACAAAAAACAGTGTGTGCTATGTTGGCACACACGATAACGACACAGCAAAAGGCTGGTACGAAGCTGTTGCAGCCTTTGACCGTGAAAAGGCAAAAAAATACTTTAACCTTACAAAGGAAGAGGGCATTGCAAAGGGGCTTATCCGCGGTGCGCTCTCGTCGGTGTCTTCCTTGTGCGTAATATGCATGCAGGATTACCTTAATTTAGGTAGCGAGGGTAGGATGAACACCCCCTCAACAGCCTCGGGTAACTGGCAGTGGCGAGTAGATAAGGAACGCCTTACAGATACCTTAGCAAAAGAAATTTATGATATGACAAAGCTTTATGAGAGATAAAAAAAGAGAAAATGCAGTGAATTGCATTTTCTCTTTTTTTAAACCATATATTCGTCAATGTCAGAGAACAGAACCTCGGCACGCTTTCTTAAAAGGGTGTTTTCGTCCTTTGCGAGGGTGGGGTCGTCTTCTAAAAGCTCTCTTACCGCCTCGGACGATTGTTTTAAGGTTTCCATGTCGAGAAGCGACGAAATTTTTAAGGGCGGTAAGCCGTGCTGGCGTGTGCCGAAAAATTCGCCCGGGCCCCGAAGCTGCAAATCTGTCTGGGAAATAACAAAGCCATCGTTTGTTTTTGTCATTATACCCATGCGCTTTTTAATGTCCTCATCCATAGAGGAGGGCAGGAGAATGCAATAGCTTTTGTCCTTGCCGCGTCCAACTCGTCCACGGAGCTGATGCAGCTGACTGAGCCCGAAGCGCTCAGCATTTTCAATAATCATTAATGTTGCTTCGGGTACATTTACGCCAACCTCAATAACCGTTGTTGAAACTAAAATGCTCATGTCGCCAAAGGCAAAAGAGTTCATAACCGAGTCCTTTTCGCTATCCTTCATTTTGCCGTGAACAAGCCCCACCTTTATGTCGGGGAAAATATTTTGTGCAAGGTTATCACGGTAGGAAACAGCGCTCTTTAAATCAAGCTCGTCGTTTTCGTCAACCATGGGGCACACAATATAAACCTTATGCCCTGTGGAAACCTCTTTGCGGATAAAGTTGTACATTCTTTCGCGTATATTTTCGCCAATGCAGAAGGTGTCAACCTTTTCACGACCGGGGGGAAGCTCATTAATAATGCTTATGTCCAGATCGCCATATATAATAAGGGCAAGTGTGCGGGGAATAGGTGTTGCGGTCATTACCAGAATATGCACGTTTTCGCCCTTGGAAACCAATGCGCCACGCTGTTTTACACCGAAGCGGTGCTGTTCGTCTGTTACAACAAGACGCAGATTTTTAAAGCTAACGCCCTCCTGGAAAAGTGCGTGTGTGCCTATAACAAGCTGTATTTCGCCTGTGGAAAGCTTTTCATATACAGCGTTCTTTTCTTTTTTTGTCATGCTGCCGATAAGAAGTGCCGTTTTGTAGCCTAAAGCTTCAAATACAGGTGCAACCGATTCAAAATGCTGGCGTGCCAGAATGCTTGTGGGTGCCATAAACGCCGCCTGATAGCCGTTTTTTACCGCAAGGTACAGGCTTATCATGCCCACAGCGGTTTTACCCGAGCCAACATCGCCCTGCACAAGGCGGTTCATTGGTGAGCTTGATGCTAAGTCACCCTTTATTTCTTCCACAACCTTTTTCTGGGCGTTTGTGAGTGAATAAGTAAAAAGCTTCGTAATGGGCTCTGTGTCCAAATCGGCAAAGGGTGTTACAGTTGCCTTTTTGCTGTTTTGCTTACGCATGTTTAAAGCCAGCTGCAGTAAAAACAGCTCTTCGAAGGCAAGGCGGTTACGAGCCGATTCGTAAGCGTCGTAATCAGAAGGAAAGTGAATGTTGCGGATGGCATAGTCGGCACGGCACAGGTTATACTTTTCAATAAGCGACTTTGGCATAAAGTCTTCAATGGCGTTGCCTGCTTCCTCCAAGCACTTTTTAATTGTGGCAACCATAACCTTCTGGGTAATGTGTGCCCCTGTGCGGTATATGGGAACAATGTTGTTTGTAACGTTGTTTACACCATAGGCTTCATAAATTGGCGTAATAATGCTTTTTTTGCCGAATTTATGCTCAATTCTTCCGTAAAAATTATAGTAAGAGCCAACACGGAAGTTTTTCATTACATAAGGGTTATTATAGAAGGTGGCAGTAATTACCCCGGTGTCGTCTCTGAGGGGGACGGAATAAACTGCAAAGCCCTTTCGTATGCGCTTAACCGATGGTGCAGCACCTACAACTGCTGTTATGCAGGCAAACTCGCCGTCGGTAAGGTCGGTTACTTTTTTTGTAATGCGCCTGTCTTCAACGTTTGTGGGGAAGTAGTAAAGCATGTCACGCACGGTTTCAATGCCTAACTGCGAAAGCTGCTCGGCACGCTGTGCGCCAATGCCTTTTATTGATAAAATGCGGTCGTAAAGTGCCATCTTGTCACCTTCTTTCGGAAAAAATAGGGAGTAAATCATCAAAGCGTTCAGAATCAGCTCGGAATTAAAACAACAAAAGGGAAACACATGGTTTCCCTTTTTAATGTTTTTATTCTACAGCGAGGAAGAAGTAGTATACAGGCTGACCGCCGCATCTTACGTATACATCGCAATCGGGGTACTTATCTTCCAATGCACCGCAGAGCTCTTCTGCAGTTTCCTCAGAAACGTCTTCACCGTAGTATACTGTAATAATTTCGGCATCCTCGTCAACCATTTCGTCGATAAGAGCATTGAAGGTTTCAGCTAAATCGGGGTTAACAAGGGCAATTTTGCCTTCGCGCATTCCAAGATAGTCGCCTTCGTGAATTTCCTTATCGTCAATAGTTGTATTTCTTACAGCGTGAGTGATGCTGCCGCTCTTAACAAGCTCAATAGCCTCGTTCATTGCTTCAACGTTATCCTCCAGAGAGCCCTCGGGAAGGAAGCTTGTCATAGCTGTAATACCCTGGGGAATTGTCTTTGTGGGGATAACCGCTACATTAACCTCTGCAAGCTCAATTGCCTGCTCTGCTGCAAGGATTATGTTCTTATTGTTGGGAAGAACAATAACATTCTTTGCATTAACCTCTTCAACAGCGGCTAAAATGTCGTCTGTGGAGGGGTTCATTGTCTGACCGCCGCGGATAACATAGGAAACACCCAGCTCTGTGAAAACTTCGGCAATGCCTTCGCCTGCGGAAACAGAAATAACTGCAAGCTCCTTCATGGGTTCCTTTTCCTTTGGAGCGGGAGCTGTGTTGTCAGCCTCTGCAATAATGTTGGAGTGCTGATAACGCATGTTGTCGATTTTAATGTTAATAAGCTGACCGAGCTTTACCGCCTGTTCAAGCACGAAACCGGGGTTGTTTGTGTGAATGTGAACCTTAACGATTTCGCTTTCTTCAATAACGAGCAAGCAGTCGCCTGTGGGGGCAATCTTTTCACGGAATGCGTTGGCGTTGTCCTTTTCGTTATACTTTTCAATAATAAATTCAGTACAATAGCCGAATTCAATGTCGTCGGGGTCGATAGCCTGCTGTGCTGCAGATGCGCTCTGAGTTGTTGCAGGAGCGTCGGAAAGAGAAACCGCCTTGCCGTCAAGAGCCTGCTGCATGCCTTCAAAAATGAAGAGAAGACCCTTACCGCCTGCGTCAACAACGCCTGCCTGCTTCAACTGAGGAAGCATTTCGGGAGTTTTGTCAAGAGCAACATTACCCTCTGCCATGAATGCTGCAAACAAGCTTTCAATGCTGTCTGCTTCGCTGTTTTCAACTGCAGATTTTGCCATGAAGCGGATAACTGTAAGAATTGTACCCTCTGTGGGCTTCATAACTGCGCTGTAGGCTGTGTCGCAGCCCTTCTGTACGCTATGGGCAAGGTCATAAACAGAAATTTCGTCTTTACCTGCCATGCCGAGGGAAAGACCGCGGAAAATCTGGGAAAGGATAACGCCCGAGTTACCTCTTGCACCACGGAGAGTTGCCTTTGCAACAGCAGCAGCAACGTCAGCAGCGGAAGTAAATTCCTTGGGAGCAATGTCCTTAGCGGCAGACATAAATGTGAGGGCCATGTTTGTACCTGTGTCGCCGTCGGGAACGGGGAACACGTTAAGAGAGTCAACATAAGCCTTATTTTCATTCAACTTGTTAGCGGCGGAAAGAATCATATTTTTCAAAAGCGCCGCATTAATAGCCTTTGTCATAACTGATTTTCCCCCTAACTTATTCGTCAACACGCATGCCTTCAACATGAACGTTGACAGCCTTTACTTCGAAACCTGTCATTGTAGCTACCTGGTAGCTTACATTGTGCATGATGCTTTCGCAAATGGCAGAAATGTTAACGCCATACTGCACCATAATATGCATATCAATAATAATGGAATCGTTTTCAACTTCAACCTTGATTCCCTTGGAAAGACTTCCAGCCTTAAGAAGATTTACAATGCCGTCCTTTGTGTTTCTGACAGCCATACCTACTACACCGTAGCAATTGTTGGCAACAGCACCTGCAATGTTTGCAATAACACTGTTACTGATAATGATTTCACCAAAATTGTTTTCAATTTTAGCAGCCATAAAGCCACCTCCAGTTTCATAGTTAAATATATTATACATCATTTGATGGGCAGATGTCAACCCAATTGCAGTTTAATTGACCAAAGTAGTCATTTCTGCGGTTAGTGAAAATTATAATCTGCCTGTCTTTTGAGAGGGAATACAAAAGGTCAATAAGGGCTTTTTCCCGATAATCGTCGCTGCCTGTGAAGGGGTCGTCAAAAATGAGGGGAAAGTCCTTGCCAAAAAGAAATTCTGACCAGGCAATGCGGAAGCAAAGATACATTTCCTCTTTAAAGCCAAAGGAGTGGGATGCAAAATTGCGGTGAGCTCCGTCGGAAACTGTGAGGGTCATGTCCTTGGAAAGGGCAACACTTCTGCCTTCTTTTGGAGCAATGCGGTTAATGTAGCCCTCTGCAATGGCACTTACCTTTGGGGTAAAGTCTGTTGCGATTACGCCTTTTGCGTACTTTATGCCCTCGATGGCAATGCGGATTGCCTCAAGCTTGTCTGAAAGCTCACTGCGAAGGTTACGGTAATAACCAAGCTCTTCTGCTATTGCAGAAAGCTCTCTTAAATTTGTAACCGTAGAGGCTTCAAGCTCCTCTGTTTCATATTTTAAGGCGAGAATCTTCTTATATATTGTATCCACCGGGGAAGCATTGCGCTCTGAATAGTCTGTAAAAAGAGCTGATTTTTTTTCTAAAAGGGTGTTGTAGTATTCCTTGGCTCCTTCAAAGTCTGACAGAAGGTTTTCATATTCCTCCACGCTGCTGCAGCCAAAGGACTGAAGAAATGCCTTAAGGTTGGCCGTGTAGGTCTTTTTCTTAAAAAGAAACAGTACAAGGTAAGCTATAAGGGGCAAAGAAGCTAATGGGAAAAGTGCCCAATGGGTAAAAAAGCCTGCAATAATGAGAAGAGTGGTGCATAAGCTGTATAAAACAAGGCTTGGTCCCATAAAAATGGGCTTTTGGGGCATTTTTATGTCGAAAGGAGGAAAGCTTGCAACGTAAGAGGCTTGCTCATTTATTTCATCGTCCAGCTTTTTTATGCTTTCCTTTAAATTGCCTTCGTATGTATTTTCTGCACCCTCAGCCTCAATCTCAAGTGCAGCTATAAGCTTCTTTTTTTCTTCAATAAGCCGTCTTGTGCTTTCATTTTTGCGCATAGCTATGTTTGCTGCGGCATATTCATCTTCCAAAAGTGAAATTTTTTTATCGTATTCCTTTAATTTGCCACCGGAGTTAAGGCTTCTGCGGAGCTTTTCGAGGCTTTTTATTGCTCCCTCTGCACTCACTGTTTCGTCTCCGCCTGCAAGAAGGTTGGAGATTATAATGTCAAGGTCGCCTGTTGTGCCGAAATCGCCCAGAGCGCCCTCGGGGGAATAAATGCTTTTTCTGTAGGCTTCTCTTCCGGGAGGAATTAAATCCTTTAACGAAAAATCCTTAGGCTCAAGCACGTCGCCCTTTGGTTGAGTGCCGAATTTTCGGTAAAAGGTCATATCTTTTCCCGAAAGGCTTATGGTCATTTCGCCTGCCGCTGTGGAATTGTCCCATGGGAGGCATTTTGAGCGGTCACTTCTGGGTGGGAAAGAGTAGAGCATGGCTTCGATAAAGGCGGAAATAGTGGTTTTTCCGCTTTCGTTTCTGCCGTAAATAACGTTGAAATTGTCGTTAAAGGTAATTTTTTTGTTCTTCAGCTTGCCGAAGGAAATTATGTTAATGTCTTTTATATACATTACATTTCATCTCCTTTCATGGCATTTGTACCGTAGCGCAGTGATAGTAGGGCAATGTCACCTTTTGCATTTTCATTTACATATTCACAAAAAAGCTTGTAAAGCATGGAATCGGACAAATTTGCACTTATGCCGGTTTCGTCTGTAACGGTTGCGTGGAAAAACTTGTGGGAAATGTAGCTTTCAATTGCCTCAATGTTTGGGGTAAAGAGCTCTGAAGGTACTCCCGTAAGGGAAAACTTATATATCCCGTCGGGAAATTTTTCCATAATTGCATCGGCAACTGCCATCGACGAGGAAAAATCCGAAACATCGAAGCTCTCCTTTCTGTAGAGAAGGGAAGAGGATGAGATAAACTCCGTCGAAAGCTTGCCTTCTGAAATGGTGCCGTAAATAAAGCCTTTTTCGCCTGCTTCGTCAAAGCCTGAGCCATCGTGACAGCCGGGGTAGGCGATGGTTTTATATTTGTAAAATTCGTGAATGTGCCCTAAGGCAACGTAGGTGTAGCCAAGAGAGGCGAGGGTGTCTTTATTCATGCTGTTGTAGTCGCTTTGGGTAAAAATGTCACCGTGCAAAAGGAGAATGCTGTCGGAATCATTCTTTGCTGAGGGAATAGTATTTGCAAAAGAAGCGGAAGGCGAGGTAAAGGAAACGCCTGTAATAAGGCAATTTTTATAGCTTGCTGTTTCAAATTCGCTTCCAAAAACGTGAACATTCCCCGGGAAATTAAGATTGGGGTTTAAATAATCATGATTGCCGAGGACAATAAAAACAGGGATGTCGCCAAGGCGCTCAAACTCCTTAACACAAAAGGAAAATACACTTTTGGGGGGATTGGGCGTGTGGAACAGGTCGCCTGATATTAAAAGCATATCGGCATTTTGTATAGTATAGTCAATTATTTTTGAAAAAGACTGAAGCCTCATGTGGCGGCGCATTGCAGCCTTGGCAGGCGGCAGGCTCGACACGGGTGCATCCAGATGGTTGTCGGCTGTGTGTACAAAACGCATAAAAACATCCTTTCCGATAAAAACCGACATTAGTTTCTACCTATTATATATGAACATATTTGAGAAGGTCTTTTAATAAATAATATCACATATAACAGCCCGTGTCAAAGCATTGGGCAATTCGGCATAAAAATTTTACCTGAAAGAAAAAAGATTTAGTAAAAGTGTTTAAAAAATTTTAAAAATATTAGGCAAAAGTTATAAAAAACTCTTGAAGTTTTGTGGAATTTTGTGTATAATGAAAGAAGTAATAATATAGTAGGGGGTAGTGCGTAGTTATGAAATTACGGTTTAAGCCTTTAATTGCCGCACTTATCGGCGTTTCCATGGCAATTCCCATGCTTGCCGGTTGCGCTAATAATGGCAAAAATGATATGGGAGCACTAAAAACTATAAGAATTGGTACTCATGCTCAGAATGAAGATGACCCGTATATGATTGATGCAATCACCGGTGAACAGAATCCCGGCATGAATGCTGATAAGAAAAAGGCATCAATCACAGCACTTGAAAAAGTAAAGGAAGAGCTCGGCGTTGAAATTAAGTTCGTTCAGTATTCCAGCGATTTGAAGCAGCTTCTTCTTCAGACTGTTCTTGCAGGCGATCCTTATTGCGAGCTTGCTGTTCTCTGGGGCGGTGTACAGGGCACAATTCTTTCACAGAACGTGCTTCAGCCTCTTGACGAATATGCACATATTTTCCATGACGACCCCGACGGTGCATGGATTCTTCCGCAAAAGACCTTCGGTGCATATTATCTTATGAATCGTGACCTTTTGTTCTCGAATACATGGCCCATCTGTTATAACATAACAATGGTTGAAGCGGTTCCTTCTCTTAAGGATGCTAACGGCAGAACAATTTATCCTTCTGACCTTTACTATTCCGGTGAATGGACCTGGTCAAGATTTAAAGACTATATGACAAAGATCAAGCAGTACTATTCCGGTAAGAAATCTGCTTCCGGTGCAGATATAGTTGCTTTCAATACAAACTTCACCTTCTTCGGTCTCTTTGCTCTCCACTCTGTAGGCGCAGGTGTTTACGACGGCGGCGCAATGAGCTTTGACACAGATGCAGCTATCTCGGCTTGTGAATTTGTTGACGACCTTATCACATCTGAAGTTGTTTCCTGCTCGAGCGCACAGCGCGGCGTGAAAGCTGACTCCGGTTGGCTTACAGCTACAGAAGCTTTCCTTCGTGGTGAAACAGTATTTACAAACTGTGCAAGATGGAGAATGGACGATGCTTCCATTAACCTTGCATCACGAGGCGAATCAATGGGCGTTATTCCGTTCCCCTATCCTGACGGGACAAACCCCCACACAGATGAAAATTCCAAGTATCGCCACGTAACCCCCATGGCTGACTCTGTTGGCCTTATGCGCGGTATTGATAAAGAAACAAGCATTCTGGCTCTTGAAGCTTACAAGAAATACAAGGTTGAATTCTACAAGGCATACGCTCAGGTTGATTCCATTGCAAAGTACATGGAAGACAGAGCAAGTGCCGATGCTCTTACCTTCGGTGTTGACATTTTCCACCCCGAGGTAGGCGAGCACAACCTTGCAATCTGGCAGGAGTTCGGTGCATCACCTGCTAACGAATACTCTGAAGCCTGCGACGTAATGTGGGGCTGGAGTGACATCTTAGGCAGATCCGTTTACGGTGTAAACGGTTACGCAAAGTACAGAACAGCTGTTCAGGCAAACAAGCAGGAAATTTACAAGAAGCTTGAAACAATCGGCGAAGCACTTAACAGTGACGGTGCCGTGGATGCTGTTGCTCCTTCGCTTTCCGGCAAGAAAACAATTGCTCTTGCAGAAGGAACTGATCCTAATAGTGTAAACTGGGGCGACTATATCGGAGCAAGCGATAACGCTGACGGCGAATATGAAATTGACAGAGTAAAGCTTGACTTCTCTGAAGTTGACTTCAACACCGTTGGTACATATACAGACATGCTCAAGGCGAGCGTAGAGGATAACGGTGGCAATACAGGTTCAAGAAACTTCACGGTTCTTATTTATCGTAAGGACAACACATTGCCTCCTTCCTTGGTAGCTAAGGAAGGCATTCCCGAAATTGACCGCAATAAGGACGTTTCGGAAATCAAGTGGGGCGATTATGTTGAAGCTGCTCAGGATGCTGACGGTATAAACATTTCCGGCAACATCTCAGCAGACACAGGCTGGCTCGATGTTACAGAAGCCGGTGAGTATCCTGTAGTGCTTGTTGCTACTGACTATGTGGGCAACGAAACAGAAGTTGTTATAACGGTTAAGGTAAAATAATGAAACGGAGGGATAAATAAAAAATGGCAACTCAGGTAAAGCAAAAAAAGAAAAAGAATGTCAAACTGATTGTTGTTGCATCAGTTCTGGCGGTATGTTTAATCCTTGTGGGCCTTGCCTTTGTACTTCCCGGTAACAGTGACAGCACTGCTAACGCAGGTGTACAGGGCGAATTTGTGGACACTTCCTACGCTGAATATCTTAAAAGCGTTGGCTACGGTCCCGACAGTGTACTTTCATCCGACGTTGTAGTGGTAGATGTTACAAACTTTACTACTCCTGCTGAAGGTGAAGCAGTTGCAGTCGTTGAAGATGCAACAGATGTTGTTGAAGATGCAACAGATGTTGTTGAAGATGCAACAGATGTTGTTGAAGATGCAACAGATGTTGTTGAAGACGCAACAGATGTTGTTGAAACAATTGCAGTTGATACAAATGTTGCAAAGGTTGTTGACGGTGGCGTAGCTATCAGCGAACGCGGTAACGTTACATGGTCCTTTAACGTAGCAACAGAAGGTTTCTACAACCTTAAGTTCAACTACACTTCTATTGACGGCACAACATCCAATCCTCAGAGAACTCTTCTCATCGACGGCGTGCAGCTTTTCGACGGCATGCGTCAGGTTGACTTTAAGAGAATCTGGGACAACGGCGAAATCACCTCCAAGGGTGGCGACGAAATCCGTCCCACAGCACAGGAAGTATTCGAGAGTGTTGACGTGTATGTTTCCGATACAAATATGAGAACACTTTCTCCCTATGTATTCTTCCTTACTGCAGGTGAACACACACTCACACTTGAAGAAAACCGTGAGCCCGTTCAGATTAATGCAATCACATTTGAAAAGGCTCCCGTAGAACCTACATACGAAGAGTATCTTGCTCTCCATGCGAACGCTGCTACATACGCAGGCGAAAACATGGTTATGCAGGCTGAAAGATATGAAGGCGGCACAAAGAGAATTACAAAATCCTCTCCCTCCATCGGTGTATCTACAGACTACTCCAGCTCTTATACATATCC
This sequence comes from Clostridia bacterium, assembly GCA_017414645.1. Lineage (GTDB taxonomy): Bacteria > Bacillota > Clostridia > UMGS1883 > UMGS1883 > RGIG1927. Next base: position 27,021 of record JAFQLL010000055.1, on the reverse strand, counting down.
TTACCATCATTGGAATCAGCTTCTTAACATTGTAGGCGGTTCTAACTGGGCAACAGCAGGTCAGTCCATCACATGGACTATCGAAGTTCCCGAGGAAGGCTTCTACCAGATTGCACCCCGTGCAAGACAGAACGTTAACCGTGGTGTTAAGAGCTTCAGAAGATTGAAGGTTAACGGCGAAGTTCCCTTCAAGGAAGCTAACAAGATTGGTTTCGACTATGCTACAAGCTTCGAAAACTATGTTATTTCCGATGCTGAAGGTAACCCCCTTCTCTTCTTCCTCAATGCAGGTGAAAACACAATCACAATGGACGTTGTACTTGGCGACTTTGCTAATGCACTCTCTAGTGTAGAAGACAGCGTTCTTGAACTTAACAATATGTACCGTAAGGTTGTTCAGATCACAGGTGTTGTTCCCGATACATATATCGACTACGAAATCGCAACAAAGGTTGTTGACTTCCAGGAAACAATGCAGCAGCAGGCAGACGTTCTCTACTCTGTAGTAGATGAACTCGTAGCAATTACAGGTGAAAAGGGCTCCGGTACAATCCAGATCGAAAAGGTTGCACGTCAGTGTGCTCAGTTCGCTGAAGAGCCCGATGATGTTGTTGACGAAATTTCCGACTTCAAGAGTAACATTTCTGCTCTTGGTACATGGATGCTTGAAATTTCTTCAATGCCTCTTGAAATCGACTCCTTCACACTCTCTGCTCCTAATGCAGACCTTGCATACGCAGAACCCAACGGTATCGTTGCTGCAGCAAACGAAGCAATCCGCTTTATCGCAACCTTCGTTGTTGACGATACACAGATTGCATCTGACAGCGAAGTTACAAACGATGCTGTAAAGGTATGGATTGCTACAGGCCGTGACCAGGCTCAGATTATCCGTAATCTTGTTGACGGCAGCTACTCTCCCGAACATGAAAAGAGTATCGACCTTCAGCTTATCCCCGGTGGCGTACTTCTTCCTGCTACATTGGCAGGTAACGGCCCCGACATTTCCCTTTCAAACGGTCAGGCAAGCGTTGTTGACTTTGCAGTTCGTGGCGCTCTTGCAGACCTTACACAGTTCGATGACTTTGACAAGATTGCAGCACAGTTCGAAGAAAGTGCTATAAAGACAGCAAGCTATGACGGCGGCGTATTCGGTCTTCCCGAAACACAGTCCTTCAGCGTTCTGTTCTACCGTAGCGATATTCTTGAAGAGCTCGGTCTCGAAGTTCCCAAGACATGGGACGACGTGCAGGATGCAATCAACATTCTTCATATTAATAACTACGATTTCTACATTCCTACATCCGCACTTTACTCCACACTGGTATTCCAGTACGGTGGCGACCTTTATCACGGTGCGGCAGGTACAGTCGATGAAAACGGTTATGAATACGCTGCAGACGGCAGTGACTACGGTATCAGAAGTGGTCTTCGTGACGAACCTGCAATGCTTGCATTCCAGAAGCTTACAGAGTTCTTCACAACATATGCTCTTCCTGTTTCCGCAGACTTCTCCAACCGTTTCAGAACAGGTGAAATTCCGATTGGTGTAGCTGACTACACACTCTTCAACACATTGGAAATCTTCGCACCCGAAATCAAGGGTCTGTGGAACTTTGCACCCATCCCCGGTTACAAGGATCCCGTAACAGGCGAAGTTAACAATGTTGCTGTTTCCGCATCTTCTCACACAATCATGATGGAATCTTCCAAGAAGAAGGACGACGCTTGGGAATTCCTCAAGTGGTGGCTTGAAGAAGATACACAGGTACAGTATGGTAACACACTCGAAGCTATCTTAGGTAGTGGTGCAAGATATGCAACAGCTAACACTAAGGTACTTACACAGTTGCCTTGGGCAACAAGTCAGTCTGACGTAATCCTGGAACAGTTTGAACACACAATCGGCGTTCCCGACGTTCCCGGTTACTACATGACAGGCCGTGAAATTGACTACGCATTCAAGGGCGTTGTAACAGACGGTCAGAACCCCAGAGAAGCTCTTTACCTTAACGTTAAGGAAATCAACGACGAACTTACAAACAAGCGTGAAGAGTTCCACTTAACAAGATATAACGAGGAGGGTGAAGTGGTAAATGGCTAAGCAAAAAGTTGAAAAAGTTAAAACTGAAGCACCCAAGAAAAGAAAACTTCAGTCCATGGAATGGAAGAACGCTTGGAAATTGCACAAGGAAAAGTATTTACTTGTATTACCCTTCGCTCTTATATTCCTGCTCTTTACAGCTCTTCCCGTTGCAGTGTCAATGGTATTGAGCTTCACAAACTTCAATATGCTCCAGATTCCTGATTTTATCGCTCTTGAAAACTACATTAACCTTATAGTTTTCGACGATATCTTCCTTATAGCTGTTAAGAACACCTTGTTCTTCGCTATAGTAACAGGCCCTGTCAGCTACCTTATGTGCTTTGTGTTCGCATGGATCATCAACGAACTTCCGCCTAAGGTAAGAGCAGTCATGGTGTGTGTATTCTACGCACCCTCTATCTCCGGTAACGCATTCGTTATCTGGAAGCTCCTCTTCTCAAGTGATATGTACGGTTACATCAACGCATATCTTCTGAAGTGGAACATCATTTCAAGCCCCATTTTGTGGTTTGAAACAGCAGAATATATTATGCCCATCCTCATCATTGTACAGCTCTGGCTCTCTCTTGGTGTCGGCTTCCTTTCTTTCGTAGCAGGTTTGCAGTCCCAGGATATGGCTCTTTACGAAGCAGGTGCAATCGATGGCATTAAGAACCGTTGGCAGGAACTTTGGTACATCACACTTCCTTCCATGAAGCCTCAGCTCATGTTCGGTGCCGTAATGCAGATCACATCTTCCTTCGGCGTTGCAGGTATTGCTGATGCACTTGTTGGTTTCCCCTCGGTTGATTATGCAGGTCACTTCATTTTGAACCACTTGAATGACTACGGCGGACTTCGTTACGAAATGGGTTATGCATCTGCAATCGCAGTTATCCTCTTCTTCGTAATGATCTTTGCTAACATTCTCGTTCAGAAGGTACTCAGAAAGGTGGGTTCGTAATAATATGAAAAAGTTATTTTCTAAAATAGGTGCGGCCCTTGTTAAGGTACCTCCCTTTAAGCAGATTTCTGCTTGGCTTGCACACAGAAGAATTACAAGAAGAAACCGTTCACTCAGTGTGGATATTGCACTTACAGTGTTCCTTGGCTTCTTTGGTATCATCAGTGTACTTCCTCTCTGGCTTATCGTTGTAAACGCATTCAAGCCTCTTAACGAAGTATTCATGTTCCCTCCGAAGTTCTACGTGGTTAACCCCACAATGGATAACTTCCTCGACTTGTTCCAGTTGATTGGTAACTCTTGGGTTCCCTTCTCAAGATACATCTTCAACACAGTGTTCATTACACTTTTAGGTACAATCGGTTCTGTTATCATCGCTTCGATGGCAGCATATCCTCTTGCAAAGTATCAGTTCCCCGGATCCAAGTTCATGAGCAGCCTTATCGTATATTCTCTTATGTTTAACGGCTCTGTAACAGGTATTCCCAACTACATCATCATGAGCAAGGTTGGTCTTATTGATACATACTGGGCAGTTGTTCTTCCGGCTATCGGCTCTACAATGGGTCTTTACCTCATGAGAAACAACATGACTCATATTCCTTCCTCACTTCTTGAATCCTGTAAGATTGACGGCGCAAGCGAATTCAAGATCTATTGGAAGATTATCATGCCTCTTTCCAAGCCCGCATGGATTACACTTGTTATCCTTTCTTTCCAGAGCTTGTGGGGCACAACAGGCGGCACATATCTTTACACAGAAAAGCTCAAGCCTGTTACATATGCACTCAGCCAGATTCTTGCTGCAGGTGTTGTAAGAACGGGTGTATCGAGTGCGGTAAGCTTAATTATGCTTATTGTTCCGGTTGCGGTATTCGTTATTTCTCAGAGTAACGTTGTTGAAACAATGGCTTCATCCGGTATGAAGGACTAAGGAGGTGCAGATTGTGAAAAAGAGAATTATTACTTTTGTTCTGGCGTTAGCCTTTACACTTATCCTTTTTGCGCAGGCTGTACCCGTTATGGCTGAGCATACTAAGGACGCCAGCTACATTTACGACTTCTGGGGAAATGCAAACCAGAGCTTATCTGCTTTCCAGCTTGCAACCGTTATCGACGGTAACTCCATGGGCGACGGTCTCGACCTCTCCAGCGTTAAAGACGTATTCGTATACAATAACGAAGAAATCTATATCGTAGACTCCGTTGCAGGCAGAGTAAATGTTTTCGACACAGAATTCAACTTCCTTTCTTCTATCAGAATTATCAGAAACGAAGAAGGCAAAATCGTTGTAAGTGAAGAAACAAACAAGCAGATGCTTCTTAATAACCCCGAAGGCGTTTACGTAACCGACGACTGCATTTACATTGCAGATACAGGTAACGACAGAGTGCTTGTACTTGAACGTGGCACACATGCTCTTGTACGCGAAATCACAAAACCCGAAACAATGGTTGGTGATTCACTCTTCAAGCCTTCCAAAATCGCAGTTGACCATTCCGGCAGAATTTTCATTGTAGTTCAGAACAGTACAGAAGGTATCATCGAGCTTAACAGCGACGGTAGCTTCTCCCGTTACTACGGTGTAAACTCGCCCACAGTAAACCTTCTCGACTATTTCTGGAGAAGTATTGCTACAAAAGAACAGCAGGAAACAATGAGCAAGGTTTATGCTCCTGCTTTTTCTAACCTTCACGTTGACCATGAAGGCTTCGTATACGCAGTAACACTCGATACTGCATCTAAGGAAATGGTATTCCGTTTCAACTCCAACGGTGAGAACGTTCTCAGAAAGTTCGGTTATTCCGAACAGCTCGGTGACCTTGCTGCTCCCATGGACGATTCCTTCGCCATGAGCACATTCATCGACGTTGCTGTAAACGATTTCGGTGTGTATGCAATTTTGGATACAGTTAAAAACCGTGTATTCGTTTACAACTTCGACGGCAACCTTCTTTCCATCTTCGGTGGTGAAGGCAGCACAAAGGGAACATTTTCTAACCCCACAAGCATTGCCTGGATGGGTAATGACCTTATCGTAGGTGACGAAAACCTTTCCTCCGCATTCGTTTTCAAAACAACAGACTTTGGTGACCTTATTCTTGCAGCTGAAGAAAAGTACTACACAGGTGACTTCGAAGCAGCGGCAATGCTCTATAAGGATGCTGTTGAAATGAACGCAAACTACGACCATGCTTACGTATCCATCGGTAAGAACCTTCTTATGCAGGATGATTACGAACAGTCTATGTACTACTTCCGTTTAGGTAACGACAAGACTTATTATTCTACAGCCTTCATGGGCTACAGAAACTTAATTATCCAGAAGTACTTCTTCGTATTTGCAGCAGTTGTTCTTGCATTTATCTGGTGGGTAATCAGCGGCGAAATCAAGTACAATAAGCAGCAGCGTAAGCTTGAAGAACTGTGAGGTGAGAGTGATGAAAAAGTTTCTTAAAGATTTTAAATATTTGACTCACGTCATTTTTCATCCTTTCGATGGGTTCTATGAAGTGAGATTCAGAGGCATGGGTAACTACGCACTTGTAGCTATCATATTCCTCCTCAGTGGTCTTTTAAACGTAATTGCATACCAGTATACAGGCTTTATTATGAATAATAATCCTCTTTACGGTATGAACTCTGTTACAACCTTCATTTTCGGATTGTTCCCTTACTTACTCTTTGCTATCAGTAACTGGAGTATGACAGCAATCTTTGAAGGTAGCGGTAAGTTCCTGGACATTTTAACTGTTCTTGCTTATGCGCTTTTCCCCAAGCTCATTACTGATCTTGTGGTAATCATTTTCTCAAACGTTGTAACTGCAGAAGAAGCTATGATTCTTACAGCTGTTCAGATGATCGGTCTTGTATGGTTCTGCTTCCTTGTGTTCAGCGGTTTGTGCGTAATTCATGAGTATGGCGCAGGCAGAAACCTTGCTATGATCGTTGCAACCTTCGTTGCAGCAATAGTAATTATCTTCCTTGCTACACTTTATGTAACACTCGTTGAGAAGGCTCTTACATTCTTTACAGACTTCGCAACAGAATTTGCTAGGAGGTGACGATATGAAGAAGATTTTAGAAAAGATTTCCCTTTTAAAAATTATTACACTCATTCTTGTAGTTGTAATTGTAGCCTCCTTCGTATCTAAGCTCCCCGAACTTGTTATGAAGTCCACTCCCGTGCAGGAAGTGCTTCAGTCCGGTATCAGCCTTGAAGTGGGCGAGGTGCTCGACAAGGCTATCGGCGACTATGTAAAGGTTGCCGAAAACGGTGGTAAGGCTCTTTACGTTAGCCCCAAGAGCGTTAACGTAGCAGTTGTTGATACTCAGTCAGGCACTGTATGGAGATCCTCTCCTGTGGACGGTTCTCTTACAGAAGCTGAAAAGGCACCTGTGTTCATTTCTTTCCTTGATGCAACAGGCGCTCTCAAAACATGGGATGCTTACACATATTCTATCGCAAACGACAACACAACACGTGAGCTGGAAGCAGGCGAAAGCCTTACAGACACATACTCTGTTGCAAAGATAGAAGATGGCTTCAGAGCAACACTCAGAATAAGCGAAAGCGAATCTACAGAACTTGACCAGTACATGCCCAAGAAGATTTCTATCGAAAGATATGAAACATGCTTTGTTAACAAGGTTACAGAGCTCTTCGAAGCAGGCAGAATTAATGAAGATGATGTAGAAAAGTACAACAAAGCTCTTTCCATGATTTATGCGAAGGATGCTGAAAACGAGGATCATTACTACAACAAGTATGCAGGTACACCTCCTGTAACTGTTACAAAGATCCTTATCGACCTTTCCAAGAAGGTTGAATACACCCGTGATGACCTTATCAGCGACTCCAGAGAATGGGACGTTACAGAAGTTGAATTCTCTCAGCCCGCTGACTTTACGGTTATTCTGGATGTAACACTCGAAAACGGTGACCTTGTGGTTCACATTCCTACATATGAAATCACAGACAACAGCGAAGATGTGGACTACTACACACTTCACGACATTTCCGTTTTCCCCAACTTCGGTTTAATCAATGCAAAGAACTACGATAACGGTTTTATCTTTGTTCCCGACGGAAGCGGTGCACTCTTTAACATCAACAGCTACGACAGCGGTTATGTTGAATACAACCGTCCCGTTTACAACAACACCTATTACGATGTTCTTTACGCAGATACAGAATACAACGAAGACCTTATGATGCCCGTATTCGGCATGGGTAAGGACGGTGCTGAAAAGATTCAGGCTCCTGCAGCTGAAGAAGCAGCAGAGGGCGAGGAAGCAGCTGAAGGCGAAGCATTAGAAGAAGCTACAGAAGTTGAAACTGCTCCCGTTGACGAAAATGCTCCCGTAAAGGTTGACACAGCACACTCCAAGAACACAGGTGCTATGACAGGCTTCATGGGCATTATCGAAAGTGGTGCTGAAACAGCATCCATCGCAGTTAACCTCGGTGTTGCTGACACAGCAAACGGCGGTACAAACTTCAACAAGGTTTACCCCACATTCGAAGTTATGCAGTATTCTAACGTAAAGGTATTTGGTCCTTACAGCACAAACGAAGCTAAGTTCCTTGCAACTACATCTTCCTTTGATGTTGACCTTAAGGTTCGTTACAAGCTCTACACAGAAAACTGCAACTACTATACAATGGCTGTCGACTACAAGGACTACCTTGTAAAGGCTAATGATTTGCAGGTTGAATATGCCCAGGCTCCCGAAATCTTCCTTGACGTTGTTTCATCTCTCACAATGGAAGACAGATTCATGGGCGTGCCCTATGACAGCACAACAAGTATGACAACATACTCCGAGCTTGCTGAAATTCTTAACGACCTTGCAGGCATTAACAAGGTTGTAAGCTATAAGGGTGCATACAACGGCGGTATTTACAACACTGTTAACCTTAAGGCTAAGAAAACAGGCTCTAACGGCTCCAACGGTGACTATGAAGCTCTTATGAAGGAACACGGCGACTCTATATACATGAGCACACCTGTTTCCTATGTATTCAAGGACACTGCAAAGTTCAACCCTGTAAAGCATGCGCTTTTAGGCTACGACTCTGAGCCCGCTAAGATTTATGAATACGACATTCCCACAGGCAGATTTAACCTCTTCGGTGAAGGTCACTATGTACTTAGTCCCTTCTATCTTCCCAAAGCTGTTGAATCCTTCTCCAAGACTGCAGGCAATGTAAACCTTGCAATTGAGGATTTGGGTAACATCGTATACGCAAACTACAGCCCCGAAGAAGAGGTTAACCTCTACGAAGGCGAGCAGATTATTCAGAATGCTCTTACAACACTTTCTGAAAACGACAGAAAGCTTGTGCTCTATAATCCCTTTGTAAGCCGTATGCTGTTTGCTGAATACAGCGCAGACATTTCCCGCGAAAGCAGTGACTACGGTCTTATCGAGCACAATGTTCCCTTCAGACAGATCGTTATGAACGGTCTCACAAAGTACACAACACTTAACGTAAACGAATCTTCCTCCGGTAAGAACTATTACCTTCTTCAGGCTCTTGAATTAGGTAGTGCTCCCAAGTACAAGATTACTTACAAGAGTGTTGACAGACTTAAGGAAAACAACTACAGCGAGCTCTATTCTACAGAATATAAGCTCAATGCTGAAAACATTAAGGCAATGGCAGCAGCCGTTACCGAAGCCTTTGGTAAGATCGGTACAACCGAAATTACAGGCCATAAGATTCTTGGCGAAAAGGTATTCGAAACAACCTACGCAACAGGTGCTAAGGTAGTTGTAAACTACAACACACTTCCTGCAGAGGTTGAAGGCTACGGTGAAATCGGAGCCGAAGGTTATGTAATTGTTACAGCTGAAGAAGTTGCAGCGGCCGAAGCGGCTGCTGCAGCAGCTGAAGCTGCTACACAGGAAACAGTAGAAGAGACAGTTGAGGAAGGAGGAGAAATCAATGAGTAAAAGTGCAGTAAAAGCGGCAAAGCCCGCAAAGGTTAAAAAGCCTATGAAGTTCCAGACTACTCAGAAAATCAACGGTTATGTGTTCTTGCTTCCGTGGATTATCGGTTTCCTTCTGTTCTTCCTTATGCCCATGGTTAACACAATCATCTACTCCTTCAACGTTGTAGGTGTTGCTGAACAGGGCGGTATGGAAATGACATACACAGGTATTTCTAACTACATAGACCTGTTCCAGAAGGAACTTTCTACAGCAAACCAGCAGTTTACTCGTGTGTTCGCTGAAGAAAACTCCAACATTGTTATGAATACTCCTCTTATCGTAGTATTCAGCCTTTTCTCGGCACTTCTGGTAAATGCTAACTACAAGGGAAGAGACGTAGTAAGAGTTATCTTCTTCCTTCCCATCGTTCTTGGTATTTCCATTGTTACAACACTTGTAACAACAACAGGTGGCGACGTAACAGGCGTTACAGCAGTTGCTACAGAAGAATCCGGTTTCATTATGAGACTGCTCACATCCTATTCCTTCCTTCCTAAGGACGTTATCGGATTTATTATGGGTGTAGTTGCTGACATTTCATCTATCATCTCCAAGGCAGGCGTTCAGACACTTCTCTATCTTGCAGCATTGCAGGGCATCAGCCCCTCTCTTTACGAGGTTGCTAAGATCGAAGGTGCAACAACATACGAAGTATTCTGGAAGGTTACTTTCCCCATTGTTGGTTCAATCACACTTTTCAACTTTGTTTACACATTCGTTGACTTGTTCCTTGACTCGACAATTGCTCAGGAAGTTTACGCATTCGCGTTCCAGAAGAATAACATCGGTGTAGGTAGTGCCCTTAGTGTTGTTTACATGTTTGACGTTCTTGCAATTCTGGTTGTAATGGTATTGATTCTTACGAAGGTGGTGAAGATTGGTGAGTAAAAAGACAAAAGCCCCCAAGGCTCCTAAGGCTAAAAAGCCCGGCTTCTTTGCATGGTTGAAGGAAGCGTGGAATGATAATTCCATCACCGATCCCCTCGTATGTAAGAGAACTCTTCAGGGCATTGTATTCAAGTTCTTTGGTATTACAGTTATTCTTGGTATGTGCTTTGCGATACTTTATCCTATCTTAAAGCTTTTCCCCATGATCTTCTGTGACGTTGAAGACCTTGGTAACCCCGACGTTGTATGGATTCCCATCCATTACTCTATCGTAAGCTTCAAGGCTGCTATAAGACTGGTATTCGGTAACTTCTCAACAATGTTCCTTTCACTTCTTTATGCGGCTGTAACAGCCTTCATCCAGGTTGTTATCTGTGCTATGGCAGGTTACACAATCGGTAGAATCAAGATTCCTTTCAAGGGCTTGGTTTTCGGTCTGGTAATATTCCAGTTCGTTGTACCGCCTCAGTCACTTCTTATTTCTCAGTACCTTAACTTCAAAAACTTTGATATTTTAGGTATTTTCCAGCTTACAACAGGCGACACTGTTGACCTTATTAACAACCCCGTAACACTTTACATGCTCTCCATTCTTGGTCAGGGCTTAAAGCAGAGCTTGTTCATTTACATCTTCTCTTCCTTCTTCCAGGGTCTTCCCAAGGAATTGGAAGAAGCAGCTCTTATCGATGGTTGCGGCTTCTATAAGACATATCTTAAGATTGCTCTTCCCAATGCCGTTCCTTCCATCATGGTTGTTGCAGTGCTCTCCTTCATCTGGAACTATGGCGATACATACTACACAGGTTACTTCCATCCCGATGGACCTTACCTTGCAATGAAGCTCAATCAGCAGTTTGCAGCTACAAACGCTAACACTGTTACTGACGCAGTTTCTAAGTGGTATGACAAGCCCGCAGCATCCTCCTTCACATACGATGCTGTTAAGCAGGCGGCAGTTCTCATCTACCTTATTCCTCTTCTTGTTATCTACTTCATCGTACAGAAGAGACTTGTTGAAAACTTTGCAGCCAGCGGTATTGTTGGTTAACAATAAATATAAAGGCGGACAATTTGTCCGCCTTTTATTTTTTTGTTAACCAACAACTAAGTTTGCCCTGCGGGCAAGTGAAGTTGCCGTGTGGCAGTGAAGTTACTTCGTAGTGAAGTTCGCCTTGTGGCGAGTGAGGGGGCAAACTTAACTTCGCTTTCTGTATTTTACATACAGAAAACTTCACTGTTGAGGAACGAAACAACTTCACATTGCACAACGTGCAATACTTCACCTAAAGCAAATATATCACCAATACGTTGGAATGTCAGTTTTATATTGAGAAATAAAACAGGATATGCTATTATATAATTGTAATATAATTAAAATGGTGATAATATGGACAGAAGCGAAAAGGTTATTTTAACAAATATGTGCATGGTATACGATGGCGGCAGGGTGCTTGTACAGCATAGGGTTAAGCCCGGCTGGACGGGCATTGCCTTCCCGGGCGGTCATGTGGAAAAGGGCGAATCCTTTACAGACAGCGTTATCCGTGAAATAAAGGAAGAAACAAACCTTACCATTGAAAAGCCGAGAATGTGCGGCATTAAAAGCTGGTACACCAAGGAGGGTAACCGTTACATAATTCTTTTTTACAAAACCGACAAGTTTTCCGGAGAGTTACAATCCTCCGAGGAGGGCGAGGTTTTCTGGGCAAATGTAGCCGATGTTCCAAAGATGAACCTGGCTTACGGCTTTGACGACATGCTTAAGGTTTTCCTTAATGATGATCTGAGCGAGTTTTACTATTATGTTGAAGACGGAGAATGGAAACATGAATTGAAGTAAGAGGCGATAGCTATGTTTCGTGAATTAGAAAGAAAAAAGAAGCAAATTACTAATGAAGAGTGTATTGAAATATTGAAAAATGAAAAGCGTGGCGTTTTGTCGGTTATAGGCGACGAGGGCTACCCCTATGGCATGCCTATGAATCACTTCTACAATGAGGCGGATGGCAATATCTACTTCCATTCGGGGAAAACAGGCCACAGAAACGATGCCATAGAAAAGTGCAGCAAGGCGTCCTTTTGTGTGTATGACAAGGGCTACGTTAACGAGGGCGAATGGGCGCTTAACATTAAAAGCGTAATTGTCTTCGGCAAAATTGAAGTGGTTGAGAATTTAAATGAGGTAATTGACATAACAAGAAAGCTCAGCTACAAGTTCACAAGCGATGAAGCATATATCGAAAACGAAATTAAGCACTATGCAGACAAAACACGGCTTTTAAAGCTTAAGGTTGAGCACATGTGCGGTAAAATGATTGCAGAATCTTAAAAAGGGGACAGGTAATGAAATTTTTTTGTGTGTTTTTAAGTGCGCTTATGCTGCTTTGCTTTTCTGGTTGCGGAAAAGAAGAACCGATGGGACTTTCTCAGGGGGAGATAGACGCACTGAACAGTGCCTACCTGGAAGCCTATGAAAAGGGCGACTATGTGGGCATGAACAAGGCGAAGCATGCTCTCGGTGAAGAATTTGACTTCAGCCACGATGGCATTTTGTTTGAATACAACTATTCCTATACCGATGAGGAGAAAAAGGCGCAGACAGGTGTTGTATATTTGCTTAATCTTAATAATGCAGCTTCAAGAAAAGAGTGCGAGCAGATTGCCGACAGACAGAGTATTGAAGAAAACGATTTTATTGTTATGGACTACAGCTTTTTTAATAACCCTTGCTTTCAGGTCAGAAATTCCTATAAGGCTCAAAGCAGTGAACAGATAAGTGCTATACTCGACATTTTAATTGAGTATGATAATGCCCATAACACCCCTTGGGAACGAACTAAAGAAAGCATGGATGCTGAATGGTTTATTCACAACCTTTCCTACGAAGCAGAATTTGAAACCGAGCGTGCCATGCATGTTGATTTTGACAACAAGGATGAAGAAAGATATAAATAAGTAGAAAGAGGTGTCATTTATGAAAAAATTTGCAATAGTATTTATGTGCCTTGCGTTAAGCATGCTTCTTCTTAGCGGATGCAGCTGCGACAGAGGCGCTGCAGACCCTACGGAAGAAACCGAATTTGTAACGGAAGCAGTAACAGAAGAAACAACCGAGGGTGAAGTTCAGCTTCTGCCCATTGAAAAAAGCCTCGACATGATTTTTTCTTCGGGTGCAGGTGCATGGGAAAGCCACATTACCTTAAAGAATGACGGCAGCTTTACAGGTGACTATCACGACATGGATATGGGTTCCTCCGGCGAGGGCTATGAATCAACTGTTTACGAAAGCAGCTTTAATGGCAGGTTTACAAACATCAAGCAAATTTCCGACTATGCTTATTCCATGACGCTTGAAAGTGTAGAAACCGAAAACGAGCCCGAAACCGAAAAAATAGAGGATTGGGACGGTGTTAAGGTGCGTGTTGTTTCAGTGGATGCATATGGTATAGCGGATGGGGAAGAGTTCATTTTCTATCTGCCCGAGGCTCCCACAACAGAGCTGGATGACGAGTTCTTGAGCTGGCTTATGGCATATGATGAAGATGCAGTGCTTGGTCGTTACGGCTTATATAATATAGATGCCGAGACGGGCTTTTTCACCTATGACTGATGTAAAAATATTTACTACCATGCATAATTATTCGCACAAAATGTATTGACTTTTCGTATAAATAGTGGTATATTCTTAATATTGAGAAAACTCAATACATAAATGTTCAAATTTGAAAGGAAGTAGTTAAAATGAAAAAGATTTTAACAATCGCACTTTGCCTTATGCTTGCTCTTTCTCTTGCAGCATGCGGCGGCAACACAGTAGTTGAAGAAGCTACAGACGCAACAGAAGCAACAGCTACATACAAGACTGTTACTGACGGTGTTCTTACAGTAGCAACTTCTCCCGACTATGCTCCCTATGAATTCTACGCTATTGACGAAAACGGCAATGCAAACCTTGCAGGTTTTGACATTGAGCTTGCTAAGTACATAGCTAACGAGCTTGGTCTTGAAGTTGAGTTTGTTCCCATGGACTTTGACGGTGTTCTTATGGAAGTTGGTCTTGGCACAGTAGATATGGGTGTTGCAGGTCTTTCTCCCGATCCCGAACGTGAAAAGACAATGGACTTCTCCGTAACATACTACGAAGGCGGTCAGGCATTTATCACAACAAAGGCTAACGCAGACAAGTTCACAGACCTTGCAAGCGCAAACCAGGCAGGTCTTCAGATCGGTGCTCAGATCGGTACAATCCAGGAAGACCTTGCTAAGCAGTTCTCTGCAGATGCTGACCTTGTTTCTCTTCCCAAGGCAACTGACATTATCGCTGAACTCATCGGCGGTAAGCTCGACGGTGCTTACATCGAATGGGATGTAGCTGAAAGCTACCAGAAGAACTATCCCGACCTTGTACTCGTATGCGAAGTTCCCTACGAAGCTGAAGGCAACGTTATCGGTGTTCCCAAGGGTAACGAAGAGCTGCTCGCAGCAATCAATGCAGCTTTGACAAAGTGCGTTGAGGAAGGCACATTTGCTGACTTCGTAGCTCAGGCTCAGACTCTTGCAGAAGGCGAAATCGTTGAAGGTCTTCTTGAATAACAGGTATTATTAAAAGCATTCTTGAATTCCTCCCTGTATTTACAGGGGGGAATTTTGGGCATTAATAAGTCTGAAATATATTCTGAAAGGAGCGCTTTAGTGTGGATGGTTTTATAAAATTATCTAATTTTCCGCGTATTTTACCTTATGCGGAGCTCTTTAAGCAGGGCATTATTGTTACCATTTTATTGAGCCTTCTGACTGTTGTTATCGGTTTTTTGCTTGGTAATGTTCTTGCCATGATGCGTTTGAGCGATTTCCGCCCTTTACGCTTTTTATCAATAGGTAGGGATGGCAAGCTTCGCAAGGGCGGGCTTCTTCTTACAATCAGCAAATTTAATCCGATTTCTTTTCTTGCCACTGTTTACGTTGAAATTATCAGGTCCACACCTGTAATTGTGCAGATATTTATCATTTACTACGGTGTGTTCGGCTCGCTGATTGATCTTCCCGGCATAAAGCTGCTCGGCTTCATACGTTTTGACCGTTTCTTCCCGGGCGTTGTAGCTCTTGGCATGAACTCTGCCGCTTATCTTTGCGAAATTATCCGTTCCGGCATACAGAGCATTGACGGCGGACAAAGTGAAGCTGCAAGGTCTTTGGGCTTAAGCAGCGGACAAACACTTATGTACATTGTTCTGCCCCAGGCAATACGCAACATTCTTCCTGCGATAGCTAACGAGTTTGTTGTAATTATAAAGGAATCTGCTATTACTTACACAATCGGTGTACAGGACATTATGTCGGCAGTTAACGCCTCTAAGGGTGCGCTGTTCATTATAATGGAGCCCTTACTGGTGGCAACTGTGCTGTACTTCTGTCTGTGCTTCCCCACAAGTAAGATTATTGCATACTTCGAAAGGAGGATGAGCCGTGGAAACAAGAGATAACCTTTCCTCCACCGGAAGCGATGTAATCATTTCGGTTAAAAACTTGAAGAAGTATTACAACAAGGGCGAAATCAAGGCTCTTGACGATGTCAGCCTCGATATTCGTAAGGGCGAGGTGCTGGTTGTAATCGGCCCCTCGGGTAGCGGCAAAAGCACCCTGCTTCGTTCTCTTAACCTTACCGAGGTGCCCACAGACGGAAGCATTTTCTTTGACGGGGTGGATATAACCGCTAAAAAAATCCGTAATGAAAAGGGCAGAATGGTAAAGCTTAACCTTGATTTGCACCGTCAGCGCATGGGTATGGTTTTCCAGCACTTTAACCTTTTCCCTCATAAAACAATTATTGAAAATATGACCCTGGCTCCCGTTAAGGTAAAGCATGTTCCCAAGGCGGAAGCCGAAAAAAAGGCTATGGATTTGCTCCAGAGAGTTGGTCTTAAGGACAGAGCAAAGGCATACCCCATTCAATTGTCAGGCGGTCAGAAGCAGAGAGTTGCAATTGTGCGTGCTCTTTGCATGAACCCTGAGGTAATGCTTTTCGACGAGCCTACAAGTGCGCTTGACCCCGAAATGGTAGGCGAGGTATTGGCTGTTATGAAAAACCTTGCCAAGGAAGGCATGACCATGGTTGTGGTAACACACGAAATGGGCTTTGCCAAGGAGGTTGCAGACCGTGTAATCTTCATGGCAGAGGGTGCAATCGTAGAACAGGGCACCCCCGATGAAATTTTCTCAAACCCCAAGGACGAAAGAACACAGGGCTTCTTAAAATCTGTATTGAATGTATAAATTAAAAGGCACTATCGCTCGATAGTGCCTTTGTCTTTTTATCATTTATTGTACAATTCCATTGCCGAATTAATGTCAAGATACCATTTGCCGTCCTTTTTAACGAGCCTTATTTCAACATCTTCAAGCTGTGTTTCGTCGCCCTCGGAAAGGTTAATGCTTATTTCTGCCTTTGCAGCTGCTTCCTCGTTGGATTCTTCATTAACCTCTACATACACCAATGCGTTCAATGCGAAGCTGCCGTCGGCATTTTCAAAGCGCTTTGCAAGGCTCTTTGAAATTTTGTCAAATTCTACATTAACCTGATTTTTGTTTTTGTTGGAAAACCGGCTAACATAGTCCTTGGGATAAGACAGCTCAAAAATTTTTGAAGGCTTTGCATTTACGAGATTGTCCACATAAGCTTTTACAATAGCGTTTATCATTTCAGAATCCGAATTTTCGCCTGTTGCTGCCGACACGGGCTTTTCATTTTCACCAAGAGGTCTGTCGGGGTAAGGTGTTATGGGAAACTCGAAGCCTTCCGGATAACTCAGATCTGCCCTTACAGAAATTGTTTGGTCAAGGGTAATTCCGCTGTAGGAGGCCTTGCCCGAAAGGTTTATTGTAATATCGGTTATGAAGCCACCCTGAGTGGAGAGGTATATATATAATGAAGAATATTCTGTGGGTGTCTGCTGTATGGAAAGAGCTTTGATAAGCTTTTCGGAAACAAAGCTTGTTGAAGGGGCTACAATAAAGTAGCTTCCGCTACCGAGGTATGCCATGTTGTTTTTGTAATTTTCAGGAAGAATGGTGTTGAGGCTGAAGCCTTCGCCAGAGTAGGGGGCAGAGCCTGTATATTCTTTTTCCGAAAATGGTAAGCCGTTGTAATGTGTTGTTCCATGTATTGTAAGGTTTGCTGTTACATTTGCAAGTGTAGAAGTGTTTGTAATGCTGCTTGCCAAATATTCCACGCTTGCTTCAGAGGGTGTTGTTGTAAGAGTGGCAGTTTGCATAAAATTGTCCCAGTAAATGCTTTTGCCGAAAAGCGAAGCAATACTTCTTATGGGAAGGTAGGTTGTACCCTCGCGCAAAATGGGAAATACTCTGTTTCCGTTTACGTCACTGCAGATATATTCTTCGCCATTGTAATATATGTTGATTTCGTCGCCCAGGGTTGGCTCGCCGCCCATTTCTCCAAGGTGAACGGTTTTTGTTTCCTGGTCCCAGGAAACTGTTGTGTCGAAGGCCTGTGCAACAGCTCGCACGGGAACATAGGTTGTGCCTTCGTGCACAAAAGGCTCAACTAAAGTGCCGTTTGTGTCGTAGCATAAAAGCATTTCGCCGTCAATCATAATGTTGCATTCGGCACCTGCTATTACAGGAATCAGAAATATTAAAATTGTTACAAATAATAACCCATAAATCCGTTTCATAAATTTTACTCCCCTGTTAATAATTTTTAATAAGTCTGCATATATTAAACCAGGCTTGTCAGCAGGGGTGAAAAAACGTCATTTTGACGACTTTTCGCACCTTAAGTAGTATTATATCATAAAAAAGTGCACAATGCAATCGTAAAAAACAGGGTAAAAATGACCCCGAATGGCATTAAATGACCCCGAAAAGTGTTAAAAAATTAAACAATTGTTACAAAAATATCACAAAATTGCGAAAAAGTATTGACAAACACCTTGAAAATGAATATAATGCCTATTGCAGTCAAAGTCGACCATTGCGAGAACCTGTAAAAATTAAGGTTCGGCGCTAAATAAAGGAAACCGCAAATTATGAATACGGCAACCGGAAATGAGGTAGATTATGAAAAGTATTATGAACAGAACTATAGCTGCAAAGAAAAGAATTGTTGCATTTGTGCTTTGCGCACTTATGTCGATAAGCATCTTCACAGCCGCTGTAGAAGAAAATCCTGCAATTATTACATTGAATTATGACGGCACAGTATACAGCTACGCAACATTGGCAGGTACAGTTGAAGAATTTCTTGCCATTGAAGGTATCCAGATAAAAGCAAACGACTACGTGAGCCATGCAAAGACTGCTCCTGTTGTTGATGGCATGAAGATAGTAGTAAACGTTGCGAAGTATGTTACAATACATGACGAAGGCAATACTTACGGCTCCATTACACATGCGCAGACAGTAAGCCAGGTAATGGAAGATTTCTCCGCTCCTTTGGGTGTTGCTGATGGATGCTTCCCCGAAAGAGACGAACACATTTACGACGGCATTGAAATTTTTGTTACAAGAGCTAACCGTGTAACCTTCTCCAAGAATGGCACAGCTCTTGAATATTACACACACAGCGAAACAGTAGGCGACTTCCTTAAGGAAATGGGCGTTGTTGTAAACGCAACAGAAAAGGTAAGCCCCGCTGCTGATACACCTATCAAAAACGGCATGACAGTTGCTGTTAAGCCTAAGGTAAGCGCAATGTCCACAATGGACTTCGGTCTTGACCTTTCTCAGGCAAAGCGAGTTATCACATGTGAAGCAACAGCTTACACATCTGCAGCCGACGAGTGCGGCAAGTCTGACGGCATTACAGCCTCCGGCATGATGTTTAGAGTTGGTGTTGTAGCAGTTGACCGCAGACAGATTCCTTTGGGAACAAAGCTTTACATCGAATCCTTAGACGGTAAGTATGTATACGGCTACTGCATCGCAGCCGACACAGGCGGAGCAATTAAGGGCAACAAGGTTGACCTTGCCATGAACACAAAGAGCGAATGCTTCCAGTTCGGCAGAAGACAGGTAAGAGTTTATATTTTCTAAAAAATAAAAGTCTCGGAACAATCCGAGACTTTTTCTCCTTATAGGAAATTGCGCATTCCCTATAAGGAGAAAAATAAATTTTATATTATTGCCGTGCGAGAATTTCCTCGCAAGACTCGGAAAAGCTACAAAGGCATTACAAAGTGTTTTCTCCTCTGTTTACTTTAATTGCAACTATCGTCAGAGAGTGTCGGAGACACTTTGTTCTTACTTTTACGCTTTAAAAGGTTAAAATAAGAATAAGTGAGGTGTATTACATGCTGGATTTAACAAATATTGATGTAGTAAAATATCTTTGCAATAAATACGGTTTTAAATTTTCAAAGGACATGGGTCAGAACTTTTTAACCGACAGCCTGGTTATTGACACAATTTCGGCAACTGCCGCAGAAGGCGTTGAGGGCGTTATCGAAATCGGTCCGGGCTTCGGCACACTTACTGCAGCCCTTGGTCAGAGAGCAAAGAAGGTTGTTTCCATTGAGCTTGACCAAAGGCTTGAAAAGGTGCTTAACGAAACTCTTACAGGCTTTGACAACATAAAGCTTCATTGGGAAGACTGTATGAAGGCCGATATTGGAAAAATAATTGAAGAAGAATTCGACGGAAGGGTTTCTGTGGCGGCAAACCTGCCTTATTATATAACAACACCAATCGTTATGAAGCTTCTTGAAGGCAATTACGGTTTTAAGAAAATTGTTATAATGGTGCAGAAGGAGGTTGCCGAGCGTTTTTGCGCAACTCCCGGCGGCAAGGAATACGGTGCGGTTACCCTTGGTGTGCAGTATCGTGCCGACGCACGCATAATATGTAACGTAGGGAAGGAAAAGTTCATTCCTTCACCTAAGGTTGACAGTGCAGTTATTGAAATGGTTATCCGCGAAACACCTAAGGTGACCCCTAAGGACGAAAAAATGTTTTTCCGTGTTATAAAGGCAGCATTTGCCCAAAGAAGAAAAACCCTTGTAAATTCTCTTTGCAATGCAGGCTGCTTCGGCAGCAAGGAAGAGGTTACAAAGGCTGTTGAAAAAATTGGTAAGGACGCTACCATCCGCGGCGAAAAGCTTTCCATGGAAGACTTTTGCGCTCTTTCAGACATTTTTTACGAAAGCCTTCATTAAAAGGGCAATGGGTATGCAGAGCAAAACCCACAACACGGAATAGGGCAGGCAAATTTGTCCTAAAAGGTTAAAGGGCGAAGCGGAGTAGTCCCATACGTTCCACTTAAGAGCTATATTTACAATTAAACCTGTTATAAATTCGGCGGCGGTTATTATACCACCGCCGATTATTGCTTTTAAAAGAAGCGGGTAATTGTAAATGCGGCTGAAGGTAAAACAAAGTAAAAGAAAACAAGTGCCTCCTAAAAGAAACATGCTCCAATGTGTGTAGCCCCGCCATAAAATTTCAATAAGGCAATAACCGCCTCCGCCTGTGATAAATAAAGCTGAACCTTTTTTCATGCTTGCCTCCTGAATGCTGTAAAGCTATTATGTGCAGCGGAGCGAAAAAAACACTTTATTTATTGCGTCTGCCGTGTTATAATATTAATATCTATAAATATGTAAAGGTGGATTATAATGATCAGACATATCGTAATGTGGAAATATAAGGCAGAGCTGTCTTTGGAAGACAGAGCTGAGCTTTTTGGTAAGCTTTTAAAGGCGGCAGAAAACATGAACGGCAACATAAAAGGGCTTATAAAAGCTGAGCTTATTAAAAATGTGAATAGTCAGGAAAAGTACGACTTGTGCCTTTACTGCGAATTTGAAACACTGGAGGATATTAACTCTTATCAGGAAGACCCGGTGCACATTGCATTCAAGGACATAATTGTTGGAAACGTGTTCGACAGAGCATGTATCGATGCTATGTAAGCTTCCGCTTTGAAAGGGCAGGTAAGGAATATGAAAAGGTTTATTATATTAGTTATTTGTTTAGTAATGGTTGTGTGTACAATGGCTGCATGCGGAAAACCCGACACCGAAGCACAGGCAGAAAAAGCAGCATTGTCTGCAACCGCGTTAACCATTCAGCTTGGCGAAAGCTCTCAGCTGAGCGTGCTCAACTATGCCGGAAACGTGAGCTGGTCATCATCCTCTACGGCAATTGCAACCGTAACAAACGATGGCTTGGTTAATGCTGTGGCAATAGGTCCCGTTGCCATTACGGCAACCCTTGCCAACGGCGAAACCATGACCTGCGTTGTTGACGTAAAGCCCGGGCAGTCACTTGTTGAAAGCATTAAAGTAACAAGCATTTTTTCCGACTCTAATGACATTACCGTTAACTACGAATCGGGAAGCACCGTTAATCTTCGTGCTACATGCACACCTGCAACCGACGAAAAGCTCACATGGAGCTCTTCTGACGAGCTTCTGGCAACGGTTGATGCAAACGGTGTTGTAACCGTTTGGGGCAACGGTATTGCCGAAATCAAGGCAACTGCCCTTAACGGTGTTGAAGGTAGCTGTAAGGTGCGAATAAAGAATGTGCCTGCAGATGTCAAGCCTAAGGCTGTACCTAAAACCGACAATGCTGAAATTCCCGTAATTGAACAGAGCGAAGGTGGCGATGGTGTTGAAGCAGGTAAGTTCACCTCTCCTGTGCCCGTAACCTCACCTTCGGCAAAAACAAGCGTAATTGTAAGCGATAAAAACGTTTACCTCAATGTGGGTGAGGACTACACCCTTACCTATGCGGTTGGAAATACGGACGCAGGTACGGTTAACTGGAGAAGCTCCGACAAAGCAATTGCAATTGTTAAAAACGGGCGCATTGTTGCCGTTGGCGAGGGCAGAGCAATCATAAGTGCCGTAACAGAGGACGGTGCTGTTGCAAGCTGCTCCGTAGCAGTAGGCGAAGAGGAAATTAAGAAAATGAAGAAAGAAGTATCTGATGCAAAGAAGTGATATTGTGAATTTGTTTAATGACAGACAGTTTGTTTTCTTAGACGGTGCCATGGGTACCATGCTCCAGCAAAACGGACTTGAAAGTGGGCAGAAGCCCGAAATATTTGCTTTTGAAAACCCTGAAGCGGTCGAAAAGGTTCACCGCATGTACATAGAAAGCGGCAGCGATGTTATCTATGCCAACACCTTTGGTGCAAACCGCTTTAAAATGGCAGGCGCAGGCAAAAGCGTGGAAGAGATTATTACAAAAAATATTGAAATAGCAAAAAAAGCAGCAGGTGACAAGGCAAGGGTTGCTCTCGATATCGGCCCTTTGGGCGAAATGCTTGAGCCTAACGGCAGTTTAAGCTTTGAAGAAGCATACGAGGCTTTTTCCGAAATGGTTGTTGCAGGTGAAAAGGCAGGCTGTGAAATTATCGTTATCGAAACCATGACCGATTTGTACGAAGCAAAGGCGGCAGCTCTTGCGGCAAAGGAAAACAGCAATCTTCCCGTAATTGTAACCATGAGCTTTGAAAAAAACGGCAGAACCTTCTCAGGCAGCAGTGCAGCAAGTGCGGCAATAACCTTAAGTGCACTTTCTGTTGATGCTGTGGGCATAAACTGCTCCCTTGGCCCTGACGAAATTTTTCCCATAGCTGAGGAAATGAGCCGTTTTACAAATCTGCCTCTTGTTATAAAGGCAAATGCAGGCCTTCCGGACCCGGAAAGCGGGCTCTATAATGTATCGGCAGAAGCATTTGCAACGAGCATGACAAAATTTGCAGCAATTGGCGCCATGTTTATTGGTGGCTGCTGCGGCACAACACCCGAATACATAAAATGCCTTAAAAAAAGCTTTACAGGGCTTGAGAGGCATAAGACGAATGCGATAAAGGAAAGCGTTGTGTGCTCAGGCAGTCAGGCTGTGGTTATCGATTCGGTCAAGGTTATTGGCGAAAGAATTAACCCCACAGGCAAAAAGGTGCTTCGTGAAGCCTTGAAAAATAATGACATGGACTACATTCTCTCTACTGCCGTTTCCGAAACAGAGGCAGGCAGCGACATTCTCGACGTGAATGTGGGTGCACCAGGTGTTGATGAAGCTGCCATGATGGCAAAGTGCGTAAAGGCAATCCAGTCGGTAACAAGTCTTCCCTTACAGATCGACTCAACAATGCCCAAGGCTATTGAGGCGGGCTTAAGGGTTTACAACGGTAAAGCAATTGTAAACTCTGTTAACGGCGAGGATAGTGTGCTTGATGCAATCCTGCCCATTGTAAAAAAGTACGGTGCGGCGGTTGTTGCACTTACATTGGATGAAAACGGGATTCCTTCTACATGGCAGGGAAGGGTTGCCATTGCAGAAAAAATTCTTAAGAAAGCTACAGAATACGGCATTAAAAAGGAAGATGTTTTTGTTGACACCTTAACCCTTACCATTTCAACCGAGCAGGAGGGCATGTACGAAACCTTAAAGGCGCTTAAGTATGTGAACGAGGAAATGGGCTTAAAAACCGTTTTAGGTGTGTCGAACATTTCCTTCGGTTTGCCCCAAAGGCAGAAGGTGAACTGTGCTTTTCTTACCCTTGCATTGGAATACGGTCTTACAATGCCCATTCTTAACCCCTCGGACGAGGCTATGATGGGTGCTGTGTATGCGCACGCGGCGCTTTCAGGCAAGGATAAAGGCTGCAGAATATATACCGAAAAAATGGCAGAGGTAAAAACCGAGGTTAAAGCCGATGAAAAAACCGAAACCATTGAAAGCGCCATTTTAAAAGGCCTCAAGGGTGAAGCGGCTAAAAAGTGCGAGGAGCTTCTTTTAACAAAGGATGAGCTTACTGTTGTGAACGAACATCTCATTCCGGCTCTTGATAAAGCAGGGGAGAAGTTTGAAAAGGGCAAGTTTTTCCTGCCTCAGCTTTTAGGTGCTGCAAATGCTGCAAAGGAAGCCTTCGAGGTTATAAAAAAATCCCTTTCGGGAAAGGGCAACACAGTTAAAAAAGGCAAAATTGTTCTTGCCACCGTAAAGGGCGACATTCACGACATAGGCAAAAACATTGTAAAGGTCATTCTGGAAAACTACGGCTACGAGGTAATTGACCTTGGCAAGGATGTAAAGCCCGAAGATGTTGTCGAATGTGTAAAGAAAGAAAATGTAAAGCTCGTAGGTCTTTCGGCACTCATGACAACAACTCTTAAAAGCATGGAAGAAACCATCCGCCTTATTCGTGAAAGCAAGGTTGAAACTACCATTATGTGCGGTGGTGCGGTGCTTACGGAGGATTATGCAAAAGCTATCGGGGCAGATTTTTATGCTCATGATGCAAAACGGTCTGCCGACATTGCAAAAGAGGTTTTGGGTACTTGACTAACCTAAAAAAAAGTATTATTATATAATTATGATGACATGAAAAAAGTTACATTTGGAGGGATGTCTGATGACAAACAGATTTAAAAAAGTTGCATCATATTTGTTGGCTGCCATTATGATTATTGCTCTTCTTTCAGCCTGCACAAATAGTGAGGGCGAAGTCAGCAATGTGACCGACACAATCTACATTGGTCACCACTACATGCAGGAGGATGACCCCAACTGGGTAAGTGAAATTACAGGCGAGGGCGTTATGGACCCTGTTAAGCAGAGAGCTGCCCTTAAGGCACTTGCAACAGTTAAGGAAGAGCTCGGCGTTGATATCAAGTGGAAGAACTGGCCCAGCGGTGTTACACAGGACTGCTTGCAGACTGTTCTTGCAGGCGACCCCTACTGTCACATTGCTGTTTTGTCCAACGGCTTCCAGGGCAGAGTAATGGTACAGAACGTTCTCCAGCCTCTTGACGAATTTATGGATATTTTCGAACCTGAAGACTATCAGTGGCTCACAATGAGTAAAACCTTCGGTCACTACTATCTTCTTAACCGTGACCTTTTGTACATAACAGACTGGCCCATTGTTTACAATGCAACAATGCTCGAAGCTATTCCCGAATTCAAGGAGGCAGACGGCACAACTCTTTATCCTGCCGAAATGTATGAGCGTGGCGATTGGACCTGGAGCAAGTTCCGCTGGTATCTTGAAACTATAGATAAGTACTATGCAGGTAAAAAGGCTCCTTCAGGCGCAGATATTGTTCCTTTTGACGCAAGATACTACTACACAGCTATCCAGGCTGTTCATTCCAGCGGTGGTTATATATACGACGGTGAAGGCATGAACTTTACTTCCCCTGAAGCTATTGAAGGTGCAGAATACCTTTCAGACCTTATCGAAGACGGCCTCATGGACTGCTGTGTAGCTGAATACGGTAAGAATAATGGCTGCGGCTACCTTCAGTCGGTAGAAGCCTTTACAAGAGGCGAATGTGTATTCAATAACTGTGCGAGATGGAAGATGGGCTCTTCCTCCACAGCATTGGCAGAACGTGGCGAAAGTATGGGTATCATTTTCTTCCCCCGTCCCGACAACGTTCCCTTCAAGAAATACAACAACGATGTCCATATGGATAAAGACTATAAATACAACATTGCAATCTCCTGTGCCGACAGCGTAGGTCTTCTTCGCGGTCACGACAAGGACGTAAGCCGTCTTGCACTCGAAGCTTATGCAATGTACAGAACAGAGTTCTACAAGAACTATGGCGGTGTTGAAACTATTGCTGAATACCGTGAAACTATGGCTGCAAACGAAGCCGTTGCTTTCGGTATTGATATTTTCCACGAAGAAATCGGCGATAAGAACCTTGAAATTTTCAAGATGTTAGGCTCCCTCAAGGAAAATGAATTCTGCGAAGGCATGAACATTCACGAAAGATGGGGCGTAAACATTTTCGGTAAGGCAGCATTTGCTGTACCCGGTGCTTCAAAGTACCCCGTATATGTAAAGGCTAATGAAAACCTTGTTACAGATTCTCTTAACAATATTCAGAATGCACTTAAGGGCGACGGTGCTGTTGACACAACACTTCCCGGTGTTTCTCAGGCGGATAGCGGCATTATCGTATTCGAGCAGGGAACAGACCCCCGCACCATTAACTGGGGCGCAATGTTCAAGGCAAGCGATAACGTTGACGGCGAGTACGAAATCAAGCAGGAAGAATACGAAGGCACAGACGCTGAAGGCAATACAGTTACAATGTATGGCGATATTATGATTAAGGCTTCTGTTGCAATGGAAGACGAAAACGGGGAAGAGGTTGAACCCGAATTTGTTGCCGACAGAATGTTCATCGAATATGAATATAATGAAACAGCCAACGATGACGGCACAACAAGCACTACAGGTATCGACTTTAATAAGGTTGGTAAGTATGACAAGGGCGTTATCGTAAAGGTTACCGACTCTCAGGGCAATACCAGAGAATCTACCTACACAGCGTACATTTACGACCAGAACGGTACACAGGCTCCCACCCTCAAGATTAAGGAAGAGTACGGCACAGTAGCACTTAATGCCGACACATCCACAGTTAAGTGGGCAGACTTGTTCGTAGAAGAAGCTCTCGACGAAAACGGTATTGACCTTAAGACAATGGTTTCTGCCGATGTTTCTGAGCTTGACGTTACTGTTGCAGGCACATACAATGTAGCAATTATTGTTACAGACTTTGCAGGCAACTCTACAAGTCAGACAATCCCCGTAGAGGTAAAATAATAATTAAAATTTTAAAGGCGTCCGCAATTTTGCGGATGCCTTTTTTGCCTTATAGGAAATTGCGTATTTCCTATAAGGCAAAAAATAAATTTGATTTTATTTCCATGCGAGAATTTCCTCGCGAGGCTCGGAAAACGCATATGGCATTACAAAGTGTTTTCTCCTCTGTTTGCTTTAATTGCAACTATCGTCAGAGAGTGTCGGAGACACTTTGTTCATAAAAAACCCTTAATTAAGGCTGTAATTTGACGCAATAAAAAAGTTGGATTTTTTTCAAAAAAAGTGTTGACAAATGGCTTTAAGGTGTGTATAATAACTATTGTTGTGAGTGACCACTAACAGATATGCTGCCTTAGCTCAGCAGGCAGAGCACTTCCTTGGTAAGGAAGAGGTCGGCAGTTCGAATCTGCTAGGCAGCTCCAATTAAATGGACCATTAGCTCAGTTGGTAGAGCACCTGACTCTTAATCAGGGTGTCCCGGGTTCGA